>NZ_JAMYUY010000002.1:0-457411 GCF_040323385.1 Mesorhizobium sp. M0045
CACTGCGCACCGAACTTGCATGTGCTTCCCGTGTTCCCCTCAGGCGTCATCTTTTTGTAAGCGAAGCCTAACCAGCCTCAAGACGGGATCTTGTCCTGTGCCGATGGGCGTGAGCGCGCGGTTGGAAATGATACGAGACCGGACTCCGGTGCGACTTACAGGTCGAGACGCACGTCCGCTCCGGCAGATATTCGCGGTGCAGGGGCCGGAATTTTCCGCAGTGCTTTGACTGGGCATTATCGCAGTGGGACCTGCCTGCGACCTACCACTCGATCGCTGGCCGCGCGATCATCAGCCAGAAAATCCCGAGCACGGCAGCGAAGGCGGGGAAGCCGAAGGCGAACCACAACCAGAACAGCCGATGGTAGCGCGGCGGCAACGGCGCGCCTGCAGCGGCGGCTTGCGATGCCAGCTTGCGCATCTCCATTTGCATCCAGACGACCGGGAGCCAGAACATTCCGGTGAAGATATAGAGCGCGATCGAAAGTACGATCCAGCCCTCCGACAGCGAGTAGCCTGCCTGCCAGGCGAGCGCGCCTCCGGTCAAAGGTTGCGCGACCACGGCCGTCGCTGTGAAAACGAAGTCGGCGACGACGACGATACGGGCCACCGCCGCAACCGTCGCGGCATTGCCGGTCCTGTGGGCGAGCAGCATGAAGAAAGCGATGCCGGCGCCGGTGCCAAGCAGCACAGATGCGCCGATGACATGCAGAAATTTCAGCAGGAAATAGAGCATCAGCGCTCCTCCAGCACTGCCAAGGCCACAAAGTGCAGCACCAGGATCGGCAGCACTTTGAGGAACGGCCCAAGCGGGTCGTTCCACAGATCGGGGCTCAGGAAGCTTCCGACGACCAGATAGAAAAGCGAGAGCGCGATGCCGCCATAGAGGCCTTTTCGCGCCGCCGGCCGCCAGGCTATGAGCACGCCGATGGCGATGTCGGCAAGAGCGCCGGCGATCACGATCGGTGCCGATAAGATGCCGGCCCCCGTGCCTTGCATCAGATCGACGCCGCTGCCGTAGCCGGTTGTCAGCGACACAATTCCCGTCATGATCCAGAAGACGGGCAGGACGACGAAGATCGCCGGCTTGATGAAATACAGCCGGGCAAACCATTTCTCCTGCACCGTTGCCGGATTGAGCGCGAGGAAGCCCGCCAGGGTTTGCGGGCGTATGCCGGTCGCGGCGGTCCAGTCCGAGGGATCTCCAACCGCTCCTCGGGCGATCTCCCTGGCCGCGTTGGTGCGCATCGGTGGACGCCAGCCGAACATCGCGGCAAGGTCGCCTAGGCCGTAGAGAAGCCTTGCAACAGGCGCCGGCAAGACAAACCTGGCTGCCGGAGCCCAACCGAGCCATCGGCGATAACTGCCGACGACCTCGTCCATGCTCAGTTGTTCGGGACCGACAAGTTCCAGCACGACGCGAGATGGACTGGCGGGATCGAGAAGGAAAACGACCGTTGAGACCACATCGTCGAGTAGTACCACCTGGAGCCGGCCGGTGCCGGGCATGGACGGCAGCACTGCCAGCGAAGCGAGACCCCGAAACAATGCGCTGGCCCCAAACACCGGCCGGCCGAGCACCACGGACGGGCGCAGGACCACCCAATCCAGATCAAGCGTCATAAGCGCCTGGTCCCCGGCCAGTTTCGTCGCCGAGAACGCCGAAGGCTGCGCCCGATCGACGCCGATCGCCGAAAAGTGGATCACCCGGGCAACCCCTGCCCGCGCACAGGCGCGAAAGAGTGCGACCGCCGCATCGCGATGGACTTCGCGCGTCTTTTCACGGGGGCTGTCCTGGAGAACGCCGGCACAATTCACGACGGCGTCGACACCCCTGAGATGCGGTAGCCAGTCTTCGGGCTGCAGCGCCACCGCCATGTCCAGCACCAGCAATTGGTAATTGCCGGCCCGGTTTGCGCCGGGGCTGCGGACCAATCCGATTACCTCATGCCCTTCGGAAAGAAGGCGTGCCACGACGGAGGCACCGATCAGGCCGGTGGCGCCGGTAACCAGGACTTTCACTGAACCCCATTCTCCGACGGCGGGAAAGTGTCGTTCATTCCGGTTTATCGCCCTCGATACTGCCCTTCATAGCGGAAAGTTCTTCCATCGTGCACAACAGTCGCGGCTGCGTCGGGTCGGAGATGTCGAGCTTGTCCCAGGGAATGCGGTACATGCTGTCGCGACTGCGCAGTCGAAAGACTTCGAGGACCGCCGTGCCGATGGCCGAAGCGGAAAGACGCTCGAACGCCGCGTAGATGCCGACATGGTACTCGGTAACCACGAGGTCGTCGCCATCCGGTTCGGCGCGTATCTCCTCGATATGGCCGATGCTTTTGCCGCGCTGCGAAAGCACATTTCTGCCTGCCAATTGCTCAAGGTTGACGGTGGCCATCATCCGGCTCCCGGGATACGCCTTATGACATGGTCGCGCAGCCAATCCTGCCAGTCGAAAATCGCCGTTTCACGCACGTCGATGTCGAATTCGATGTCGACGCCGATGTCGCGCACCTTGTTCCAGGCGATGCGGTGCGGTTCGGCATGGCGCTTGCCGCCGAGCCTTGCCGCAAGGCGCGCCATCCAGCGCCCGGATCGCTCGCCAAGCCGACGCGCCAGCGTGATCGAGCCTAGCTCGACCGCAACGATTTTGGGTGGCTTGCCCGGCCTGACCTCGGCTACCAGCCCGTCCACCTTGCCGATCTTGACCTGCTCACGGTCAACCACTTGCTTGTCCAGGATGTCGCGCAGCAAATCCATCACGTGCCTGCGAATATCTGCAAAGGAATGGTCACGATCGCGAGCACGAAACCGAGCGCAATGATGAAGATGACCGCGGCATTCGCGATCATGCCATTGCGGTGCTCGCCGACATAACGCTCGTCATTCAGCAGGAAAAGGAACGGCACCACGGTCAGCGGCAGGCTGGCGGCCGTCAGCGCCATGGAAAAGATGGTTAGCTTCAGCGGATCGAGACCCAGGGCGATCGGAATGGCGGCGAGAAACAGCGAGACCGTGTAGACGGTGCTGAAGCCGGGATCGTCGCGCGGTTTCAGGTCCTCGCCCCAGGTCCAGCCGAAACCCTGCGCCACTAAGTACGCTTGCTGCAGCCCGATTTCGAGCGCAGCGCCGAAGCAGGCTATGCCTAGTGAAGCAACGAACAGGACGAATCCCCAGAAACCGAAGATCTGGATCAGCATCAGCGGCAATTGATGGTAGTCGTCGACCTGCTCTATGCCGTGCGCTGCCAGCACGAGCGCCGCCACGATCAGCACGCCGATCGAGATTGTGCCGCCAAAACTCATTCCCAATCCGGCAATGGCCCGATTGGTCCCGAGATAGCTCTTGTCCCACTGGTCCTCGATGGCTCCCGACGAATAGAACATGAACAGGTAGGGCGAGACCGACGCACCAAGAATACTGACCGCCATGAACCAGTAATTGGCCGCGTCGTGCTCGGGCAGAGTGGGCACGGCACCGGCCGCGACCTGCCCCCAATCGGGCTTCAGCATGACGGCGCCAACCACGAAGCACAACGTGACCAGGCCGAGGATCGAGACGCCCTTTTCAATGAAGCCGAACGTGCCTTTCCAGAGGAACAGCCATGCCAGAAAAGCGACCGGCAGGGCCCACCACTGAAAGCCGATGCCGGTGGCGAGTTCGAGCGCAATGGCGACACCGCCTATCTCAGCTGCCATGACCATGAAGTTGACCAGCAAAGTCGCAAGCAACGGCCACAGAAAGGCGGTGAAGCCAAACCGTTCCCGGATCCCGTCGGCGATGGTGTGATGGCTTACAGCGGCGAAGCGGCCGGCCATCTCGACCAGGAAGATGATGCAGATCGTGCCCAGGAGGACGGCCCAGATCAGCTGGAACCTGAACGCTGCACCCGCCTGTGCGGCGGTTGCCATCGATCCGACCTCGAGAAAGCCACCAACGCTGGTGACGATGCCCAGCGATATTTCGAGCAGCTTCTTCATGGTTTCGGCGCGAAATGTTTGGCGTATGATGCATTCAGGGCGGCGGTGGCAGCCTGGATATCCTGCTGCGCCTGTTCCGCCTCCGATCGGTTGCCGTCCTGCACCGCCGTCGCGGCGCGTGTCACCGCCGCCGACAGCTGTCCGATTACCGCCGTCAGACCGGCTTGCTCGCTGGGCTCAGGCGACTTGGCGGACTGGATTTGCGCACCGGCATCGACGAGCGCCTTGCCGACCGATTGCAACGTGCGCGACGTATATGTCGAAGGGGCTGCCCCGGCGGCCCAGGCACCCAGGACCAGCGATGCGGTCTGTGCGGCCGAAGCCGCGGTTTTCGACTGCTGCTCGATCTGGTCGGAAGGCGAGCATGCCGTCAGCACAAACGTTGTCAGCAGCAGGCACAGCCGGTCTGGTCGAAGACCGATAGCTGCAATGGCATCTACAATACGTGCTTGTAGCGTTGCTGCCACACGATTGTTCTCCCCGGCACCAGGCGACTTCGGCGTGCAATTTCATCTAGGGCGCCCGGTGGTCACGTCAACTGAACCGTCGGGAACTGCCTGGCAACGCGGAACAAACCTTCGATCGCCGGATTAGGGATATCAGGAGGCAAAGGTCATGGACAAGGAAGAGCGTATCAGGCAGCGGGCCCATGAGATATGGGAGCGCGAAGGCCGTCCGCAAGGACGCGAGCGCGAGCATTGGGACCAGGCCGTGCAGGAGATCGAAGCTGAGGGCTCCGAAGCCGAACGCGGTCCGGTCGTGCCCGATCCAACGGTTGGGACCGGCTCCGATTCCGAGGTGCGCGGCAGCAAGCGGCGGGGGAAGTGAGGCCCCATGCCTCGTCTCGTCGCCTGGATCGTGGTCGTACTGGTCGTGCTCTTCGCCGCATGGCTGATGCTTGGGCGCGACAGGACCAGCACTGGTGGCGAAACTCAGCCCTCGCCACATGCAATAGACCAGAATGGATAGGAGCTGACATGACGGCTAGGGAAAGCCATCCCGAACAGGACCCTGCGGAAGGATCGCGATCGACGATAGAAAAGCAGCTCCGCAAGGAGCAAGGCGGCGAGGCGAAAAATCGCGAAGGCAAGCCAACTTCCGACAAATCCGGCAGCAAGGCCAAGTTGCCTCCGGAAGCGCCGAAGAAAGGCTCAGGCCTGGACTGAGCGGCTGGTTTCACGTTTCCACGTCGTCATTCCTCCTCGCTCCGTCGCGCGAATGGTTGTCATTCGGGCAGATCGCCGGCAGCCGCTTCTGTCCTCTTTCCAGCCGAGCCCGGTGCCTTGAAATAATGGGGATAGCGTTCCCGGACGATTGCGAGCACCTCGAAGATGCGGCGAAGATGCGTTCGCATCGCCTCTTCCGCCGCAAGGGCGTCGGCCTGCTCGAGCGCATCGACGATCCGCCGATGCTGGCCGAGAACCACCGACATGCTGTCGAGGCGCGGGAAAGACAAGAAGCGGAAGCGGTCCATGTGCAGCTTCGCCGCGCTGATGTCGGCCCAGATTCCGGGGAAGCCGGCATGGCTGGCGATGTGCTGGTGGAACAGCTCGTCCGACTTGAAGAAGCGCCTGTCGTCCGAGATGGAGGCGAACGTCTCCTGGACCGCCAGTTCGCCTTTGAGCATGGCGAGTAGTTCGGCGCGGCGCGGGCTCTCGACCGCACGTTTGACCAGGCCGATTTCCAGCGACTCGCGCAGGAACTGCGATTTCTCGAGATCGGCGATCCGCAGCGGCGCCACCATGCTGCCGCGCTGCGGATAGATGTCGATCAGGCCAAGTCCGGCCAGCCGGGCGAGCGCCTCCCTGACCGGCGTGCGGCTCACGCCGAGGGCTTCCGACATCGCCTTCGGAAATCAGCTCGTGCGGCTTCAGGCGGAAGGTCAGGATCTGGTCGAGCAGGACCTCGAACGTCCTCGCCGCGACTGAAGCGCTGGGGCCGGTTTCGCCAAGCCGCCCCTCGGTGATGGTCCGCATTCCCAAAAGCCCTGCCGGCAATTCCCTTAAAGGCTCGGCAGCTTCAAGCCATTCATGAAATGGCTGCGCAAGCAGCAGCGCCGACGTTATTCCTTGCGCGGAGAACCGCCGATGCGCGCCAGCAGGCCGCCATCGACGCGCACGACTTCGCCGGTGACGAAGGAGGCATCGTCGGACAGCAGGAAGGCAACGACGGCCGCAATCTCTTGCGGCTGGGCGGTGCGGCCGAGCGGATGCATGTTGTCAAGGATGCGCAGGATCTCGTCGGGCTTATCGTTGAGCTTGACCGCATCCCGCAGCATCGGTGTGTCGACCGCGCCCGGAGCCACGGCATTGACGCGCACACCGAGCGGCGCATAGTCGACGGCCATGGATTTGACCAGCCCGATCAAGCCGTGCTTGGCCGTGCTGTAGGCCAGAACCCCTTCCTGGCTGGCCAGGCCTTGCACCGAGCTCATATGGACGATGGCGCCGCGGCTTTGCCGCAGCAGCGGCATCGCCGCGCGGGAGAGCAGATAGGCAGCCTTGAGGTTGACGTTCATCACCTCGTCCCAAAGCGCCTCGTCCGTGGTCTCCACCGTTCCGTAACGCTGGATGCCGGCATTGTGGGAAAGCATGTCGAGCCCGCCGAACGCGGACCGGGCAAGCTCGACGGCGCGGCCGCAGGCTTCAGCGTCGGCGGTCGAGCCGAGCACGGTGTGCACGGTCACGCCGCGCGCCGCAAGCTGCGCCGCGACCTCGTCCAGCTGATCGCCCACACGGTCGAAGAGGATCAGGTCGACACCTTGCTGGGCCAGCCTTTCGGCGACAGCACGGCCGATGCCCATGGCCGCCCCGGTGACCAGTGCGCGTTTCTTGAACTCAGCCATTTCTCCTCCCACGAACAGTCGCAGCGGCTGCCATGGTAGTCGATCAGCGACGTATGACGTACCCTTTTCGCTGAGCCGGCCCGAGCGTATTCGGCGTCATGTCGATCCTTGCATGAAGGCCAGTGTTTCCGCGCGCGTCGGCGCGCCGAGCCGTCCGCCAAAACGCAGGCACTTCAGCGCAGCGGCGGCGCTTGCCACTGCTATGGCCTGCTCCTCATCCCAACCTTCAGCCAGCCCCAGAGCGAAGGTGCCGTGAAACACGTCGCCCGCCGCTAGCGTGTCGACGGCTTCGATTCGCGGCGACGGCAGATGACGGACATCATTGCTGCTCGGGTGCTGGAACGCGGTGCCGTTCGCCCCATCGGTGATCGCGACGAACGCGCCGGTCCGTTCGCCCAGAATAGCGACGGCGGAACCGGCGGAAACCTCTGGACCGCAAAGGATACGCGCCGCGGGCAGCGAAGCAACGACATGCGAGGCGAGCGGCAGCAATCGGTCGAGCACCGGTCGCGACGCAATATCGGCGTCGAGGATCGCCGGAATGCCGCATTCGCGGGCCTTCGCCAGCGCCATCGCGGCGGCTCCGGGCCAACGAACGTCGACCAGGACGGCGTCGAAGCGGGAAAAATCCACGGGCGGAAGACGGTCCGGATCGGCTTGCGTGACGGCATCGTAGAAGGGCACGATCATGCGCTCGCCGGCGGCATCGACCAGGATCGTGGCAATGGCCGAGCGGCCACCTTCAACCCTGCGCACCAATGAACAGTCGACCCGCTCCGCCTCCATCTGGGCGATGACATCGCGGCCGACGGTATCGTTGCCGACGCTTGCCCATAGCCAGACCTGCCCGCCCTGGCGGCTTGCCGACGCGGCGGCACTTGCCGCCATGCCGGCCGCGATCTGCACGGCTTCGCTCGGCAGGAACTTGCCGGCGCCGGACGGCAGGACATCGAGGCGCAAGATCGTGTCGTAGGTGAGCGCGCCGACGCAGAGCAGGCGGGGCGCCCTCATTGCAGCCTGTAGCCGCGCTGATGGGCAATCGCCGTCATTACGCCTCTCAGTTCGGCAAGGCCGCGAAGACGGCCGATCACGGGGTAGCCGGGATGGGTGTGCCGCGTGGCGTCATCGATCAGCTCGTGGCCGTGATCCGGGCGAAACGGCAGCAGCGCGGGTTGCCCGGCGTCGCGGCGGCGTTGCTGCTCGTCGAGCAAGATCGAGACCACCGAAACCATGTCGACATCCCCGTTCAGATGCTCGGACTCCATGAATGACCCGTCCGGATCCTTGCTGACGTTGCGCAGGTGCACGAAGTTGATCTTATGCGCAAAGCGCCTGGCGATGGCGGGCACGTCATTGGCCGGATTGGCGCCCAGGGACCCCGTGCACAAGGTAAGGCCGCTATGGGCCGATGGCACCGCGTCCAGGATAAACGCGATGTCGTCGGCGTTCTTGACGATCCGGCACAGGCCGACGAGATCGCGCGGCGGATCGTCCGGGTGGATCGCCAACGTGACGCCCGCCTCTTCGGCCGCCGGCAGCACGTGTTGGAGAAAACGGACGAGATTCTCGCGCAGCCGGTCGTGAGACAAGCTCGACTGCTCGGCCACCACTTCGCGCAATTCCGCTATGTCATAGCGCTTGAAGGCGCCCGGCAGGCCGGCCATGATGTTGGCAAGCAGACGCTCTTTTGACGCATCCGGCGTCGCCTCGAACCATTCGCTTGCCCGCTGGAGAACATCGGACGCATAGTCGCGCTCAGATCCCTTGCGCTGCAGCATGTAACAATCGAACGCGGCAAGCTCGTGCATGTTCATGCGGAGCGCCCGTCCGCCGCCCGGCAGCGGCGCAGCCAGGTCGGTCCGGGTCCAGTCGAGGATCAGCATGAAGTTGTAGCAGACCGTGCGCACACCGCAGGCGCCGAGATTGCGTAAGGTCTGCCTGAAATTGTCGTGGAGCCGGTCGAGATCGCCGCGGCCGAGCTTGATGTCCTCGTGCACGGGCACGCTCTCGACGACGCTCCATTTGAGGCCCATCGCCTGATCCGCCTCGATAAGCGCCTGGCGCTGCCTGATGGCGTGGATCGGCCAGACTTCGCCATAAGGAATGTCGTGCAATGCCGTCACGATGCCGGTCGCGCCGGCCTGCCTGGCATGGGCAAGCGTTGCCGCGTCGCTCGGGCCAAACCATCGCCACGTCTGCTCCATTCGACCTCCAGCTACGCCATTCCCAATGAGACTGCGGGTGTATTGGATACTACCATGGCAATCAATTGCTTACCGCGGCCCAGTGCTGTGTCCGCGTTCGGGCGGCCGCCCTATAGAGATTACAAAGATACGTGGCGTTCAGATTGAACGGCTACGCAAGATCCGGGTTTCGGCTGGCCCAAAGCATGCCGCGCTCGAACATCGTACGCATTTGCGGCACTGCGAACTCGTCGGCGGTGTGGCCGAGTGCGCTGTAGAAGACGCGGCCCTTGCCGTAGCGGCGCTTCCAGACAACCGGCATGACGACGCCGGCGATGAAATCGAGATGCTCGCCGGTGAAAGTAGTCGTCGCCAGCACCTCGTTGGTCGGATCGACATGCATGTAATACTGCTCTGAACGGTACGCGAAGCCGTCGATGCCCTGCATGACCGGATCGTCTGGCATGGTGATATCGACGTGATAGTCGATGATGTTGCCGGGATGGGCGACCCACTGGCCGCCAGTCATGAACTGGTATTCCGGCTCGTTGCGGAAGCTGTCGCACATCGTGCCGTGAAAGCCCGCAAGGCCGGTGCCGGCCCCGACGGCGTTGGTCAGGTTTTGCAGTTCCGGCTTTTCGATCGTCGACATGGTGATCACCGGGACAATGAGATCGAGCTTGCCCAGTTGCGGATCGGCAAGCGCCGAAGTCCCCTGCTCCAGCTGCACGTCGAAGCCGTTGCCGGCCAGCATCTCCTTGACGATGTGGGCGCTACGGGCCGGCGTGTGGCCTTCCCAGCCGCCCCAGAAAATCAGTGCCGTCTTGCTCATCGTGTCATCCCCTATTCCAGAATTCCGAAAGGCAGATCGGCGTGCATTGGCGCCGGCCGCGCGCAGCCATATCTCAGGTCGATACGCCGCCCTGTTTCTGCTGAAGAGATGATCGATTCCATGATTTCCAGGACATGGAGGGAAAGATCGAGGCTGGCGCGGTGTTGCCTGCCCGAGACGATCGCCTGCGCCATGTCGGCGAGGCCGAGGCCCCGGTAATTGCCGTCGCCATAGGAATGGATCTGATCGGCCACCGTCCAGTCGCCCTTGCGCTGGCTGCTCCTGATGTCGCCCTGGAACTGATTGGGATCGGAGACGATCATCGAGCCGGTGGTCCCGTAAAGTTCGATGTGATTGTGTTCATGCTTCCAGACGTCGAAGCTGGTGGTGATCGAAACCGCCGCGCCGTTCTCGAATGCGAGCAGGCCGGAAATATGGGTCGGCACCTCGACCCGGATGGTTTCGCCCTGGCGCGGTCCGGAACCGATGATGCGGGTGGGATAGGATGACTTCGCCTGTCCGGTCACGGATTTCACCGGACCCAGGAGATTGACCAGGCAGGTCAGATAGTACGGTCCCATGTCGAGCATTGGCCCACCGCCGGGCTGATAGTAGAAATCCGGATTGGGATGCCAGAGCTCGTGGCCGGGCACCTGCATGAAGGCAGAGCCGGCGACGATGGTTCCAATGATATCTTCCTCGACCAGCCGACGCGCCGTCTGGTGGGAGCCGCCAAGAAAAGTGTCGGGTGCGCAGCCGACACGCACGCCCTTTTCGCGCGCGGCCGCGACGAGCCGCTCGGCGTCGCTGAGCGTCGTTGCCAGCGGCTTCTCGGAATAGACGTGCTTGCCTTGCCCGACAGCCTGCAGACCGACCGGCACATGATGCTGCGGCGTCGTCAGATTGAGCACGATCTCGACGCGCGGATCGGCCAACAGCGCGTCGACCGGCATCGCAGCCAGGCCGTAGGCCGCTGCCTTGGCCTCGGCTGCCGCCCGGTTGATGTCGGCGACGCCGATAATGTCGAGCACCGGGAATTGCGGCGATGCCTTCAGATAGGCATCCGAAATGTTGCCGCAGCCGATAATGCCGACACCGATCCTCCGCATGGGCTTCTCCTCAAAAGGCGGCATTGATGAAACAGCAGAACTCGTTTGTCACCCCCCTTTCGGCCGGACGCGGTTGTCCCGTGACAAGTGCATACCTCGAGAGCCTCAGAACCGCCGCCCGATCACAATCGCGCGCCTATGCGAGAGCCGCTTGCTTTCGAGGTCGAACGGCCGGTACTCAGCAACACTGCTTCCTGTAGCTTGCTCGACATTTTGATGCCCGTTTTGAGCACAGCACAGATTTTCACCCGTAGAAGGACGCACATGATCCGCCCGCAAGGAACCATCGCACCGATCCTGACGCCGTTCGAAAACGACGGCTGCATTACCCGCGACCTCTGGATATCACACGCCAAGTGGGTGCTGGACCAGGGAGCACATTTCCTGTCGCCGTTCGGCACCACGGGCGAGGCGTTGTCCGTCTCGTTACGCGAGCGCATGCAGGCGCTGGAGTGGCTGGTCGAGGCCGGCATTTCGCCAAGCCGGCTTATGCCCGGCACCGGCGTCACAGCACTTGCGGAGACCGTCGAGCTGACCGCGCACGCCGTCGGGCTCGGCTGTGCCGGGGTGATGGTGCTCCCGTCGTTCTTCTATACGGCCGCCGGCGACAACGGTCAGGCCCGTTATTATGGCGAGCTGATCGAACGGGTGGCGAACCCGGCGATGAGGATGATCCTCTACCACATCCCGCAAAATTCCGGCGTAGCGGTGAGCCCGGCGCTGACCGCCCGATTGAGCGAAGCGTTTCCCGATGTCGTGGTGGCTTACAAGGACAGCGCCGGCGACTGGAACAACACCGCGGCGGTCATTGCGGCAGCCCCAAGGGTCGCGGTGTTCCCGAGTTCGGAAGCACAGCTGACGAAAGGCCTCGCCAACGGTGCTGCCGGCTGCATCTCGGCGACAGTCAATCTGAATGCCGCAGCGATCCGGGCCCTCTACGACGCAGTGCTGGCGGGAGAGGACACTACCGACGCGGATGCCGCCATCAGGGCGTTCCGCAAAATCATCCAGGACGCCGGCCTCATCACTGCGATGAAGGCAGTGCTGGCGGTACGGTCCGGCGACAGACGCTGGCTGAATCTGCGCGCGCCGCATGAGAACGCGACGCAAGCCACCGGCGAAGCCGTGCTCGCCGCTCTCGGCCCGCTAGCCGACCATATCGGCCGGAGCTGACTATCGGGCCGTGTTCAGGGCGGCAGCAGCGCGTATCAGCGCCTTGAACGCATTCTCATCTATGTCTTCGCCCTCACGGATATCGATGGCGCGCCTGGTGTTGCCTTCGAGGCTGGAGTTGAACAGGCCGGAAGGGTCCTGCAGCGAGGCGCCCTTTGCGAAGGTCACTTTCACGACGTTCTTGTAGGTCTCGCCAGTGCAGATTATTCCGGCGTGCGACCACACCGGAACGCCTCGCCACTTCCACTCCTCGACCACTTCCGGGTCGGCCTGCTTGATGAGGGCGCGGACATGGGAAAGCGTCTTGCCTCGCCAATCGCCCAGCTCGCTGATCCTCGCATCGATCAGCTGAGAGGGAGAGTTGCCTGCATTTCCTTCCATCGAGTCACTCTTCATCATCATTGTCGCTTTCCCTTGGTTGTTGCCGCTCGCCCGTCACATGAATACCGCTAGTCGGCACCGGATTTGCCGAGATGACTGGCATTCCACTCACATTCGCTCGCCAGGCAACTGGCTGGCTTGTTTTATCCAGTCGGCGAGTTGAGCTTCGTCGAGCAGGTCGTCCTCGTAGATATCGAGGTAGCGCACGTCCTTGTGCTTGGACTCACCGGGTGGGACGGGACGCAACGACGCGCCGCGGAAGAAAGCCAGCTTGATGTACTTTGTGAAGCAATGGAAGTTGAGGAACCAGCCTTGGCCTTCGACGCCATAGAAGGGCGAGTTCCATTTGACGGCCTTGCGCACGTCAGGGACGTTGCGCACGATGAGCGCGTCGAGGCGACGCCCGACGTCGCGTTTCCAGCCCGGCATGGCCGCGATGTAGGCCTGCACAGGAGCGTCACCATCACCCTTCGGGATCTGCGGGTTGCCGCCTGCGAGGAGGACCGCCTTGGCGGCTGCAGGCTTGGCGGCGGACTTCTTCGCGACCGCCGATGACTTGATGGACGTCTTGTTGGCCATGCATTCACTCCAATGCGTCGGTGCCCCCCGCGCTGCGCCGCTTGGGCGCGTAAGGCAGCACGAACATGTACAGTCCGGTAAGCAGGAGCAAGCCGAGTGGAAACAGCGGCAAGAGGTATACCCAGTAGGAGGGTTCCTTGCCTACTCCCAGGCTGATGAAGATGGCGGCGACGACCGCCGCAAAGATGATCGACAGCCAGCGGTGGATCTGCCGAACCCATTTGTTCCAATCCATTGAGACCTCCTCTGAAGACGAACCGAGCGGATCGGGCGGCCCGTTTGGCGGCTCCCGCCGGGCAGCCACGCCACTGAATGCGTGTTTTACCAGCGCGCCAGCTGTGTGATTTGAACGAGATTGCCGCAGTTGTCGTTCAGCTGGGCTATGATCGAGCCGGTTACTTCGGTCGGCGGCATGGTGAACTTGGCGCCGCGCGCTTTGATGCGCTCGTAGTCCCCCTTGACGTTATCGGTGAAGAACATGACCGCGGGCTGGCCCTGCTGGAAAATGGCTTGCTGGTAGGTCTTTGCAGCGGGGTTGTCATTGAGCGCGAGTTGCAGCTCGGCACCGTCCGGCTCGTCGGGTGATGCGACGGTCAGCCAGCGAAACGGCCCATTGGTGAAATCGGCCTTCTTGGTAAAGCCGAGCGTTTCGGTGTAGAAACCCAGAGCCTTTTCCTGGTCATCCACGTATACTTTGGTCAACTTGATCTTCATTGGCTTGCCTCCATTATCCTCCGCCATCTGCCGCCCTGTAACAGAGCCCTTGCTTGAATAGCGCTGGCGGATCTCAGTCCGTTCGCGCAAGAACCTGCTCCAGATCGTCAAAGAACCTCGGCCAGCCGACTTTGGCACCCCGGAAGTAAGGCTGCTGATCCGGCCGGAAGCCCGACTGTTCCATGCGCAAGCGGGCGCCGGTGCTCGTGGGGGTGATCGTCCAGGAGACGACACTCTTGAGATCCTTGGTATCCCACGTGTAAGTCAGCGTTCTGTTAGGCTCGACCGCCTGGACCTGACATTCGACAGAGCCCCAGGCCGCGTGAAGGTTGAAACGGTGGTCCGCGACAGGTTTGAAGTCGTTTTTCATGAGCCACTCCTCGATCAAGTGTGGTTGCGTGAGCGCGCGCCAGATCTTCTCGGGCGGATAAGCGATTTCCCGTTCGACAATGACGGAGAGCGTTTCGGTCGCTATTTCGTTCACTGGTCCATCCTTTTGAGCAGGTCCTCGAGGTCGTCGAACCGGCTCTGCCAGAACCCGGTCATCTGGCTTGTCCAGTCGATCAGGGGGGCAAGCGCGGCGAGCTGCGCGCTATAATGGGTCTGCCGTCCCGCATGGCGGTCGCGCACCAGCCCCGCCTGCCGCAAAACCCCGAGATGTTTCGACACGGCCGGTTGCGAGATCCCGGCCTGAGCCGTCAGAGCGCCGACTGTCTGCTCTCCCTCGCGACACAGTCGCTCAAAAATGGCGCGCCGAGTCGGATCGGCAAGCGTTCTGAAGAGCACATCGTGAGCGTTTGGCATTGGGATAGATAACCCTTCGGCTATTGATCGATGCATAACCACCGGGATATGTGTGAGTCAAGCGGGAAGCGGCATAATTCTCGTTGCAGGAGCGGTCACTTCCTTCGCTCACGCAGCCAGTTGCTCATTCGCCGTGCACTGGAATTGTCACACGTAATGTGCTATATGACCATCTACATGGTCAGGAGCTGACATGGGCGCGGTCAATCTGGCGGACGCCAAGGCACATCTGAGTGAGCTCATCGACCGGGTCGAGGCTGGAGACTCGATCGACATAACCCGGCGTGGCAAGCCGGTCGCCAGGCTCACGGCCGTGGCCCGCCCTCGCAAACGGATCGACGCCGTCCTGCTCCAATCCCTGACCGCAACCATGCCTCTGCAGGCTCAGGCTGCCGCCGATCTG
This sequence comes from Mesorhizobium sp. M0045, assembly GCF_040323385.1. Lineage (NCBI taxonomy): Bacteria > Pseudomonadati > Pseudomonadota > Alphaproteobacteria > Hyphomicrobiales > Phyllobacteriaceae > Mesorhizobium > Mesorhizobium sp. M0045. The sequence goes on from NZ_JAMYUY010000002.1 coordinate 15,001, forward strand.
GTGCGATCGATGCGAGATGGCGATCGCTATTGATGTCCTATCTCGATACTTCGCTGATCGTCGCGGCGCTATCCAACGAAGCCATGACCGCGGGCGTTCAGGGCTGGCTGGCGGAGCAGGACCCAGCGCAACTTGTGATCAGCGACTGGACCATCACCGAGATGTCCTCCGCCATGGCGATCAAGCTTTGGACCGGACAGATCGACTTGGAGCAGCGCGCGGCTGCGCTCGCGATGTTCAATAAGCTGGTCGCTGAGAGCTTCACCGTGCTGCCGGTGACGGGCGGGCATTTTCAGGTCGCCGCGAAATTCGCCGATCAGCATATGCTCGGGCTTCGTGCTGGCGACGCCCTGCACCTCGCGACGGCATCGGAGCATGGCGCCACAGTGTGGACCCTCGACCAGCGGCTCGCCGAGGCAGGACCGATTCTCGGCGTACCGACGCAGTTGCTGGCATGATCAAGGCCTCTCCTCCAAAATGAATATACCCAAGCTGCGTTGCGAGTTGATCACGCTCATTGAAGGGAGCTGGCCGGGAGCGAACTGACGGTTTTCGATGTTGCCCTAGCGGCGCGTCGCGCACGCAGAGCGATGCTGTCAACCACAAGCGTCTGCACGGGCGAGGAGAAAGGCCGCTTCGCGCGCGTTGCGGGTGAGCTTGGCCGCAGCCTCGAATTCGGCGCGGGCCTCGGCCAGCCGGCCGGCCCGAAACAGAAAATCGCCCCTCGCCGCTGGCAATGGCGCATAATTGCGCAAGGCGGCGGCGTCGGCAATCTCGTCCACCAGCCGCAGGCCCGCTTCAGGCCCGAAGGCCATGCTGTGGGCGACCGCTCGATTGAGATCGACCACCGGCGAGGGCATCACTGCTCGTAGCCGGTCGTAGAGCGCTGCGATGCGGGGCCAGTCGGTATCGGCCGGACTGCGCGCCCGCGCGTGACAGGCTGCAAGCGCGGCCTGCAACACATAGGGGCCATCGCCCCCGAGAGCTTCGGCACGGGCCAGCGCGTCAAGTCCCCGGCGGATCAGCAGTTGGTCCCAGCGTGCGCGGTTTTGCTCGGTCAGGGTCAAGAGGGCGCCGTCCGGCCCGATGCGTGCGGGCAGGCGCGATGCCTGGATTTCCATCAGAGCCACCAGACCGAACACCTCGGCATCCTCGGCCATCAGACCCGCCAGCATACGGCCCAGCCGTTGTGCCTCCAGGCACAGGCCCGGCCGGACAAGGTCGTCGTCCGCCGTGGCAGCATAGCCTTCATTGAAGATGAGGTAGATGACCTCCAGCACCGAGGAGAGACGCCCCGCACGCTCGGCACCGCGCGGCACCTCGAAGCTGAGCCCGGCCTTTCCGATCGTCCTCTTCGCGCGGACGATGCGCTGGGCGATCGTCACCTCGCTCGACAGGAAAGCGCGGGCAATCTCGTCCGTCGTCAGGCCGCCGATGACACGCAGCGTGAGCGCTGCGCGAGCGTCGGCCGAAAGTATCGGGTGGCAGGCTGTGAAGATGAGGCCCAGCAGCTCGTCGCCAAGATCGTCGTTCATGGCCATTTCGTTTCCCTCGGCCGTACGGTCGCACTCGCCGTCCAACTCCCGGGCGATCTCCTCATGCTTGCGCTCGCGCATCTTGTCGCGACGGATCGCGTCGATGGCGCGGCGTTTGGCGACCGTCATCAGCCAAGCGCCGGGATTGGCCGGAACGCCGGTCCTGGACCATTCGGAGAGGGCTATGACCAGGGCGTCCTGCACCAGTTCCTCTGCAAGGCCGACATTGCGCACGAGGCGGGCCAGGCCCGCAATGAGCCGGGCCCGTTCAATGCGAAAAATCGCCTCGATCGCCTGGTGCGTCTCGCCTGCGGTCATGCCGCCTTGTCGGCCAAAGCCACAATGGAGGCAAGCAGGTTGCGGCCGACAGGTTCAGTTGCCGCTGCGCTTCTCGCGCGTCCGGTCACGGATTTCCGTGACCTCCGGCGTCAGATTCCCATTGCCAATCAGCCATCTCGTACAGCGGCCGGATTTCGATCTCGCTCGGTCCCGGCATGGGATTGGGGCAGCGCTTCACCCAGGCGACCGCCTCGTCCATGTCCTTGACTTCCCAGAGCCAAAAACCGGCGACCAGTTCGCGGGTCTCGGCGAAAGGCCCGTCGATGACCGTCCGGCGGGGACCATCGAACGCAACGCGCTTGCCCTGCGAGGAGGGCTTGAGGCCGTCGGCGTCGAGCAAGATGCCGGCATTGCGCAGCTCGTCGTTAAATCTGCCCATCGCCTCCATCGCCTCTTTCGCCTCGGGCGTCGGGAGAAAGCCCTTTTCGCTGTCCTCGGTAGCCTTCACGAGCACCATCACACGCATCGTCTGTCTCCTTGTTTGAGCCGGCCTCACCGACCGGCAGCGAAACGACGAACGGAGTTTAGGAAATCGACATTGTCCTGCAGATTTTTTTTCGAGCTTGAGGAAGAAAGACGCCGATGGCTGCTCCCCTGGTCAGGGGTCGCGATGGTGCGATATCGAGATTTGGGGGCAACGCTGGTCGCCGATTGCAAGTAATTCTACGCTAGAGTCCTCCGCGTCCAGCCGCGTTGGTTCCGCTCTTGAACCCGACACGCATGAGTGGCCCGCCTAAACCATTTCGGGACGTTTAGAAGCCTCGCGGATCGCCTTGTGCACGCGGCGCTGCAAATCCATGAAGGCCGGAGTTTCCATGACCTCTTCCCGGCGCGGGCGCTCGATATCGACATTGAAGGTCTGCATGATGCGTCCCGGCCCGATCCCCATCACGACGATGCGGTCCGACAGGTAGACGGCTTCTTCCACATCATGGGTGACGAAGAGCACGGTGAGCCTGTGCTCCTCCCAGATCTGCGTCAGGAGTTCCTGCATCTGATGCCTGGTCAAGGCATCGAGCGCGCCAAAGGGCTCGTCCATCAGAAGCATTTTGGGTCGATAGGAAAGGGCACGCGCTATGGCCACGCGTTGCTTCATGCCGCCAGAAAGCTCAGACGGATAGCGATTGGCGCTATGAGGGAGCTTGACCAGATCGAGATGCTCGCGCGCTATCCTGCGGCAGGTCGCGCGGTCATGACCCGCGGCCTTGAGCGCGAACTCGATGTTCTGCTGCGCCGTCAGCCAGGGAAGCAGGGTGTAGGACTGAAAGACGACGCCGCGGTCGAGGCCCGGCTGCAGGATCGGCGCACCATCGATGGCAAGATCTCCCGCCTCGAAATCCTGCAGTCCGGCAACGATCGAGAGCAGCGTGCTCTTGCCGCAACCCGACGTGCCCACCAGCGAGACGAACTCGTTGTCGGCAAGATCGAGATTGATACCGCGCAGCACTTCCGTGCGCCGCGCGCCCGTGCCGAAGCTTTTGTGGAGGCCTTCGATCCGCAGTTTGGGCAAACTCATCGGCCCGGCCTCATTGCACGTGGCCCTCCTGCCGGAACAGCACTTTTCCCAGTGCCTTCATGACCTGGTCGGTAATGAGGCCAAGCACGCCCAGCAGCAGGATGTAGCCGATGATGGTGTTTGTCTGGAAATAGCGCTGGGACACGGTGATGCGGTAGCCGAGGCCTGATGTCGCCGCGACAAGTTCCGCCAACACCAGCCAGGTCCATGCCCAGCCGAGACTTATGCGCAACGTATCCCAGATCCCTGGCAAGGCGCTGGGAACGACGATGCGCGTCAGGATCTTGCGATCCGGCAGGCCGAGCGTCCTGCCAAGGCCGATGAAATCAGCGGGAACCCGCTTCACATTGTCCATGATCATCAGCACCTGCTGGAAGAAGGTGCCTATGAAGATGATCAGGAATTTCTGGGCATCGCCCGTCCCCGACCACAGGATGGAGAGAGGCACGAAAGCGACCACCGGCATGTAGCGGATGAAATCCACAAGCGGCTCGATCGCCGCTTCCCAGGTTCTGAAGCTGCCGATCAGCACGCCAATCGGAATCGCCAATGCCGAGGCGATGAGAAAGCCAACAGAAATACGGTATATCGAGGTCCTGAGATCCAGCCACAGCGTGCCGTCACCCGAGAGCTTGCCGAGCTGGGTCACCACGCTTCCCGGCGACGGCAGGAAAATTGGCTTTACCAGTCCCAGCCCCGTTGCCGCCCACCAGGCGAGGCCGAGGCCGGCAAAGACGGCCACTGCTATCATCAGGAAGCGCGAGCGTGCGATGGGCGCGCCGATCCCGGAGGATTGGCGACGGCGCATCGGCTGTTTGATCACCGGCCCCGGCGCTGCGTGAGACGGGCTTCGCTTGGTCGCACGCTGCTCGGACATTTGCGTCACCACCGCGAGCCGGCCCTCGTCATTTCGCGGCCTTGACGAATGACGGGTCGATCATCTGTTCCGGCGTCACGTCCGCCTGCAGCAGCCCGGCGTTCTTGGCGGCCGCCTCTACATCCGCAAATGTCTTGGTGGAGAATTCCCCGGTCAGCGCATCCTTGTTTTCGGCGAGAGTATAGTAACGCACGCCATCAAAGGCGGTGTTGAGGTCTTCGACGCTCGACCCGACCGCCTTGGAGATGATCGCCCGGCCGTCGGGCGTGTCGGCGTTGTAGGCCTTCAGGGCCGCATCCCAGGTCTTGATCATGGCAAGCACCTGGCCAGGACGCGACTTGATCACCTCATCGCGCACCACGAATACGTCACTGATCAGGCCGGGATCTTCGCCCGCGGTGAAGAGCAGCTTGAGGTCCTTGTTCTGCGCTCTTGCCGCGGTGAGATAAGGCTCATAGGTGACTGCGACTGGAACCTGGCCGGCGATCAAGGCGCTGCCGGCATCCGCCGCCGGCATTGGAACCGGCTGGACATCGGCGATGGACATGCCGTTCTTGGCGAGCGCGTATTTGAGCAGGATGTCGCTCGTGGTGCCTTCTTCGAAAGCGACCTGCCTGCCCTTGAGGTCGGCGACGGAGGCGATGTCCTTGCCGGCGATCATGGCGTCTGCCGTCATGCTGACGTCGAGCAGAAGCACGATCTTCACCGGCAGGCCGGCCGCAACCATTCCCATAGCCGTGTGCGTCGCGATGTTGGCGGCATCGAGCTGGCCGCTCGCCAGGGCGGCGTTGATATCCTTGTCCTCCGCGAAGTTCACGATCTGCACGTCGGACAGCCCGCTTGCCTTGAACAGGCCCTTGGCCTCGGCGACGTGCCACTGGCCGTAGCCCAGCCATGGCTCGATGCCGATCTTGAACGTTCCTGCCTCAGGCGTCGCCGGAATTGTCGTGTCGGCCGCGTAGGCCGCCGGGGCAAACCCGACAGCAGCAGCCATAACGAGCGCCCGAAATTGTCCTGCTAGATTACGCATCATCTTGTTCCCCTTGATGATCAGGCCGCCTTTTTTGAACCAAACTCCGGCCTGGTGAGAATGCCGGCGTCTGCTCTTGCGGCACCGTGCCTCGGCATCTTAGCTGCCCGTTCAACGAAAGTGCGACGACACTTCAACGTTAGCAATAGCGGATGTCAAGGCTAAATACATACATGCATATACAAGTTAGACCCCTCCTTCCGAGTCTGATTCGCTTCACTGCTATCAAGTTTTTTTGGACGGAGAATACCGGCTGCCAAGCGAATAGCGGCTGCCAACGTAAGTCAGCTTGCTGATCGTGGCAACGATGGCGCCCGTCCATGTCCGGCGATGCAGAAACAGGCAGCAGCTGCCGACATCGATGCCCAGATACCGCGCCGTCTCGGCATCGGCAGGGGTCGCCGAGATGATGTGCTCGACCTCCGTCACCGGGGTTTTCTGCATGAGGTAGTCGTAGGTTGCTGTCTTGGAAAAGTCCTGCTTGTCGTAGTCGGGTATCAGGCCCGGGTTCACGAAGCGCTCTTCCAGTTGCACAGGCAGGTCGTTCTCGAAGTTGACGACGATGGAATGATAGACCGGCGCGCGTTTTGCGAACTCGAAGGAAAGCGCGAGCTCCTTTGTCGGCGTGATCTTTTCGAGCACGATAACCTCGGAGCGATGCCTGTTTCCCCGCGCGACAATTTCCGCCGCGATGTTGTTGATCTCGATCAGTGCTGATTGCGGTCGAGGTGGCGCGATGAATGTGCCGACGCCCTGAAGCCGGATCAGAAAACCCGCAGAGGTCAACTCCCGCAAGGCACGATGAACCGTCATCCGGGACACGCCGAGTGTCGCCACGAATTCATTTTCGGACGGCAGCTTCCGGTCCTTGCTCCATCGGCCCATTCCGATGTTCGTCAGGATGTAGTCCTTGACCTTCTCGTAAAGAGGGCTGGCGGTGTCGGGCAAAGTGATCATTTCAAAATCCTTTCCGGCAACGTTCGGAAATCACACGCGCCCGGAAGACCGCATCCGGATGATTGTTTTCAAACCATCGCCCTGCCCCGCCAACAGCCGCTCATAGGCTGCGGGAACATCATCCAGGCCGATCTCGCGGTCGATCAGTTCGACCATGGGCTCGGTCAATTCGCTGAGCATCCGAATGGCGTCGGGAAGCTCATCGGCAAAGGCGTGGCATCCCAGCAATGCGATTTCGCGTTCAACCAGGATGTTGGGATCGATGTCGAGGCGCCCATGGAATATGCCGACCATCGCAACGGTGCCACCGGCATCGAGAACGCCGAGCAACTGGCTGAGTGCTGCGATGCTGCCGGTCGCTTCGACGGCAGCAATCAGGGGGGCATCCGCGGTGGCGGCGGCAATGGCGTCCCGGTTCAAGTCGACGATGCTGGCGCCGGTCACCCGCGCCACCCGGGCGCATCGGCCAGGGTTGCGATCGGCGACGAGCACGGTACCTGCGAATGTCCGGGAAAGCAGCAGTGCGGCAAGCCCGCCAATAGTCCCGCAGCCGACCACAAGAACGGAGCCGGCCGTTTTCGGCAGACGCCGCACTGCGTGCAACGCTACAGCCAGCGGCTCGGCCATCGCAGCGACCCGTTCGTCAAGCGCGGCATCGACGACGTGCAGCAGGCGTGCGGGCAGGACCGCCTGTTCGGCAAATCCGCCGTCGCATATCTCGCCGACAAAGCCCAGCGACGTGCAAAGATGCCGCCTGCCTGCATGGCATTGCGCGCATTCGCCACACCAGAAACGGGAATCGGCGACCACGCGGTCGCCAACAGCGACGATGTCCACGCCCTCGCCGATAGCGATCACCGTGCCTGTCAGCTCATGGCCAGCCGTCGAGGGCGCCCGGCTTATCCATTGGCCCGTGCGAAAGTTGTGAAGATCGGAACCGCAAATGCCTGCGGCATCGACCCTCAGCTTCACCCAGCCTGGCTCGGGAGCGCCTGGCGCGGCGATATCCTCGACGCGCAAGTCGCCGGGTCCATGGAGTCGCGCCGCCCTCATCGTCATCGTTTCCGCTCAGCCGGCGAGATAGCGATCGCGGATCTCCGAAACCGCGTTCTCATGCGAGCTGAACCCTTCGTAGCGGGCGAGCCTGCGGGCATGCAACGCGAGTTCCGGATAGGCCGCCGAGGTCACATAGCCGACCGACGATCTCTTGACGAAATCCGTCACGGAAAGCGGTCCAAAGGTTCGCGCCCACCGGCTGGTCGGCAGCACCGCATTGGGTCCCAGGACGAAGTTAGCGAGGGTCACCGGCGTGTGCGGTCCCATGAGGATCTCGGCGGCTTCTGTGATGCGTCCAAGATGCGCAAATGGCTCCGTTGACAGAATCTCGAGGTGCTCCGGGGCATAATCGTTGATGAAACGGTAGCTGTCCTCCAGGGACTCGGTCAGCACGATGCCGCCGCGCTTTCCAGTCAGCACCGCGCGCGAGAACTCCACACGCTGTTCGCTCATTCGGGACCAGTGTTCCGGTATGGCAATCAAAGCGGCTTCGGCGACCTTGCGGCTATGCGTCACCAGATAGGCCGACGAATCCGGGCCGTGCTCGGCCTCTATCAACAGGTCAAGAGCGGCCAGGCCGCCGTCGACGCTGTCATCAGCAAAGATGATCGCTTCGGACGGGCCGGCAGGCAGGCCTGTGTTGATGATCGGGGACAACACGCTCTTTGCCGCCACCACCCACGGGCTCCCCGGCCCGACGATCTTGACGGCAGGCTTCACGGTCTCGGTTCCATAGGCGACGGCGGCGACCGCATGGGCGCCGCCGCACTTGTACACGGTCTCCACGCCGGCAATGCGGGCAGCAACCAGCGTCGCGGCGTCGACGGAACCATCCGAAGTCGCAGGCGTCACGATCGCGATCTGGGGAACCCCGGCAATCACCGCCGGAACCGACGTCATCATCGTCACCGAGGGGAAGGCGCCTTTGCCGCGCGGAACATAAAGCGCAACGGAAGCAATCGGTGTGTATCGGTCACCCGCATAGGCGCCCGGCCGAACTTCCTTGAGCCACATCGTTTCCGGGCGCTGCTCCTCGTGGAAATGCCTTATGTTCTCAATTCCGAACCGGATACTCTCCACGACATCCTTGTCGACCTTGTCGAATGCCGCGTCGAACTCCGCTTCCGAAACTTTCAGCCCACCGTCGGCAACATCGGCTTTGTCGAGTTCGCGCGCAAACCGGAGCAAGGCCGCGTCACCTTCATCCTTGACGGCCTGGATGATTGGACGGACCTTTTCGATGAAGGAAGACAGATCTCCTTCTGCGCGTTTCAGTAAACTGGACCGCTGATCGACACTGAGGGATGACAGGCAGTGGAAGCTGACGTCAGACATGGCGGCTCCTTTTCTTAGGACGCAATTACGGTTAGCGCTTGTCGATCACTTCTGGGACACATCTCCAGCCCCTGAAGCCTTCAAATCGATGCGAGAAAGCCTCCATCCACGGGAATGGACTGGCCGGTTATGTAGGCTGCCGCATCCGAAGCGAGGAACACCGCAATTCCGTGCAGGTCCGAGAGATCACCAAAACGGCGCTGCGGAATCTTGGCGAGCATCGATTGCTGCCATGCCTGGTTGCTGTAGAACACGTCTGTCATCGCTGTCCTGAAATAGCCAGGCGCAATGGCGTTGACCCGGATCCCAAGATCGGCCCACTCCGCCGCAAGCGCCCGCGTCATGCCGAGGAGGCCTGATTTCGACGAGCCGTACGGCACCGCCGTGGGAACCCCAACCTCGGAGGTTAACGAACAGAGATTGATAATGACGCCGGGCCGTCCGGCGTCTCTCATCTGCCGCGCAGCGGCCTGGGCGCAGAAGAAGGCGCCTTTGAGATTCGTATCGACAATCCTGTCCCACAAGGCCTCGTCGACATCGAGTGAAGGCCGGACCTCTTCCGTACCTGCATTGTTAACGAGAATATCGAGACCTCCGAGCAGGCTGCCGGCCTCGGCTGTCGCCGCCCGGCACCGGTCGACGTCAGTGACGTCCAGGGCGACGGCGTGCGCGACCCCGCCGGCGGTGCGGATGGCGGCCATCGTCTTCTCGAGCGAGGCCACACTGCGCGCCGTGACCGCGACGTCGGCGCCGGCCGCGCTGAGCGCCTCGGCGATGCTGCGCCCGATGCCACGGCTTGCGCCGGTTACAAGCGCCTTCCTGCCTGACAGATCGAAGAGAGATGCGTTGCGCATGTCATCCTCCTTGGTAATGTCGCGCTTGGACCGATCGCGTCGAGACTATCCGAATGCAGCTTATCTATACAAGCATGTACATTATGGCTGTAGTGCGCCATGCGAAACTTTGCTTGTCAGAGCGGCAGCGCATCGGCCGCCATCGGACCGGTCTACGCGGTTCGCCCCAGCCCATCTGGAGTCATCGGGAGGGATAGATGAAGCGCGCAGTAGACCACGACGCGATGAGCGTGGTTGGCTATACCACCCCCTGGAGTGCCAAAGCAGGCCAGCGGATCAAGCTCAGCCTGTCATGCGATCGGCCGATAAAGGCCACACGAATTTGCCGGCTCGACAAGCCGGCTCCGGAATTTCTCACCTGGCCCATCGAAACGGTAGGTGAAGCACGGCATCGGCATTTCGACCAGGGGTCGTTCCTGTTCGTGCGACCCGGCGAACTGGCCAAAGTACAAGCCCTCCACGGCATACGTTTTGAGCTGTTCCTCACGCGCAACGAAGGCGCGCGCACGATCCTGGAGGCAGGCGCCGTCGGGCTGCGCCTCCGCGACGGCGCATTTGTCGTGGAAATCGGCGGCGAAACTCTTGTCGAGAAGAAGGCGCCAACCGGTGTGTGGCTTACTGTCGAGTTGGATCTGCGGCAGGAACAATCGCGTCTGCGCATCAAATCCCATAATCTTCTCGCGCCTTACGAACTCCGTGAAGGTTTTGGCAGCCCGGCGTGGAACCTCCAAGGGCACGGCATCCATTTCGGCGCAAGTGCCACCAACCACGAACCTACCCTCAACGCGAAATTTGCTGCGATCCGGCTCGACACCCCACAGGGGACTGTTGCCTGGGATTTCCCGACGCTGTTACCAACGCAACCGATCCTGTCGTCGGGCGGAGCAGATCCGCTGCTCCTGGATGTGATCAATCAGCCAGCCTTCTGCGTGACTTCGGCACGCTGGGACGGATCGAGCTTCGAGCCTCGCTTGGTGCCGTCGCACTACGACGCTATCCATTGCCACGACGACGACATCGGCCCGCTTGACTGGCCCGCATCACACCGCGTGACGATCCCTGAAAACGCACACCCAGGCGTCTACGCGTTCCAGGTCGAATGGGAGGCCGGCGACGAACGCGTGGTGTTCTTCGTCACTTCGTCACAGGTCTCGTCGCCGCTGTTGTATCTCGTGCCGACGGCCACCTATCTCGCTTATGCCGACGAATATCTCCCGGATCATCTTTATGAATGGAAAGGCGACGACCGGGGACATCGCTTCGCGATCGCCAACAATCTGAAATCTCTTTACGACTACCATTCCGACCTTAGCGGTGTTTCCATCTGTTCCTACAAAAAGCCGAAAGTGACGCTCAGGGACGATTACGATTATCCGCTCTGCGGCTGCCCACACAATTTGCCGGTCGATCTGCACTTCCTCCGATTCTGCCACGGAAATGGAATCATGTTTGACGTCCTGACCGATCACGACTTGCACGAATGCGGCATAGACGGTCTGCGTCGACATCAAGCCGTCGTCACCGGCAGTCACCCCGAATATATGTCGATCGAGATGGAGCAGGCGCTGCGGGAGTTTGTGGCCGAAGGCGGCAGCATCGCCTATCTCGGCGGAAACGGCTTCGCTGCCACTGTGGCTTTCAAGGACGACCTGATGGAGCTGCGGCGCTCGCCGCTGGAGGCAGGCCGCACCTGGGATGGCCCGGTCGCCGAACAGGCGCTGTCGATCACCAACGAACCAGGCGGCTATCTCCGCTCCCGCGGCCGAGGCGAATTCTCGCTGATCGGTGGCGCGATCTCACTGATGGGATTCGAAGGCGCGCGCCCCTTCAAGCGCACTGAGGAAAGCCGTGAAGCAGGATGCGCATGGCTGTTCGAAGGCGTTGAAAATGCGACCTTCGGCACGGACGGCATCGTGCTGGGCGGTGCCGCGGGCTACGAAGTGGATGCGACAGATCCAGCCCTCGGCACTTCCGCTGACACCGTCGTGATCGCGCGGGCGACGGGATTTCCGGACAGCTTCTTCCAGGATCCGACGCGCTGGTATGAGGGCGGGGATACGCAACGCACCGCCCGCCGCTGCGCCGAAATGACCCTGCGAAAGCTCGCAGCAGGCGGCTTGATCTTTTCGGCAAGCTCGGTTGCCTGGTGCGGCGCGCTGCCAGCCGCAGGCGCCATGAACGATGTCGGCAGGATCACGCTCAATCTGCTTAACCGCCTCGGCACCACGAAAGAAGAACCCGGCCGAGAAAATCGATAACCTTCGGCGAAGGTACTGACCAGCGGACTGCGGGACCTTGAGGAGCGCGGCGTCCCCGATAGCGGGCGGGCATTTAGAGAGTGGTACTGCGCAGTGACTTGGGCCCTCCAAGAGTCTAAGCAGCCAGCATGCTTCTGACAGCACGAAGGAAAAACCGCTGCATACCCCGCTTTCTTGCCGTCTACACCATGAAGCCCGAAGACCTCGCTCGCGTTGGCAGCCTGCCTAAGCCCGAGCAGGATGCGATTGATGCCGTCGGCTTGCAGCAATGGGCGGACTGGGGGAGAGAAATGCCGCGTTTTTCCCCGATCGCGGCGACTTCAACGCCGTCAAAAAATTATGCTATTGGCTTTAAATGCTAAAATCGCCGCAAAAAATTTTGAGGTTTCGCCTACTGTTGGGACCAATCGAGCGGTTTTTGCACCTCGCGACGTTTCGATGGCCCGCTGAGGTCGTCTCAAAAAGTACCGCCACCGCCCCCGCTAAGGCATTAGCCAGAGGCCATAGTGATCGACAAGCAACCGGTGTTGCACATACCCCGCTGCGGGCGGTGTGTTGTGAGCGCTGGCATCCACTCGATTCCTGGCGAAATTCAGGCTAGCTTGGGCGATAGATGGCTCAGTTCTGGTCGGTGAATCATAATCAGACCGCCCGTCAAGAGATTGATGGGCAGCACCTTTGGTCTCCCAAGACCGAGAGCGATGGCGCGCGAAACGAGTTCTGCAACAACATGTGCCGTGCGACGCCCGGCGACCCTGTCCTTTCGTATACCGATCAAGCAATTGACTATATGGGCAGGATCGCGGAATCGCTTTCACCGCTCCGAAACCATCGAGTTCGGAGAGACCGGAGCTTATTGGAATCAAGAGGGATGACTTCTGCCGATCCTTTGGACACCGCTTTCCCCTTCGATTCATCCCAAAACAACAACGGGGAGTCTCGGCCCGCTCCCGCCGAGGCGATATTCGCCACTCCATCCAGTTTCGGACTCAGGCAATCAGAAAGCCCTATCTGACAGGCATTCCACAGAAGTAATGCAAATTCAAAATCGCGGCCTCATGTTTCAAAACCAGGATGGTTTCGAAGCCGGCGGGTCGCTCACGGTCCTCAAAGCGAGAATTCTAAGAGACGTTCAACAATGACCCAGCACGCAGAAAACGCTCGAATTCTCATGTACAGCCACGACACGTTCGGGCTCGGCCACTTGCAGCGCTGCCGAACTATCGCGCATTCGCTGGTCGAGGATTTCCGCGGACTTCAGGTGCTTATCATTTCGGGTGCGACTATCGCTGGCGCCTTCGACTACCGTGCCCGTGTCGACTTCGTGAAGATCCCCAGCGTCATCAAGCTGCGCAACGGCGAATACACCTCGCTGGAAAAGGACATCGATCTGCATGAGACGCTAAGGATGCGCCAGTCGATCATCCGCCACACGGCCGAGACCTTCCGGCCGGATATCTTCATCGTCGACAAGGAACCGCTCGGCCTGCGCGGTGAGATTGAGGACACGCTGTCCTACCTCAAGACGCGGGGCACCACGCTAGTGCTTGGCCTGCGCGAGGTGATGGATGCGCCGCATCTGCTCGAAGCAGAGTGGGCACGCCGGGACGTGATGCGCAAGATAGGCCTGTTCTACGACAAGGTCTGGGCCTATGGCCCGCCGGATTTCTACGATCCGTTGACCGGCTTGGATGTGCCGCCGGCTGTCAGGGCAAAGATGAGGTTCGTCGGTTTCCTGCAACGGAGCCTGCAGCGGAACGAGTTGCCCGGCCATCGGCCCGAGGGCGACTATATCCTCGTTACCACCGGTGGCGGCGGTGACGGCGCCGATCTGATTCACGACGTCATCGATGCCTATCAGCAGGATCCGCAATTGCAGCATAGGGCCCTGATCGTGCTTGGGCCTTACATGCCGGCGCGCAAGCGCAACAAGCTGCTCAAGAAGGGGTCCAAGATCCCCTACATCAGGATCATCGAGTTCGACAACCGCATGGAAGACCTGATTGCCGGCGCCAAGGCGGTAGTGGCGATGGGCGGCTACAACACCTATTGCGAGATACTGTCTTTCGACAAGCCGGCGCTGATCGTGCCGCGCGTCGAGCCCCGCAAAGAACAACTGATCCGCGCACGGCGCGCGGCCGAACTCGGCCTCATCGAGATGTTTTTGCCGGAAGAAGCCGAGGATTCCCGGCGGTTTGCCGATGCACTGAAGGTGCTGCCGGACCGGCCCCGCCCATCGCAGAGCAATCCGCATCTGACGCTGGAAGGGCTGCCTCATATTTCCGAAATCGTCGCCGAACTGCTCGACCGGCGGGCCGGCCATCACCTTTCGGTCATTGAAGGAATGACGTGAGTTGCAACATCGCAAGATCGTCGTGGTTCTGAAGGGTTATCCGCGGCTGTCCGAAACCTTCATCGCGCAGGAACTGCTCGGTCTTGAGCGTGCGGGGTTCGACCTGATACTTGTCGCGCTCAGGCGGCCGACCGACGAAAAACGCCACCCCGTGCATGACGAGATCAAAGCGCCCGTCCATTATCTGCCGGAATATCTGCACGAAGAGCCGCTGCGCGTGTTTCGCTCGCTGTTTGCCTATCTGCTGCGTCCGGGCTTCTGGCGCGCGCTCGGATCGCTGGCTGCCGATATGCCCCGCGACTTTACGCGCAATCGCGCGCGCCGCTTCGGGCAAGCGCTCGTGCTGGCGGCCGAATGGCCGGAAAACGCGGGCTGGCTGCATGCCCATTTCGCGCACACGCCTGCATCGGTGACGCGCTATGCCAGCCAGCTTCGTGGCCTGCCCTGGACCTGCTCGGCCCATGCTAAGGACATCTGGACTTCGGCGGACTGGGATCTGGCCGGCAAGCTTTCCTCGGCGCGCTGGACGGTCACTTGCACGAAAACCGGCTTCGACCGTCTGAAAAAACTCGCTAACGGCAACTCGTCTGTGCATCTGAGCTATCATGGGCTCGACCTTGATCGCTTTGGCAGTTTCGATGAGGCGCGAAAGCAGCATGACGGCTCGGCTCCGGACGAACCGGTTGTCGTTCTGAGTGTCGGGCGCGCCGTTGAAAAGAAAGGTTACGATACCTTGCTGGAGGCCCTTGCCCTGTTGCCCGGCGATTTGGCGTGGCGTTTCGAGCATATCGGCGGCGGCGAAGAACTGGAACGGTTCAAGGCGCTGGCGCAAAAGCTCGGTGTGGATGATCGCGTCTCTTGGAAAGGCGCGCTTGCGCAGGAGGAGGTGCTTGAGCACTACCGCCGCGCCGACATCTTCGCCCTGGCCTGCAGGATCACCGCAAATGGCGACCGCGACGGTCTGCCGAATGTTCTGGTGGAGGCGGCTAGCCAGCGGCTTGCCTGCGTGTCGACCGATATTTCCGGCGTGCCAGAGCTTTTATCGCCGGATGAAACGGGCTTGCTGGTTCCGACGGAAAACCCGATTGCCCTGGCACAGGCGCTGGAGCGCCTGATCCGTGATCCCGGGCTCCGCGGCCGTCTCGGCGACGCCGCAGAGCGGTGCGTGCGCGGCAATTTCGATCATATGGCAAGCATTGGACAGCTCAAGGAACTGTTCGAGCGGGAGTGGCGGGCCGCCGAATGAAGCGGCTGCGCGCTTTCTTCTATGTCCAGCACCTGCTCGGCATCGGCCATCTCGCGCGCGCCAGCCGCATTGCAGCGGCTCTGGTCGATGACGGGTTTGACGTAACCGTCGTGACCGGTGGAGCGCCGATCGTCGGGTTTCCGGGACTGGGGGTAAAATCTGTAACCCTGCCACCTGTCACCTCCGGTGATGAAGGATTTTCGGGACTTGTCGACCTGCAAGGCAACCCGATCGACGATGATTTCAAGAAATGGCGTTCAGAGATGCTGCTGCAGGCATTCCGGGATTGCAGGCCTGATATCGTCATTATCGAGGCGTTTCCATTTGGACGCCGGCAGATGCGTTTCGAACTCTTGCCGCTGATCGAGGCCATCGACGCGACGTCGCCCAGACCGCTGCTGGTGACGTCCGTCCGCGATATCCTCCAGGAGCGCGTCAAGCCGGGCCGAAACGAGGAAACGGTCGATCTCATCAACAGGCATTTCGACCTTGTTATGGTCCACGGCGATCCGGCTTTCGCAACCATCGACAAGACATTTCCATTGGCTGGGGCGATCAGGGCCGAGATCACCTACACAGGGCTCGTTGCCGCGCCGCCAGCGCCTGCGGCCTCCGAGCGCTTCGACGTTCTGGTGTCGGTTGGCGGCGGGGCTGCCGGAAAGAGCCTTGTCAGCTCCACCATCGCAGCGGCGCGGGATGCCAACAACGCTTGGAAATGGTGTTTGATCACCGGCCCGAACCTGCCGAAAGACGAGTTTGACGCGATCGCACGCGATGCCACGCCGGGCCTGTCCATCTTCCGGTTCCGCGAGGATTTCGCCAGCCTGCTGACCGGCGCCCGCCTGTCAGTCTCGCAGGCGGGTTACAACACGGTCTGCGATGTACTGCGCGCGGGTTGTCGCTCCCTGCTCGTTCCATTTGCAGCCGGCGGGGAAACCGAACAGACGGTTCGCGCCCTGATGCTCGAAGAACTCGGTCTTGCAACGGTGCTGACGGAAAAGGACCTGACGCCTGAAGGTTTGGCGCAAGCTATCGAACAGGCGCTTGTGGGACGGACGCCATCCGCGCATCGTCTCGATCTGGAAGGCGGGCGTCGCTCGGCGCAAATCCTGCGCGAGCGGTATCGAACATGGTCCCGGGCCCGGTTTCGGAGAAGTTCATGATCAAACAGACGATAGATCCTAACGCGCGTAGCGTCTGTGAGGTTCGTGCGACGCGCTTCAAGTCCTGTTTTTATGCGTGTCGTTGTCCCAAAACCGCTACGCACTTTTGGGCGAAATGCATTAAACAGTTCCAATCAGCATGAAGCGCGTATAATTTTTTGTCGGCAGTTCGCCGGAGAACCGCACCTCCCGTAGCGCCGCCATTGCCTCGAAGGCTGCAAGCGAAGCCACGCAGTTGATGTGCGTCGGCTCGCTGAAATAATCGTTCGATTGCAGCAGTACATTCGTGCCCGGCGGAAGCAGAGCAAGCCAGGCGCGCAGATCGGCTATGTGTTCGCAGCTCGTATTGACCATCAGGTCGGGCCGCCCGGCCGCATAGTCGAGTGCGTACATATCTGCCGTCAGCGCCCGGAACCGGTCGCCGGCTTCCCGGTTGAGGGTCCGGGCGACCGGCGCGACTTCAGGATCGATGTCTATGCTATCGATCGCCGCGATGTCGAAGCGGGCATCGTTGAAAAGCATTGCCGGCAATACGCCGTACCATCCACCCAGAACCCATATGCGCCCGAAGCGGCCGCCGCCGCTTTCGAACAGCCTGTCGAGCGCCCACATCTTGCAGGCGACCTGCTTGTGGTTGAAGGCGTTGGCAATATCGGCCTTCGGATGCTTGGCGACGACGCGCGCCAGCCCTGCCACGAGAGGGCAGTTGACATAAGCAGCAATTCCCCGTGTGAGGTCCAAGGCTTGCTCATGCCAGTCCATGGCATTGCGTGGTTGCGTGACATCCATCATAATTCGTCTTGTATGTTGGGATTCTGGGCGACACAACGCAATCTTGCCTCCCGCAAGACTGTTTGATTCCGCGGACGTGATCATGCTGCAAGCCGCTTGGCTATTGCCCGGTGCCGGAGAGAGCCTATTGCATCTGTCCGGATCATCGGCGTCCATCCGCCAGCACCAGCCGCGCAGCTGCGGCCTCGTGCTGCTCAGCTGTTCGCCAAAGCCCTGCGAAAGCCGCGGACCGTTTGGCCAGCTCGTTGGCGATGAAGAAATTGCCGATACGCCATTCGCCAGCAGGTGCTTTTACATCCTGCACGCTTCCAACTGAAGGGTCCACAGTCGCATATGGAAGCCAGCCTAGCCCGCTATATCTGGACGCACACCAAGAAGCAGCAGCTCTGGATATTGATGATCGTCGTGCTTTCGATGATCCCATATTTCATGTCTTTCGACCTGCCGAAGCTGATCGTCAACGGACCGATCCAAGGTCGCGGCTTCGAGCAACCGGGCGCGACCCAGCCATTCATGAGGCTACACTATAACCTGCCGTTCATTGGAGAGGTCCAGTTCTTCTCCGGTTTTCAGCTCGACCGCGAGGAGACCCTGTTTGCCCTGAGCCTTGTGTTCCTCTTGCTAGTCGTCATCAACGGCCTGTTCAAATTCTACATCAACACCTACAAGGGCCGCCTCGGCGAACGCATGCTGCGGCGTATCCGCTTCGATCTGGTCGACCGTGTGCTGCGGTTTCCGCCGGTTTACTTCAAGCGGGTGAAATCCGCCGAAGTGGCGACCATGGTGAAGGACGAGGTGGAGCCGCTGGGCGGCTTCATCGGCGACGCCTTCCTGCAGCCGGTACTGCTCGGCGGCCAAGCGCTGACGGCCATGCTGTTCATCATGATCCAGAACGTCTGGCTAGGAATGATAGCGGTCGTGATCGTGGCGATCCAGATCGTGCTCATCCCGCGAATGCGGCGGCGGCTGATCGTGCTCGGGCGCCAACGGCAGTTGACGGCGCGCGCGCTTTCGGGCCGGGTTGGCGAAATCGTCGACGGCATCGGCACGGTTCACGTCCACGATACATCAAACTACGAGCGCGCCGACATAGCTGCCCGGCTCGGGCTCATCTTCAAGATCCGCTTCGATCTTTACCAATGGAAATTCATGGTGAAGTTCCTCAACAATTTTCTCGCGCAGCTCACGCCCTTTCTGTTCTACATGATCGGCGGGTATCTGGTCCTCCAGGGACGGCTGGACGTCGGCCAGCTCGTGGCCGTGATCGGCGCCTACAAGGACCTGCCCGGACCGATGAAGGAACTGATCGACTGGGATCAGGATCGGCAGGATGTCCAGGTCAAATATCAACAGGTCGTTGAACAGTTCACCGTCGAAGGTCTCATCGCGCCGAGTATCATGGCATTGACGATGGACGATCCCGATCCGATGACCAAGCCGCTGTCAGCGATCAATCTGTCCATAGCAGACGATGGCGGTGCGATGCTCCTCAACCGTATCTCCCTCCAGGTCAAGCCGGGTGAGACGGTGGCACTGGTCAGTACCGCAACAGGTGGAGCGGAGGCGCTTGCAGAAGCCTTCGCGCGGCTGATCTGGCCGGACAGCGGAAAGGTCGCTTCGGGCACCGACGACCTGCTTGAACTCCCGGAAGCAGTAACCGGCCGGCGCATATCGTACGCCTCGTCGGATGTTTTCCTGTTCCAGGCAAGCCTCCGCGACAACCTGCTCTACGGGTTGAAGCATGCGCCGCTGACATCGGTGCCTTATGACGGTGCTGCGGCAGATCAGCACCGCTGGAACATTCACGAGGCGCGCCGGTCGGGCAATCCGGATCTTGATATCCACGGCGACTGGATCAACTATGCTTCCGCTGGCGCTACCGGCCCGCACGACCTCTTTGAAGCAGTGCGCCGGGTGCTCGACGCGGTTGTTCTGTCGCGTGACATTCTGGATCTCGGATTGCGCTCTTCAGCTGACCTCACCCGTCACACGGAGCTTGCCAGGCGGATCGTCGAACTGCGTGCGGCGCTGCGGGCCCGGCTGGAACAAGAGGGGCTGAGCGGACTGGTGGTTCCTTTCGAACCGGGCGCCTACAACAAGGAAGCAACGATCGGCCAAAACCTGCTCTTCGGCGCTGCCGCCGGCCCCGAACTGGCCGACAGGGCGCTGGCGGCCAATCCCTATTTTGCTTCCGTGCTGAGGCAAGCCGGCCTCGACCGCACGCTCTACGAAATGGGCTTGGAGATCGCCAAACAGGCGATCGAGTTGTTTGCCGACCTGCCGCCCGATCACCAGTTCTTCCAGCAGCTCGCCTTCATGAGCGCGGAGGAGATACCCGCCTACGAAACCTTGCTGCAACGGCTCAAGAACCGTCCCTACGAGGCGGTTTCGGAGAACGATCGCGCCATGATCGTCACCTTGAGCTTTGCCTACATCGAGCCCCGGCACCGCTTCGGCCTGCTGAGCGACGAGCTGATGAGCAAGATCGTCGCTGCACGCAACCGGTTCTATGAAGACCTGCCGCCCGAGTTGCACAATGCGATCGAACGGTATGATCCTGCCAAATACATTGCCGCGGCCACCGTCATGGATAATGTCCTGTTCGGGCGTGTGGGCAACAATCATCCCGACGCGCCCGACCGCATACGCTCCATCGTCTATGACATTCTTGACGAACTCGGGCTTTATGGCGAACTTCTGGATGTCGGCCTGGACTTCAACGTCGGCTCCGGCGGGAGGCGGCTGACCGGTGGACAGCGACAGAAGCTCGATGTTGCCCGGGCCTTGCTCAAGCGTCCCGATTTTCTCATTCTCAACCGGCCGCTGTCGGCGCTCGACCAGCGCATGCAGGATAAAGTGCTGCGAAATGTGCTCGAGGAAGCCAGGCGCGACGGCCATTCGCCGGCAATTGTGTGGGTCGTGACGAATCCGGCAATGGCGATGATGTTCGATCGCGTTGTCGTCTTCGACTCGGGTCAGTTGGCGGAAGACGGAACACACGAGACACTTTTGGCGGGGAACGGTATCTTCAAGGAACTGTTGTCATAGAGCAACGGACATTCAGATGGATCATTCTGGGGGGTGCACGACATCGGGCTCGCCACCTTTCGCGTGGTTTGTCTCGCCATGCCGGAAAGAGAATTAATTCCATGTGGGCGTCCTTTGCTCTAGTCTGGCAAACGCGAATTTTGGAAGGTTTGCGACAATGCTGCTCAAGGATGAAGTTGGAATGCTGCAACGCGTTCCCTTGTTCTCTGCCATCGAGCCGACAAAGCTCAAGCTGCTTGCGTTCACATCCGATCGTGTGAGCTACAGCGCCGGCCAGATCCTTTTCAGGCAGGGCGACGAGGGAGACGCCGCCTATGTCATCCTTTCAGGCAGAGCGGATATTCTTGTCGATTCCGATAGCGGACCGATAAAAGTTGCCGAAGTGGAGCCAAATTCGATCGTTGGCGAGATCGCCATATTGTGCAACAGCTCCCGCACTGCCACCGTCAGAGCGGCAAGTCCGCTGGAAGTCTTGAGAATCCGCAAGGATCATTTCCTGAGGCTTATGAGGGAGTTTCCGGAAATGACCATCGAGATATTGCGGGTTCTTGCCGATCGCCTAAGCCATACGACCGCGGATCTGATCGACGCACGAAGCGCCAAATAAGGAAGGACGTGCGCCCGATCCTCGCCGTCGTGACGGCACTGTCCTCTCGCTGAGAAGATCACCCGGAGAAAGCCTGTCTCGCCTAGCAGCAGTTGTTTGGATATGATGGGCGAAGGGGTAGCATGGACGACAACGTTTTCCTGGTCAGGTTTTGGGGTGTCCGCGGCAGCATTTCGGTATCAGGGCCAGAATTCTCTCGCTATGGCGGCAACTCAATCTGCGTCGAAATGCGATGCGGTAAGCATACGCTTCTGTTCGACGCAGGCTCTGGCCTACGGCCTGCCGGCGCCGCACTTCAGGCGTTGGGCGTGACCGATTTCGACCTGCTTTTCACCCATTGCCATTACGATCACATCATCGGGTTGCCGTCTTTTGCGCCGATCTATGATCGGGGCGCCAAGGTTACGCTTTGGTCCGGGCATCTTGCAGGACACATGACGACCCGGCAGATGGTCGATGAGTTCATGCAGCCGCCGTGGTTTCCGGTGAAACTGGAAGCCTGCAAGGCAAGCCTCGACTATCGCGATTTCGTATCCGGAGACGTGCTTCGCCCGCGCGAAGGGGTGGTGGTCCGAACCGGCAGTCTTATCCATCCGGGCGGCTGCATAGGTTACCGGGTCGAATGGGGCGGCCGCGTCGTGGCGATGATCACAGACACTGAGCACGAGCCGGACAAACTCGATCAGGCGGTGCTCGGGCTGATCGAAGATGCAGACCTCGTCATTTACGATTGCACCTACACCGAGGAGGAAATGGAACGCCGCCGCGGTTACGGGCACTCGACATGGCAACAGGGTGTCAAGCTCTGTGAGGCGGCCGGTGCGCGGAGGCTTGCGCTGTTTCACCACGATCCGACACGGACCGACGAGGAACTGGACGAGATCGAGAAACTGGCCAAAGACAGGTTTACCGGCGCTTTTGCCGCGCGGGATGGCCAGACGCTCAAATTTCCAGTCTCATTGCGCAAAAAGCGCTGAGCTGTTTTGCTCTATCTCTTTGTTTTGACGTAATTCCGGACGGAAAACCCGTTCACACCTTTCCTGGAATTGCTCTACCGGGCCTGCGCCCGATCAATGCCCTGACCGGAAGCCATACGCAGGCTTCAGTCTGTGCGGTGACTGTGAACAGCCGTTCGAGGAAGAGCCAGGCCGATTCATCATGCACGAGATGGTGGGTGAGCAGGCCGACCGGTTCGCCTCCATCGAATGCATGCTGCAACTGCGCGATGATGGCCCGAACCAATAGGCCATGATCGCGGCAGCCGCGCGTGCCATGCCAATCCATGATGTCGACATTGCTGTTGATGACCGCAAGTGAAGCCGGTCTTGGCGGCCCATAGACCGACAATGCCGAAAATCCTATCGATCCAAGGTCGGATACCAAGCCGGCGTCGATCCTGTTCCAGGGTGGCACCAGCATCGGAACGGCACGTGCGCCGTGCAGGCCGGTTATGTGCGACAGCCCGCGAGCCAGATCATCGAGCACCGCCTCGCGTGGCCGATGCGCGCCGAGCTCCTGCTTCTTCTGGCCCTCCGGAGCATGATTTCGGTGCGCCCAGCCGTGGATAGCGACCGTGGCATGCGGCGCCTCGTCAAGCCGAACGACAAGCTTCTCGTCAGTCAGGGCGGGAATGACGGCCAGAGTCACCGGAACCGCGAATTCACCGGTGAGGTCGAGCAACCGATCAAGCGCAGGCGTCGGATCCACGGCGTCATCGTCGCGCAGCCAGAACTCTGCCTTACGGTCCGCCCGTTGCCGGCTCGCCAGTTCCTCCATCAAGGGTTGCCAGATTTGATCGCATGTCATGAGACCGGGATCTTCGCAAGAAGTTCGGCCAGACGCGCCGCCGCAGCACCGAGAGAACGTTCTTCGAGGATGAAACGTCTGGCTTCTGCGGCCATGATGGATCTTTCGTCGTTATGGGCCAGAAGCCTTTCAATGGCAGAAGCGAACGCCGCCACATCGCCCGGCGGGGTGAGAAACCCGGCCTGGCCATCCCGCACGACCTCCGGCACGCCGGCGACGTCCTGAGCCACAACCGGAAGGCCGGCGGCCTGTGCTTCAAGATAGGCAACGCCATAGGCCTCGCCGAAACCCGGCCAGACGTAAATTCCCCCACTGTAGAGGACATCCGGCACTGCGGCTGGCTCAAGCGCGCCAAGCCATTCGATACGCTCGGCGGGCAAGCCGGCGAACTGCGCTTTGATCTCCTCGCGGGCAGGTCCGTCCCCGACGACCGATATGGTCCAGGGCAGATGACCGATCGAACCGAGCGCCTGCGCCAGCATGCGATAGCTTTCGACTTTGTCGCCCGGGCGCATCATGGCGACGGTAACGAGGCGCGTCGGACAACCCCGTGCCGGTGTTTCCCGGAATAGCGATGTGTCGATGAAGGGCGAAAGCATGCCGAAAGCGGCTTCGGGTATCGCATCTGCCAGTCCCTGACGATCCCTTTGCGTGAAGCAGATGTTCAGTGCCGCCTGTTCGACGGCTCGCGCCACCAGCGCTTGCGTATCGGCCCACAAACCGGTGTTGCGCCGCCTCGAATAGGAGGCTTCCGCTGTCACATAGGGAACGCCAAAGGCCAACGCCAGTTCGGGCCCGATCAGGTCGGGCGCCTTGTAATAGGGATGATAGGTGAACCACAGATCGGGCTTGCCGTCACGATCCCAAAGCCCTGCCAGCCGCGCGGCTTCCTCCCGGGCCTCGATGTTGAGCGCATCGAAACTTTTCGAATCCGGTTCGCGTAGATAGAAGCGCAATTCGGATGCCAGTTCGACGCTGTGCCCTCCATGCTCCAGCGCCTTGACCAGCATCCGTGCCATCTGACGGTCGCCGGAGGCAACGGGGTGATTGGGCGACTTCAGCGGCGCGTAGAAGGCAATTCGCATCGCCGGACCCTATCATCGGAAAGCCTGCGCAAGTCAATTTCGAAGCATGATCGACTTCACCCTCAAGCACTGGAATGTGCTATCTGATGCTCATGGAAACAGCTGCCGCGTCCGACCCGTTTGTCGCTTCCCTACCGGTCTTCGCCAGGTTCGAAAGCGTTGCCGATCTCGATAACTATCGGCCTCTCCCCGATGGCTGGGCGCTGGCCACCGCAGATATCGTCGGCTCGACCAAGGCGATCGAAGCGGGGCGCTACAAAACCGTCAATATGGCCGGTGCCAGCGTCATTTCGGCGCTGCTCAATGCGCTGGGTAGGCAAGATCTTCCCTTTGTCTTCGGCGGCGACGGCGCGCTCGTGGCGTTTCCCGGCTCGGCGCTGGAGATCACCCGCAACGCGCTGGCGGCTGTCCAGAGATGGGTGGCGGACGAACTGGATCTGACCTTGCGTGCCGCAATCGTGCCGATAAAGGATATAAGAGCGCAAGGCCTCGACGTTCGCGTGGCGAGGTTCCAGGCCTCCGATGCAGTCTTCTATGCCATGTTCGCCGGAGGTGGCGGCAGTTGGGCGGAAGCCGAGATGAAAGCGGGGCGCTACCGCATCGATCCTGCGCCGGCCGGCGCGCGGCCGGATCTGACCGGCCTTTCCTGCCGCTGGAACCCAATCGAAGCCCGGCATGGCGAAATTGTCTCGATCATCGCCATACCGGGGGCGTCGCGCGACTTGCGCGGTTTTCAGTTTCTGGTTTCCGACATCATCGCCGTTGCCGGCAGGCAGGAACGCGATGGCCACCCGGTGCCAGTGAACGGGCCGGACTACAGTTTGCTGCCCGCCGGCCTCGATATCGAGGCGCGGGCCATGGCACCGGCAGGACGGCGGTGGCTGTCGAAGCTGTGGATAGTGTTCCTGATGACGCTTACGGCTGTTACGGATAGATATGGCTGGACGATCGGCAGATTCGATCCGAAGATCTACAAACGCGAAGTGGCCAGCAATTCGGATTTCCGGAAGTTTGACGATGGCTTGAAGATGACCATCGACGTTGACGCGGATGTGTTGCAACGGATCGAGAACCGGCTGAAACAGGCGGAAGAGGCGGGCATCTGCAACTATGGCCTGCACCGCCAGAAATCGGCCTTGATGACATGTCTCGTCGCATCGCCGCTGCAGCGCGATCACGTTCATTTCATCGATGGCGCCGCCGGCGGCTATGCGATGGCTGCCGCAAGCCTTAAGGCGAAGGTGCCGGTCTGACGGCTTGCGGACATCGATTTTCCGCAATATGCCTCGGGGCTCTTGTGAGCGGTGAGCCTCACCATGGAAGCGGACGGCCTGTCCGAATTGACGGGAAGCACATTTTTGGACGCCTCACGATCGACAGATGACCGTCTTCTGAACCGGATTTCGACGCGTGCCGCGCAAGTCGGCGTGATCGGACTGGGCTATGTCGGGTTGCCGCTGGCGGTTGCGATCGCACGCGCCGGCTTCCCGGTTTCCGGCTTCGACATCGAAGCCCAAAAGGTCGAGAGCCTGAACAACGGCCAATCCTACATCGAGGCGGTGACGTCGACAGCCCTTGCCGGCCAGGTGGCGAGCGGACGGTTCCGCGCCACTGCGGATTTTGCCGAACTGGCCGTTTGCGATGTCATCATCATCTGCGTTCCGACACCACTGACGAAACACCGCGAGCCGGATCTCTCCTTTGTCAGGAACACGGCAGGTACCATCGCGAAGCATCTGCGTCTCGGCCAGCTGATCGTGCTGGAATCGACCACCTATCCCGGCACCACCGACGACGTGATCAAGCCCATCCTGGAAAAAACCGGCTTGCGGTCGAGGAGAGATTTCTTCCTCGGCTTCTCGCCCGAACGCGAGGATCCCGGCAACCGCAGCTTTGAAGTCGCGACGATCCCCAAGGTCGTGGCAGGTGACGGCACTGAAGCGGCGATGCTCGTGCAGGCTTTCTACCATGGCGTGGTCAAGACCGTCGTTCCGGTTTCCACCACGGCGACCGCCGAGGCGGTCAAGCTGACGGAAAACATCTTCCGCTCGGTCAACATAGCCCTCGTCAACGAGTTGAAGGTCGTGCTCGGTGCGATGGGAATCGACATCTGGGAGGTGATCGAGGCGGCAAAGACCAAGCCGTTCGGCTATATGCCTTTCTATCCTGGCCCTGGACTTGGCGGGCACTGCGTTCCGATCGATCCTTTCTACCTGACGTGGAAGGCGCGCGAATACGAACTGCCGACCCGCTTCATCGAGCTGGCGGCAGAGATCAACACGGCCATGCCGCGTCATGTGGTCGATGAACTGGCGAAGGCGCTGGACCGGCGCTGCGGCAAGGCGCTCAGCCGCTCGCGCATTCTCATCATCGGGCTCGCCTATAAGAAGAATGTGCCCGACATCCGCGAAAGCCCCTCATTGCGGCTCATTGAACTCATCGAGGAATGGGGCGGCAAGGCGGAATTCCACGATCCGCATGTTACCGAAATCCCGACCACACGGGAGCATATGGCGATCAAGGGGCGTCGCTCGGTCGAATTGACCGAGGTGGCCCTGAAGGATTTCGACGCTGTCGTCGTTGCAACCGACCACGACGCGATCGACTATCAGGCGATCGCGGATCACGCTCTACTGATCGTTGACACACGCAATATTTTTGGCCGCCTCGGGCTAGCCCGGGAGACGGTGGTGAAGGCCTGACGGCGTCCGAGCCGGCGAATTTGTGGCGGATCAAGGAGATTTCGAGATAGCATGAGCACAGCGCAAGCAGAAATTTCTGCCATTCTCATGGATAAGGTTGCCGATTGGCTGACGCAATCGGCGTTGGCGGGCGACGACCTGGAAACATTGGTAAGGGGCTTTTGTGAACGGCTGGCTGCTGCCGGCCTGCCGTTGAAGCGGGTGCATTTGAGCTTTTCGATGCTTCATCCGCTTTATGACGCGCTCGGCTTCACCTGGCTCCGCGGCCAGGGCCTGGAAGTGGAAGGCTTCCGCAAGGAGAACGGCGTTCATTCCGACAGATTCCTGACCAGCCCATACTACCATCTGCTCAGCCACAAGCTCGACCATCTGCGGCGCCGGCTCGACCCGTCGGTGCCGTCGGAATTTCCTGTTTTCGATGACCTCAAGCTGATGGGCGTCACCGATTACATGGCTTTCGTCCATCCCTTCAGCGGCAACACCAGTCAGGGCATGATCGGGTCTTGGTCCACCGACAGTGCCGCAGGCTTCAGCGACAGCATGATTGCGGCGCTGCTGCGCATCCAGAACCATCTAGCTATCGCAACCAAGATGGCCGTGCTCACCAAGCTTGCCGACAACATGATGACCACTTATCTCGGCGGCGACGCCGGCAGGCGCGTGCTCGACGGCCAGATCAAGCGCGGCGAGGGTGATACAATCCGGGCGGCACTGGTCATGGGCGACATGCGCGGGTCGTCAAGACTTGCCGAAACCTCCGGCCGCGAAGTCTATATCGATACGCTGAACCAGTTTTTCGATGCCGCTGCTGCACCTTTCAATCGCAAGGGCGGGCAGATCATGAGTTTCATAGGGGATGGCTTCATTGCCGTTTACCCTTGCGCAAGGCACCGTTCACAGTCTGAGATCGCCTGCCAGGCCGCTCTTGCAGCAGCGCACAAGGCCACCGCGCGCATGATGGATCTCAATCTGCGCAGAAAGCAGCAGGGATTGAGCGACATAAACTATGGTATCGGCCTGCATGTCGGCAATGTGATGTTCGGCAATGTCGGGCTTACCGACCGGCTCACATTCTCCGTCTTCGGCTCGGCTGTAAACGAGGTCCAGCGCCTCCAGACCCTGACCAAGAAATATCCGCACAGCGTTCTCGCCAGCAAAGACTTCGCCAGCTATTGCGGCGCCAACAACTGGCTGGCGCTCGGCATGGAGGAACTGGCGGGCATCAGGCAGAAGCTAACGGTGCTTTCACCCGATTTGACGGGTGCTCTCTCGCTCGACGAAGACGGTGCGGTGGAGCCGATTTACGACCGAATATCGGACGCCGAGCAGGTCATGCTGCTTCATCGCAATGCCGCGCGGCCGTCCGCGGGCGACCCGAGGAAGCTCCAGTAAACCGCCACGATCTGATCCGAACGCGTTTGGTATGCAGTCCGATCGCCGGTTCCGCCAGGGAACTGGCGACTGTTCGAATCCAAGTTGCTCTAGGCTGGCAATGCGCTAGTCTCGCCTTCTGGAGCGGCCAGAGTGGGGGCTGGTGTGAGAATGAATTTGGGCGTTGATCTGCTGCGGATCGAGGATGTTGGCATCTCTTTTGCCATTATAGGGGGACCGTTGCATGCCGTCAGGCGTGCGAATCTTCGCGTCTTGCCCGGCAAGGTTACCGCGCTTGTGGGCGAGTCCGGTTCCGGAAAATCGGTTCTCAGCCAGGCTGTGATGGGCATTTTGCCGAACACAGCCCATGTTCGCGGCCGTATCCTGTTTTCCGATCCTGAAAAGCCCGGCACGACGCAGGATATCCTGCAGATGCCGCGTGACGGACCCGAAATCCGGGCGTTGAGAGGCAGCCGCATCGGCAAAATATTTCAAGAGCCGATGACATCACTGTCGCCGCTGCATACGATCGGCAATCAGGTCAGCGAATCCCTGCAGATTCATACGCCCACGGCTCGGGTGGAGCGCAAGGCGCGGACCGAGGAAATGCTCGGACTTGTCGGCTTTCCCAACCCCAAGCGCGCCTATGACATGTATCCCTTTGAACTTTCGGGAGGATTGCGTCAACGCGCCATGATCGCCATGGCGCTTATCTGCCGGCCCGCCCTGTTGATCGCCGACGAGCCGACAACGGCGTTGGACGTCACCATCCAGGCGCAAATCCTGCAATTGCTGCGCGAGCTTCAGACGAAGCTGAACATGGCGATGCTGCTGATCACGCACGACCTTGGCGTCGTCGCCAATGTCGCCGACGAGGTGGTGGTCATGTACCATGGCGAGATCATGGAAGCGGGACCTGTGGAGGCGATATTCCGCCGGCCGGGCCACCCTTACCTGAAGGGCCTGATGGCCGCCGTTCCGCATTTCGACCTGAAGCCCGGCGAAAGGCTAAAGGCGCTCCGCGAGGTGCCGGTGAATGTCGGGAACCTGCTCGGCAAGCAGACGGCGCCGGCATCGAAGGGGCCGGACGACCTCCTGCTGTCGGTCAGGGATATGACAAAGACCTTCACGATCCGCAAGTCCGGATGGTTCGGCGGAGGTCATCAAACCTCTGTTCGCGCCGTGGACGGCGTGAGCTTTGATATCAGGCGGGGCGAGTGCCTGGGTCTTGTCGGCGAAAGCGGCTCCGGCAAAACGACCGTCAGCAAGGTCCTCATGCGGGCTGTCACCCCTAGCGGCGGCTCTGTGATCTTCAACGGCCGCGATGGTCCGATCGACGTCTTGAAAGCCGAGGGAGACGCTCTGCGCATGCTGCGCGCGAAAATCCAGATGGTCTTCCAGGATCCGGTTTCGTCGCTTTCACCTCGCATGACGGTGGAAAACATTTTGAGCGAGCCGCTGGAAATCCATCAACGTGGCAATGCCGCGTCCCGACTCGCCACGGTCAAGAACCTGATGCAGGCAATCGGACTCGACCCGCGCTTCATAAAGCGTTATCCGCACAGTTTCTCCGGCGGACAGCGTCAGCGTATCGGCATCGCGCGCGCGTTGGCGCTGGGGCCTGAACTCCTGATCTGCGACGAGCCAGTTTCGGCGCTCGATGTCTCTGTCCAGGCGCAGATCCTGAATCTTCTGAAGGACCTGCAGAAGGAACTGGGCCTGACCTACCTGTTCATATCCCACAACCTGGCGGTGGTGGACTACATGGCAGACCGCATCGCGGTGATGTGCGGCGGGCGTATCGTCGAGCTAGCGCCGCGCGAAATTCTGCTTAGGAAACCGGTCCACCCCTACACGCGCTCACTGGTCGCCGCAGTCCCTTTCCCCGATCTCGACAGGCCGATGGATTTCAAGACTCTGAAGCTCAGCGGCGCTTCCGACACCAGCGCATGGGGACCGCAATTCCGCGACGAGGGCGACGAAGACATGCTGTCGCCGCTCGATCTTGGCGGCGGCCACCTCGTGCTGGCGCGACGTTCGGCCGATGTCAGCGAGCTACGCCATTGATCAGCCGGCGCACCGTCCTTGGACTCATGGCTTCGGCATTTCTGCCGGGCACGTTGCGCGCCGGCGATCTGGAGCCGGAATTTCTTCAGCCGCAGCTGAAGGCCAGGGCGCTGCCGGCACTCGCCGAACGCCTGCCAAAGCGCCCGCGCGCGTTGAATCTCGCTGCGATGGGCCGGCAGCCCGGCCAATATGGCGGCACGCTGCGCACGATCATAGGCAGCCAGAAAGATATCCGGATGATGACGATCTACGGGTACGCTCGCCTGGTCGGCTATGACGAAAAGCTTAACCTGCAAGCCGACATTCTCGAAAGTTTCGATGTAGCGGATGATCGTGTCTTCACTTTCAAGATACGAGAAGGACATAAATGGTCTGACGGTAGCCTGCTGACGTCGGAGGATTTTCGCTATTGCTGGGAAGATGTCTGGCTGAACGATGAGCTTTCGCAAGGCGGGCTCGCCCCGGCCCTGCTGGCGAACGGTAAGCCGCCACGCTTCGAGATCGTCGATCCGTTGACGGTCCGCTACAGTTGGGATGCGCCCAATCCCGACTTCCTGCCCAAGCTCGCCGCTGCTTCGCCCCTATCGCTTGTTCTGCCGGCCGCCTATCTCAAGCAGTTCCACAAGAAATACCAGGATCCATTCCGGCTCGCCGGCCTAATGAAGGAGAACCGGGCCAAGAAATGGACGCTCTTGCATATCCGCATGTCGCGGCAATATCGCCCGGAGAACCCGGAACTGCCGACGCTCGATCCCTGGCAGAACCGGACCAAGCCGCCGGCTGAGCAGTTCGTCTTCGAGCGGAACCCGTTCTTTCATCGAATAGACGAGAATGGCCGGCAACTGCCCTATGTCGACCGGATAGTCATGAACGTCAGCTCGTCGGCGATCATTTCCGCCAAGACCGGTGCGGGCGAGAGCGACCTGCAAGGCATGGGAATTGACTTCACCGATTACGCCTTCCTGAAGGATGCGGAGAAGCGCTACCCGGTGAAGATGCATCTCTGGAAACGCACACAAGGTTCGCGGCTGGCGCTGCTGCCCAATCTGAATTGTGCCGACCAGGTGTGGCGCGGCCTTTTTCGTGACGTGCGCGTGCGCCGCGCACTTTCGCTCGCTGTGGACAGGCGCGAGATCAATTTGGCCGTGTTCTACGGATTGGCGCAGGAAAGTGCCGATACGGTCCTGCCGGAGAGCCCGCTCTACCGGCCGGAATTCGCGAAAGCCTGGGTCGCCCATGATCCTGACCAAGCCAATGCCCTGCTCGACGAGGTCGGGCTTCAGGCGCGTGACGATGACGGCCTGCGGATACTTCCCGACGGACGCTCGGCGCAGCTCGTAGTGGAAACGGCCGGCGAAAGCACGCTGGAAACCGACGCGCTCGAGCTCATCACCGATCACTGGCGCAAGATCGGCATCGCTCTGTTCATCCGGACTTCGCAGCGCGACATCTTCCGCAGCCGCGCGCTTGGTGGCCAGATCATGATGTCGATGTGGTCGGGCATCGACAACGGCGTGCCGACCGCCGACATGAACCCCTACCAACTGGCCCCCACCGTCGACGACCAGCTGCAATGGCCGCTCTGGGGTGCTCACTACTTGTCCCGTGGCAAGGTCGGCGAAGCGCCCGATCTTCCGCCCGTGGTCGAGTTGATGGATTTACTCAAGCGCTGGAACGCATCGACCGAAGCCACGGAGCGCGCCGAGATCTGGAATTCAATGCTGTCGATCTATACCGATCAGGTGTTTTCGATCGGCACGGTGAACGGAACGCATCAGCCGGTTCTGGCATCCTCGCGGCTGCGCAATCTGCCCGACAAGGCGCTTTACGGCTACGACCCGACCGCCTATTTCGGTGTCTATATGCCGGATACATTCTGGCTTGGAGAGTCCTGAGCGTGCTTCGATATTTGGTCTGGCGCATCGCCGTGATGGTTCCAACGCTGCTGGTCATATCGGCACTGGTGTTCACGATCATCGAACTTCCCCCAGGCGACTATTTCGACAGCTATGTTGCCGAGCTTCGGGCTCAGGGCGAAGCGGTGGATTCCGATCGCATCGAGATGATGCGCAAGGAATATGGTTTCGACAAGCCACCGGTCATTCGCTACTTCTACTGGGTCGGCGGGATGCTGCACGGCGATTTCGGCTATTCCTTTGAATATGAGCTGCCGGTTCGCGACGTCGTCGGGGACCGAATGTGGCTGACGGTGCTGGTTTCCTTCGTCACGATCATCTTTACCTGGCTCATCGCCTTTCCGATCGGCATGTACTCCGCCACGCATCAATACAGCTGGGGCGACTACGGCCTGACTTTCTTCGGCCTTCTCGGCCTTGCCATTCCGAACTTCATGCTGGCGCTGATCCTGATGTATTTCGCCAACATCTGGTTCGGCACGTCTATCGGCCATCTCATGGACCAGCAGTATCTCGGCGAGCCGATGAGCTGGGCCAAGGCGAAGTCGATCCTCGCCCATCTCTGGATTCCGGTCTTGATCATCGGCACCGGGGGCACGGCAAGCATGATCCGGCGGCTGCGAGCCAATCTGCTCGATGAGCTACATAAGCAATATGTCGTGACCGCGCGCGCCAAAGGCCTTCATCCCTTCAGGGCGCTGGTCAAATATCCGCTGCGCATGGCGCTCAATTTCTTCATTTCGGATATCGGCTCTATCCTGCCGGCCATCATCTCCGGCGCCGAAATCACGGCGATCGTGCTGTCTTTGGAGACGACCGGGCCGATGCTGATCAAGGCGCTGCAAAGCCAGGACATGTATCTGGCAGGGTCGTTTCTGATGTTCCTCGCCTTCCTGACGGTCATCGGCGTCCTGATTTCCGACCTGGCGCTGGCGCTACTTGATCCGCGAATTCGTTTGCAAGGCGGCAGCACCAAATGAACACGCAATCGCCGCTGCCCGCTCCGGGCGCCCCACTGCAACACTACGTTTCCATAGAGCCCTTTGACCTGCAGTCGGTCGAGGCGATGACGCCGGAGCAGGAGAAGGTCTTTCAGGCGTCGCAGCTGCGGCTGATGTGGTGGAAATTCCGCCGGCACCGGCTTGCCCTTGTATCCGGCATATTCCTGGCAACGCTTTATTTCGGGATACTGATCTGCGAGTTCCTGGCGCCCTACGATCTGCACACGCGCAACATGGACTACATCTATTCGCCGCCGCAACGGGTGCACCTGTTCCACAACGGCCAGTTCGTCGGGCCGTTCGTCTATGGCCGCCAGATGACGCTGGATATGGACACGCTCAAGCGGAACTACATCGAGCAACAGGATGACGTTCAGCGGATCCGTTTCTTCTGCAAGGGCGACAAGTACCGGTTCTGGGGCCTGATCGAAGGTGACAGGCATTTTGTCTGCCCCGCCGAAAACGGCCAGCTCTTTCTGGCCGGCACTGACAGGCTGGGGCGCGATGTGCTCTCGCGCATCATCTATGGCGCACGCATTTCACTGACAATAGGCCTCGTCGGCATCAGTTTCAGCTTCCTGCTCGGCATTGTCATCGGCGGACTGGCCGGCTATCACGGCGGTATCTTCGATCTGATCGTTCAACGGATAATCGAAGTTCTGCAATCGATCCCCAGCATTCCGCTATGGCTGGCTCTGGCGGCGATCATGCCGATAACCTGGAGTCCGATCCTGATCTATTTCGGCATTACCGTCATCCTCGGGCTGCTCGACTGGACCGGACTGGCGCGGGCCGTGCGTTCGAAGCTTCTAGCCTTGCGCGAGGAGGATTACGTTCTGGCCGCGCAATTGATGGGCGCCAGAAGCAGCCGTATTATACGGCGGCATCTCATTCCCGGCTTCATGTCGCATCTGATCGCGACGGCAACGATCTCCATACCCGGCATGATCCTGGGCGAGACGGCGCTGAGCTTCCTCGGGCTCGGCCTGAGGGCGCCGATAACCAGCTGGGGCATCCTGCTCACCGAGGCGCGCAGCGTCAGCGTGATCGCGTTCTATCCATGGCTGCTTTTGCCGATGCTCCCCGTCGTTCTCGTCATCTTGGCGTTCAACTTCCTCGGCGACGGGTTGCGGGACGCCGCGGACCCCTACAAGTGACATCGCCATTCCGCCGCGCGCCGCGCCGCCGACTCCACCCGGTATGATCCTTGTCGGCAGCCTGTTCGCTTGTT
Organism: Mesorhizobium sp. M0045; assembly: GCF_040323385.1. Lineage (NCBI taxonomy): Bacteria > Pseudomonadati > Pseudomonadota > Alphaproteobacteria > Hyphomicrobiales > Phyllobacteriaceae > Mesorhizobium > Mesorhizobium sp. M0045. The sequence continues at coordinate 49,146 of NZ_JAMYUY010000002.1, forward strand.
GCAGTGTTCATCGTTCGCCTCTACACGCGGCAAGACTCGATCGGGGTTTAACACGTCGCCTCTGGTTTGAGCCGCGAAACGCTCTGGTCGGGGCAGTTGATTTCGTGGACTTGTTCAGGAGATACAATCGCGCATGAGTCGCCTCGACAGTTTCATCCGGAGGATGACCGCACAGCGCGACATACTCGATCATGTCTGCGCCGAGGTGGCGAAGATAGAGGGCCCCGTGCTCGAGCTCGGCCTCGGTAATGGCCGGACGTTCCACCATTTGCGCGAGCGCCTGCCCGGACGACGGATCGTAGCGTTCGACCGCGCACTTGCCGCACACGCCAGCTCAATTCCCGAAGCTGAAAACCTCGTGCTCGGCGAAATACGCGAGACGGCGAGCAGGTTCATTGGCATCGACGCCGCCCTTGTTCATGCCGACATCGGCACCGGCTATGAAGATCGCGATGCAGTGATCTCTACCTGGCTTCCCGATCTGACCGCGCGCCTACTTCGCGTCGGCGGCATCGCGGTCAGCGGCACGCCGCTCGATCACCCGCAGTTGCAACGCCTCCCGCCGCCACCTTCGGTTCCCGCCGATCGTTATTTTATCTATAGGCGTGTGTGAGGGGCCGGGACGAGCCAAATCTTCAGGGCCAAGCCTTCAGGGGCCGAACCTTCAGGGGCCAAACCTTCAGGGGCCGAACCTTCAGGGGCCGAACCTTCAGGGGATCGTGTATACTGCTATCTCCCGGTCAATGCCGCGCAGCGAGACCTCGTGGGGCACGGGCGTCAGCGCATTCCTGTGCAAGAGATCAGCGGTGAGACTGTCGTCGACCACCGCTCGAGTGGCGAAGATCGCCTGTGCGTTGGCAAGGTTCTGGACCCGCGAAGCAATGTTGACCGTCTGGCCGAAATAGTCCTGTCGCTCATTCATAGACACGGCGATGCAGGGGCCGGCATGGACTCCGATCTTGAGCAGCAGATCCTCGCGCCCGCTCTTGTCGTTGAGCGTACGCATGGCATCGCGCATCCTGAGGGCTGCAGCGATCGCACGATCGGGCGTCGCGAAGGTCGCCATCACCGCATCACCGATCGTCTTCACCACCGCGCCTGCCTCCGCCGTGACGATCTCGTGCAGAACCTGGAAATGCTCGCGTACGAGATCGAAGGCTGAAAGGTCGCCCACCCGCTCGTAAAGCTCGGTCGATCCGCGCAGGTCGGTGAACAGGAACGTCAGGCTGGTGATCTTCAGGCGCTGGTTGATGTCGAGTGTATCCGTGCGATAGAGATCGCGGAACGTCTGGTTGGTGAGCAGGCGCTTGGCGGTCAGGAAGGGCCGGCGTTTTCCCAGGAAATCATGCAATGCCTGGCTGGCGATGAAGACCGTCGGCAGCACGCGGGTGTCGGTCCGGTTTTCCAGCGAAATGCGCAACGGGCCGGGTTGCATCTCCAGCGTCTGGTTCTGGACATGGTCGCGGTCGAAAACCAAAGAGAGGCTCCGGCGCTCCTTTGTTGGTTCGCCCTTCCCGTCGATGAACTGCGCCGAGTGGGTGACCGGCTCGAAGACGATGATGAATTCGGACGGAAGCTGTATGGGCAGAACCGCCTTTTCACCGGGCGCAAGCTCGATATCCTCCAGCGAGAACGTTTCCATCTTTTCCGCGAAATGCTCTTCCGGCAGATCGACGCCGGACGCCCAGTAGATCTGGCGGAAATATTCCGCCACCGGCAGTTCGTGTGGATTGTGGGCGGCAATCCTGCGCACGCGGGGACTGACGGTGAATGTCACCTCGACCATCTCGTCGAGGGTCGGCGAATAGCCCTCGGAGCACAGCGCGCAGGTGTATTCGTCCCTTTGCAGGGTTTTCAGCGTGGCGTTGGTGTCGAGGACGCCGCCACAGCCGGGGCACAGAACATTCCAGGAAATGTCGAAGATGCCCACCCGCGCGGCATGGAGAAAGGCGCTTATTGCGCGCTCCTCGTCGAGGCCATGCTTGCTGGCGAAGGCTGGCGCATTGATGCGGCAAAGTTCGCGGTCCTCGCCCTCCGCGATGGTTCGCTTGATCGCGTCGATCGCCTGTGGATCGACATCGGCCGATTGTCGCAGAAGAGAGAACAGATCCTGAGCTTCGTTCATTGTGCAGGCTCCGGAAAATGCACCCCGTGGCGTTTTGACCGGACCGGTCTTTGGTCCGAATGCTCCATCTTACTTCGAAACGAACCGTACGGCCATTCGAATGGATAAGCCTGGTGACCGTTCACTTAGGCCGATTTTAACCGGCCGCAAGCAGCATTATGATGGTCCATGGAGCCTTCATCTTTGGGATTTTCTCCCATGCCGACATCGGACAATCCGCCATTTCCCGCGGCCCTGCGCCTTTTCTCTGCGGTCGTCATCATCGTCCTGATCGTAGGCGCCGGCCTGTTTTTCGTGCCTGTTCTGGTCAAACCGGGCTGGCCTTGGGCCGTCACGCCGTTCAATGCGCGCTTCCTCGGCGGCTTCTACACCGCCGAAATGGTCGTGATGGCGGCGCTGCTGGTCTGGAATCGCTGGTCGCCCGGCAGGCTCGTGCTCGTCATGGCCTTCATCTTCACCGTCATCGTGTCGGTGGCTTCGTTCATCAATCTCGACTATTTCAACTTCGAGCGCAAAGCGCCCTGGCTGTGGTTTTTGGTCTATCTTGCTTCGGTCGCGGTATCCGGGCTGTTCCTGTGGCGGGCCAGGGCCCGTCCTTCTGCGAAAGGCGTGACCTTAAATCCCGCATGGCGTGGCTACATGCCGGCGGAATCCGCGATCCTTGGGCTCTATGGCGTCGGCCTGTTGCTGTTTCCCCTGACATTCAGTGGCATCTGGCCATGGCCGATCGATGCCTTCCACGCTCAGGTCTACAGCGCAATCTTCCTCGCCGGTGCGGGCGGTATATATCTCGTCTGGAGAAGCGCGCCGCGCGAGGAACTGCTGGTGCTCGGGTTGGCACAGTTTCTGGTTGGCCTGCTTGCCATCCTCGGCGTCGTCATCACCGACGCTGCGGTGCACCGGATCGACTGGACGGCGATCGGGACATTGTGCTGGCTCACGCTTTTCGGCTGGATCGGCACCAGCGGCGTCTTCAAACTCTACGCCGCCTCCCGGTATTTTAGCTCGCAATCGGCATCATAGGTTGAGAGACGGCTGGATTTTCAGGTGGCGTCCGGTGCATCGTACCGGCCGATTGCCTTCGCCGGGAACGCCATGACCAGCACGACCTCGCCACCCTCCGAGAAAATCCAGCCGCTGCTCCGGTCCGTCCGGCCAAGCGATGCGGAGGCGCTTTGCGCTATTTTCAACATGCCGGGCTTCCGCCGGGGCACGCTCAGGATGCCTTTCGAGATGGTGGAGCAGGTGGCGCGGCGCATCGCCAAGTCCGGCCCGGAAACCACCTGGATCGTTGCCGAGCTGGACGGCAAGGTCGTCGGCCACGGCAGCCTGGTCGTGCAGGGTTCACCCCGCCGTTCGCACATCGGCGAGATCAATATCGGCCTTGACGATGCCTTTGTTGGCAAAGGTATCGGCTCTGCCATACTTGGCGCGCTGCTTGACGTGGCCGACAACTGGCGCGCCCTGAAGCGAGTCGAATTGACCGTCTATGCCGACAACGAACCGGCCCTCCGTCTCTACAAGAGCCACGGCTTTGAGATCGAAGGCCGGCATGTGAAGGCCGGCTTTACTGACGGGCAGTACCATGACCTCCTAAGCATGGCCCGGCTGCGGTTCTAAGATCCGCCGTTTGCCTTAGCTGTTTAGCCAATCTGACAATTCGTGCCGAGTCAGCGAACAGGGCTGCATCCACCAAGTCTGCTCTCGCTTGGCGTTTACACCGCAAGCGGCTAGACGGGACCAATGACCGCCGTCTTTGATCCAACCCCTACCCCTCCGCCGGAAATTCTGGCTGTGCTATCGCTGCTCTGCCCGGAGGTCGTGCGCGACATCGAGCAGAACTGGAATGCACCGGTTTCCGATTACGCCCGCCATCTGTGGCGGCCGGTGGCAAGGCCTGCATCGGGCCCGGCGATCGCTGCCCGCTCGATCCTGCGCGAAGTCCTGCATCAGCGACTCGATAGGATCATGCGGCCTGAGGAGATCGGCAAGGCCCTCGACGAGTTCGAGCACAGACCGGTGATTCAGTCCGGCCTGCACTGCCTGCTTCTGATGGACCGGATCACCTTCGATGCCCTCCTGCTTGCCTGGCTCGGCGCGGTCGAAAACGGGCTGTCGGCCTTCGTCGGCTTCATGGGAGCGACGATGACCATGGAGACAGTTGGCCGGGAGGGGCCGGGATGGCTCGATGTCGGCGACGACAAGGTCAACCTGTTCGGCATGGGGCGCCACAAACTGTGCCGCAAAAGCGCCTGCGTGGCCGGTCCCGTCTCCCTCAACAAGCGCGCGCTCGAAACGGTGGGCGATGAAACGGATGCCAGCCGCTGGCTGGGCACACTGCTTGCCAGCCAGGACGAGGTGTTTGAAACCGCCGCCGATGCGCTGACTGCCCTGAACAAGGATCTGGTCGCCAATTGGGATCGTGCCGGCATGGCCCTGCCGGTTTTCATCGATGATCGAGCCGCCGCGGCTGCCATGGCGCGGCATCTGGAATATGACGGCAGCCTTCTTTCCAGACTGCTCATTGAACCCGCAAGACGCCAGCGTCTCGAACGTGCCTGGCAAGAGGCCGCATCGAGCCCATTTGGCAGATTCCTGCCCAATGCCACGGACTATTTCTGGGGCATCCGCGAGGAGCGCGTGCGCAAACTCGTTCTCGAGAACGGGCACCTGATCGAGCCCGACAGGCCGCAAGGTCTTTCCATCCCGTTCGAGCGGCCGTATCTCAGGCAGGCGCTGCTGGACGGCGTGCTGCTGCCGAACTTGTTCCTGACGTTCCTCGTCCTTGCCATATTGCCGCGCGCGCGGGTCGTGGGGGGCCTAAGACAGATTGGCTATGTAGCGCTTTTCCACTCGATCCTTCTGGCCGCGCTAGACGAAAACGCGCCGGAAGAGCGCGATCTGGCTGCGGAGCTGCAGGTTCGGGAAAATGCCTGGGGCATGCGGGTCATCGATGAAAAGATCTCAGTCCGCGAGCAGCTTGCCGGCCTGCCGGAAGGAGCGCTCTTCCCGGACCTGCTCCGGCAATACCGATTGCGGACATTTGCCGAGACGACCGACGACCTAAAACTGGTTCGCGAAAACGCCAGATGGCGCAAGATCGGCCAGGCAGAGATCAAGCCGACCTGAGCCTAATTCGCAACCGCAAGCTGACAGCGAGCCAGCCGTTGCATCAAGAGGTCATGCGTAGCGCTCTGCCACCGGACCCACACGGATGGCTCGATGCCCATTTGCGCTGCCGCTTGCTCGTCGACGGCTATCGGTGCATCCTTGTGATTAGCCTGGCCGTGCAGTGCGGGCGAGATCACGCCGTCACGGCCACTAGTGAGGTCTTGTTCGATGGACTGCTCGGGCTGCGGTTTCGAGATTGAGGGCGGTTACGCCTTCTGTCCGAGGTGTGGCAGGCGCCAGCCCGTGGCATGCGCCAGTTGCGGCTACACCTGCGCACCTGATTTCGAGTTCTGTCCGAAATGTGGGGCAAGCGTCGGTGCGCCCGCAAAAGCCGTCGAACGGCCTGCTCCGGCACCAAGCCGGACCATTGTGCCGCCTTCTCGAACTCCGTCGCTGCTTCCGAACATCGAAAGCGAAGAGGGGCTGCATCCCGTCTCCGACGCCGATCGCCGGACCGTAACGGTCCTGTTCGCCGACCTTTGCGGCTTCACGACACTCAGTGAGCAGCTCGACCCCGAGGTCATGCAAGCGCTGCAGAATAAACTGTTCAAGGAATTGACGGCGGCCGTGCGAAACTTTGGTGGTTTCGTCGACAAATTCATCGGCGATGCACTGCTCGCTTTGTTCGGTGCGCCGGTCGCGCATGAGGACGATCCGGAACGTGCGCTTCGCGCCGCTCTCGACATGATCGCCCGGACGGCGCGGCTCGGCGAAAGCACCCCCCACTCCGGCTCGCCTCTGTTACTCCACATCGGCATAAACACTGGTCCGGTCGTTACTGGCGGATTGGGCATCGGCACCGCCAGATCCTATTCGGTGACCGGCGACACAGTGAATACGGCGCAACGCCTGCAATCGCTGGCCGCACCGGGTGAGGTGCTGGTAGGCGAGCTCACTCACAGGCTGACCCGGCATGCCTTCTCTTATGAGTCGCTCGGTGATGTCGTGTTTCGCGGCAAAGCTGGCAGCGTGCTCGTCCATCGACTGGACGCACCGTTAGCGGTGCCGCGTGCAGCGCGCGGGCTCGAGGCGCTCGGCCTCAGTGCGCCGCTAATTGGTCGTGGTGCGGAGCTCAATAGAATGCTGGCGAGCCTTGACCAGGCGTGCGGCGGCTCGGCCCAACTTGTCCGCCTCGTCGGAGAAGCCGGCATCGGGAAATCGCGGCTGGTGAAGGAGTTCGTCGCCCGCGTCGGCGACGAGGATCGTTTTCGCAACGTCGCCGTGCGGCAGGCCACGTGCTCACCGCTGGGTGAACAATCTTTTGGCGCCTTGGGCGCCGTGGTGCGCAGCGCTGCCGGGATGATGCAAAACGACAATGGGGACGAAATGCGGGGGAAGCTCGCAGGCTTGCTTGCCGATCTCGGCCTGCAGGGCGAGGAGGCGAAGCGGCTGATGCCTTTGCTCTATCATGTGCTCGGCCTTGGCGACCCCGATGCCACCTTGCAGCATGTCGAGCCTGAGCAGTTGCGGCGGCAAATTCTCTACGCAGTCCGCACAATCATCGAACGGCGGCTTGCGTTGTCGCCGCTGTTGATCGTCGTCGAAGACCTGCACTGGGCCGACGCCGTGTCGCTCGAGGCACTACGTTTCGTGATGGACAGGTTAGAACGCACGCGGTTGATGTTGCTGGTTACGCATCGTCCGGCGCCGGACAACGACCAGCTCGACTCAAGTCGGGTCAGTCACACAGCGCTCAGGCTTCCGCCGCTCAATAGTGATGACGGACGCAGGCTGCTCGCGGCGCTTTTCGGCGAGAGCTGGGTAAACTCCGCAGGAGGGCTTCTCGATCAGATCCTCGAGCGCGCGGGCGGCAACCCCCTTTTTGTAGAGGAGATCGTTCGCGGCCTTATCGATCGCGGTGTACTGATGCGAGAGGGCCAGCGATGGCGGACTGTGGCCGGCGAAGTCGCAACCGGCATCCCCGCCACTATCCAGGCGATGTTGCTTGCCCGCGTCGACCGGCTGCCCCCAGAGGTGCGCCGGTTGGCCCAGGAGGCTGCGGTAATCGGCCCGCGCTTCGACGCCACACTTCTGAAATCCGTGACAGCCGACCCCGGCCGGCTTGAAGCCGGCTGCGAACTGCTTTGCGATGCGGAAATCATCGAGGAAGTTGCCGGATCAGGCTCGGTCTCGTCGCAAAGCTACCGCTTTACGCAAACATTGCTGCAGGACGTGATCTACCAGAATCTGCTCCTGCAACGCCGGACCGACATCCACGGGCGGGTCGGTGCTGCCTTGGAGCAACTGTGCGGCGACAAGCCGGAACGGCTCGAGGATTTGACCGTGCTCGGTCATCATTTCGCACAGAGCGCCGAGCGGGAGAAGGGCGCGCATTACCTGCAGGCGGCAGGCGATCGCGCTCGCATGATATACGCCAACGACGACGCCCTTCGTTTCTACGAGCGAGCACTGACAGCATTGGAAGCGATCGGGCAAACACCGCTCAAACTGGCAATTGCAGAGCGCATTGCCGATTTGAGCGGCCCGGCAGGCCGCCGCGAGGTCGCGCACCACCACTACGAGACGGTGTTGCAGGCATACCGCGAATCGGCCAATCGCGTCGCCTCGGCGCGAGTTTTGCGTAAGATCGGTCGGCTGCTCTGGGACGTCGGCAAGCGGGACAAGGCAGAACCCTGCTATGCTGAGGCGGCAGCGCTCCTCGATGGGGCGGATGCCCCGATCGAGCAGGCGCATCTGTGGCAAGAACGTGGCCGACAGGCGTTCCGTAGCGGAGATCACGCTCTCGCGGCAAAATGGGCAGACGCGGCGCTGGATTGCGTACGCAATCTGACAACGGAGCATGTCTCCGAGGTTGGGTGTGATGCCACTCTTGTGACCGCCGAGGCACTCAATACCAAGGCTGTCGCGCTGGCTCGCCTCGGGCGAAACCGTGAGGCCGTGCGTCAGATTGAGCGTAGCATTGAATTGGCCGAAGCCGCCGGTCTGCTGGGCGCGGCTTGCCGCGGCTACACCAATCTCGGCGTGCTATACACGACCATCGATCCGGCACAGGCGATGGAGGTCTGTCGGCGCGGTCTTGAAGTGGCGCGCCGTATTGGTGATTTGGGTTTCCAGGCGCGCCTCCTCGCCAATCTGGCGGTCGCTTGTTGTACTTTCACGGATCGCTGTCCAACGGAGGGCGTGCCTGCTGCCGAGAAGGCCATCGAGATCGACCGGGCGCTCGACCAGCGCGAGCACCTGCCGGTGCCGTTGATCGTGCTTGGGCAGATCCATCAGTGCAACGGCCGTCCGGACCTGGCCGTTGGTTTGTTCCACGAAGCACTGGACGTAGCCCGCGAAACGGGCGAACCCCAACTGCTGTTTCCGTGCTATGATGGTCTTGCAACGCTTAATCTCGACCTCGACAATCTGGCCGAGGCCGAACGCTACTTTTCCCTGGCGCAGGGTATATGCGCCCAGCACGGGCTCGACCCGGAAGCGCTCGTGGTGCTGCCTTTTCTCGACTAGCCGGGGTTGGAGGTTGGAAATGTCCGCGCGTAGTGACTTGGTGCCGCTTCAACCGGGCGACCGTGCGCCGAACGTGGTACTCGACGCCATTACCCAGGAAGGCAAGATCGCGCTTGACGACTTTCGCGGACAAAAACCGGTGCTGGTCGGCCTGTTTCGAGGTCTGCATTGTGCGTTTTGCCGGCGCCATATCGCCGCCCAGGCGCGGCTTGATCCGGAGCTGCGCGAAAAGGGCGTGGAGAGCCTGACGGTGGTCAACACGCCGATCGAACGGGCGCGTCTCTATTTCCGCTACCATCCGATGCCGAATCTGCTTGCGGCCTCCGACCCTGAACGCGCTTCACATCGTGCTTTTGGACTGCCCAATCTCGAATTCACCCAAAACGAGACGAACTGGCCGTACAAGGTCTCGATGGCAGCGGCAAAGGATATGCGGGTCGACATACCAGGCGAGTTGCCCGGTCCTATGGATCCTCTTGAGGCCAGCGAAATCCTCAACAAGAAGGACCATTACGAACTGACCGAAGCCGACGAGCAGATGATAGCAACGGGACACGGACAATTGATCGGTCAGTTCCTGCTGGACCGGCAGGGGATCGTCCGCTGGAGCTTCACGGAGGTTCCAGAGGGCGGGCGATACATGTTTGGGGCGCCAAGCCCGCAGGAGCTGATGTCAGCCGTGTCCCAAGTCGCCCAATAGACTTGCGAACGAGGTAAGCGGAACGGGACGCTGAACAAAACGCGGAACCAACTTGTTACAAATCTAGACACTGACAAGTTCACGGTTCATGCGAGCACGGCCTCGACAACCGCAACAAAGTCATCGAGCGAACGATCCCCACGAATCTCGATGCGCGGAAGGTCGATGGGATCGCAATCGAGGTCCGCCGGCCCGTGTCTGCCGCCGAAGCCGATTCGATAGCCGCACTCCTTGGCCAGCCTGCCAAGCCGTCGGTCGGTGACTGAGAAGGGTGCCGCGAACGCCGCGGTTGGCCGACCGGTCCACCGTTCGATGAACATACGAGAGCGCAGAAGCTCGGCGGCCAAGTCAGAGCTCGACAGACCATCGATCGCGCGATGCGTCGCCAGATGGCTTCCGAAGAAGGCGCCTTCGCCGGCGAGGCGTCGCACCGTCCCGGCGTCCATAAGCGGCGTCGGCGGGCCGCTGTAGGCGTCCCACTGTGCACTTTCACCCACCAAGTCCGTCACCAGGAACACTTCCGCGGTCAGGTCGTTCGCGCGCAGGATCGGCCAGGCATGGTCGGCAAAGTTCTGGAAGCCGTCATCGAAGGTGATGAGCACTGGGCGGCCAACGAAAGGCTGACGGTTGGCGATGAACCATTCCAGCTGCTCGGAGCTAATCGCGTGAAAGCCATTGGCGCGCAGCCATGTCATTTGGCTGGCGAATGCGGCGGGCGTGAGCCGAAAACGGGCGAGCGCGGCCGGACATTCATCGGAGACGCTGTGATACATGAGAACAGGGATACGCTGCCGCCGCTCGCTACGTGCGACGTCGCGGCGCAAGGCCCGCGCCCCGCCCCAGACGATTTTTCGCGCGACCCCCATATCGATGCGCGCGCGGATTGGCACATGATCAATGACTTGTTCCGTCGCCACGTCGCCTGGTGACAGGCGGCGGAAGCGGTCTATGCGATAGAGCTCGGTCTGGATCGATTGCTCGAGGACAAGACCTGCGGTCCCTGCCAGCGTCTCCGAGATCGCTTGTGCACCGAATGTGTTCCAGTCGAAGCCCGTCCTCTCAGGATTGTCACGTAGCACGAATGCGTGTGCGCTGATGAAGCTGCCGCCAGGCGCCAATGCCTCAACGACTTTCTTGGCGAAGCGTTGCAACTCGGCGAGATCATCCAGGTAGTAGAGCACTTCCGAACAGAAGATCAGATCCATCTCACCCGGTAGCGTATCGGCCATGAAATCCAGTACGCCGAATTCAACATTCGGCTGATCGCCGCATCGCGCGCGCGCCCGCTCGATGGCTATGGCGGAGATGTCAGTTGCGGTCAAATGGCTCACGCGCGGCGCCAGTTGCCGCGTGAAGTGGCCTTCCGCACAGGCCAGCTCAAGCGCCCGTCCAATGTGACCGGCAGGCAGAATTTCGAGCTGCCGCTCATATTTCTCCTGCTCATAGGACGAACCGTAATTCCAGGGATCCTCGGTCGCGAAATAGCCATTCCAGAACGACGTGCGATCCTTGTCGTGCCTGGCCCGTGCGCGGCGCAGCGCCGGGGGAGGCTCCGCAGGTTCGGCGCTCGACCGAACCAGCTCCCGCGCTTCCTCGGCGAATTGGGCGAGTTTGCCGAAGTGACTGTCCGGATCGGACCGGCCTTCAAGCCGCTCAGGGGGCACGACATTCAGGATCAATTCGATCCAATAATCCCTTGTCACTGTCCCAAGTACGCCGAATTGCACGACAGCCTCGATCTGGCCATCCATCATCAGGTAGGCATAGATTTGATCGATTCCTTGCGGAAGTTCGACCGTGGTCGGATTTCGCGCGTCGACACGAATTCCAAGTGTCCGCGCCAGCCTGCGCGGCGCGGCGAGATCGTCGACGTCGAGCAGCATTTGCTCAAGATGGTACTGGACGCGGCGAGCCGCGTCGGGATTGTTCCAGACCTTGCCGAGTTCGATGATCAACTCGGTGAGGGAGCCGCCGAACCTGTCCCACCTGGCAGCCAATTGCGCTGGCACCGACAGGCTTCCGACCGCTAGGCCATCGAAGATCACCTTGGCGATCTCTCGCGCCCATTTGCGTCCTGGCGGGAGGGCGCGCAGGGACTGCGGGTTGATCGAGCGCGAGCCGCTGCCGCAATCCGACGCGGCGTTCCACAACGCGAACCACGCGAGTGCCTCGGAGGCGGTGCCGCCGTTCGCCTCGATCGCTCCATTGGCGTGAGCCGACGCCGGGTGTTTGACCCTAGGATCGGCGGAAAAGCCGTGGGCGATCACGATTTCAGCATCTGCCAGCATCTGCGTCGAATTGCGGCTGAGCGCGTTGGGGCTGGTCCGATAGAAAGCGAGCGGCTCATCGACCATCACCCAATTTTTGCCCAGACGTGCGAGGCGCTGCCACAGGTCCCAGTCCTCGCAGGTGCGCAGCGACACATCGAAACCGCCCAATTCGACAATTGTCTCCCGGTCGACCAGCAGCGCGTGAATGGCGATGGCACGTCTGCGGGCGAATGTCTCGAAGGGCTGAATCGCAACCTCCGTTGCGATGCACGACGGGGTGAGTTCGCCATCGGGCATCTCGCGCCGGCAACCGCAATAGGCGGCCACTGCATCGGGAACGGATTTCAGTGCGGCCAGCATTTTTGCGAGGAAGCTGGCATCCACCCAACCGTCGGCATCCAGAAACATGAGCCAGCGGCCGCGCGCTGTCGAAATCCCGCTATTGCGCGCGCCGGCGGCGCTATACGCGCAAGACCTCAACGTCCGAAATCGGGCATCGTGCTCTACATAACCGGCGATGATCGAGGGGGTGCGGTCCATGGAGGCGTCGTCGACGATGATCGCCTCCCAATCCACTATTTCCTGATCGAGAAGGCAATCGAGTGCGCGCGCGAGCGTTACCTCCGCGTTGTGCGCAGGAACCACGATTGAAACCAAGGGATCATGCGCCACGCCGTCTTACCCGCGCCCGGTTCGAAGGCAAAACAAGATGCGTTGATCTTTCTCGGCGTAGGTCGTCACAATCCACGCCGATCAGTCCGTCGACCCATCGTCCATCACCACTATATCCAGTATCTGGTAGGTCTGCCGGCGGATGCCGGCAAGCATTGCGCCGACGGTTTGCTCGGCATTGAGCATCGGTACCACACCGCCTTGCGGTAGCATCCTGGATCATCGAGCTTTCGTTTTCTTCGGCAAGAGTCGGCGAATGTCAAAACCAGATAATGGCATCGGCTGGCAGCACTGCCCTGTCAAGATAAGGGCGAATTAGAGGCGGGCAAAAAAGACTTGAACACAGGCTGAATGGCAGCGCGCATGCCCGACGGCTTGGAGCTGAGGTCGATGCGCCAGGGCATCTCCGCTCTCGCATTTCATCTGCAAAAAGATGATCCCAGGCGAAGACGCGAGCGCAAGCTGATCCGGATTCGAGGCGCGTATCGAAATCTACCCGACTGGGGACACACGAACCGACTTGAGCCGAGAAGATTCCGGCTTGCGGGTCGGCTATTTTGCTGACATGTTTATCAGTTTCTAAATTAGCGCTGTGGCAATGTCAAAAGAAGGGGCATGGGATGGCCAAGGAATCTTCGAGTACCGCTTCTTCGGCAAATAAGGCGGACGCAAATCTGACAAGTAATGCAGACGGAAGCGGGCTGACCTTCATGGCGGGCCAGGCTCGCGAGAGCGGGCCCCCCGGCGACGCTGTAGGTGTCGACAAGATACGTGATCTGCTGTTCGGCAACCAGATGCAGGACTATGACCGCCGCTTCTCCAAGCTTGAAGAACGGGTCTTGCAGCGCTTCAAGGATGTCGAATCCGAGGCCAAGCGCAATCTTGAAATGTACGAGTCAAATGCAAAGAAGCAGATCGACTCGCTCGCGGCGCAATTGCGGAACGAAAAAGACGCGCGAGCCGACGCCGACAAGGAGATTGATCGGAATCTTCGCGAGCAAAATCAGGCGCTCGAAAAGCAGGTGCGCGCGTTGTCGGATCAGTTGAGCGAGCTTGAGCGGGAAGTTGCGGACCGGATAAATCGAAACGATCATTTGCTGCGTGAGGAAATCAAGCAAAAGAATGAAAGCATTCAGATGCTGATGGAGAAAATGTTTTCCGATCTTGGCAATGTCAAGACTGACCGAAATCTTTTGGCTGGCCTGTTTGTCGAGGTTGCAAAATGTCTAAATCAGGATCCCGTCGGCAGCAAGAACAACTCGGAGCGTACCTGGAAAGTGAGTTGATGGGAACTTGACGTCGACTGTCGACCCAATCAGCCTCCCTAAGAGAGCGGCTTCGAACGATACAGAGATTGATCGCGAGGCTCTGGCTCGCCTTTTGATCGAAATTGCCCGGAACGTTGATCCGGACTATCGTGCGCGTCTCGACGGAATCCCAACCGCCGATCCTCGCATGGAAACGCTTCGCCAGTTGCTGGTCGGCCGCGAAATTTCGGAGCTTTCACGAGTTACCCACCTGCTCGACGAACCTGAGCAGCTTGCGGCGGCAGTGGGGGGCGTCCTCCCCGGTGCAGCCGCACGCGCGTCTCATGCGCAACTCGGCGAGGCCCTTGCGCCAGTTGTCGAGAGGGCTGTGCAACGGTCCATCCAGAAAAGCCCGCGCACGCTGACGGATATATTATACCCGGTGTTTCTGCCGGCTATTCGCAAGTCGATCGGCGAAAAGATCGACCAAACCTTTCAGTCGCTGAATGAAACCTTAAGACATATATTTACTTGGCATGGGCTCAAGTGGAGATTTGAAGCTTGGAGAACGGGGGCAAGCTTCTCAGAAGTTGTTCTTAGGCATTCTCTTGTCTATCGTGTAGAACATGTCTTTCTCATTCACCGCAATTCCGGGCTTTTGATCAAGCATGTAACTGCCGAAAATGCAACCAGCGAAGATCCTCAACTGATTTCCTCGATGCTTAGTGCAATTCAGGATTTTGTAAAAGACTCATTTAACGAGAAAGAACAGAGCGGCCTGGACACTATCCGTTTCGGGGAGCTTCGTCTCTGGTCGGAAGTTGGGCCGTTTGCGACCTTGGTTGCGGTGATCCGGGGAAATCCGCCGGAGGAATTACATGAAATAATTCGCGATGTATTGCTTCGCATCCATGATGAATGCTCACAGGCCCTGGAGCAGTTTGACGGCGACAGTTCGCAGTTGGCCGGCGTCGAGACGCAGTTGCAGACCTGCGTTGATCTGAAGCAGGAAGAATCAAACCAGGGATTTCCGTGGCTGGTCCTGGCTGCAGTCCTGCTGGTTTTGATTCCCGCAGGCGGTTGGTTCTTTCTTTCCTGGCAATCCGGGCAGCGCTGGCAAGCGTATGTGTCGCGACTGGGGATCCAGCCGGGCATCATCGTTGCCGAACAAAAGGTGCGCGATGGCCAATTCTATATTACCGGCCTGAGAGACCCTCTTGCCGCCGACCCCCAGTCGCTGTTGGCCGGAACGCAGGTCGATCCCGCCCGCGTTCATTCACACTGGCAATTCTATCAGAGTCTTGATCCGGAGTTCGTGTTGAAGCGGCTGACGGCGTCGCTGGTTCCGCCGGATTCAGTACGACTTTCGATCGTCAATGATCGCATCGTTGCCGAGGGGGAGGCTCCCGACACCTGGATAGATCGGGCGCGCGCAGCAGCCCAACAACTTTCGGCAGGCGGACCGGAATTCGATATCTCCAGGGTTCGTGATGTGAGCCCCGAAGCACGAGCGGCGGAGCGCTGGCAGACTTATGTGTCGCGACTGGAGGCCCAGCCGGGTATTATCGTTGCCGAACAAAAGGTGCGCGATGGCCAATTCTATATTGCCGGCCTGAGAGACCCTCTTGCCGCCGACCCGCAGTCGCTGTTGGCCGGTACGCAGGTCGATCCCGCCCGCGTTCATTCGCAGTGGCAATTCTATCAGAGCCTTGAGCCGGAGTTCGTGCTGAAGCGGCTGACAGCGTCGCTCAACCCGCCGAAATCGGTTCGGCTTTCGATCGTCGAGGATCGCATCGTTGCCGAGGGTGAGGCTCCCGACACCTGGATAGATCGGGCGCGCGCAGCGGCCCGACAGCTTTCGGCAGGCGGACCGGAATTCGACATCTCCAAAGTTCGTGATGTGAGCCCCGAAGCACGCGCGGCGGAGCACTGGCAGACTTATGTGTCACGACTGGAGGCCCAAGCGGGAATCATCGTCGCCCAGCAAACGGCGAGGGGCGGACATTTCTATATTTCCGGCCTGAGAGACCCGCAGGCCGCCGACCCGCAGGTTCTGCTGTCCGGAACAGGGGTCGATCCTGCCCGCGTTCATTCGCAGTGGCAATTCTATCAAAGCCTTCATCCGAAGTTCGTGGTGAAGCGGCTGATGGCGTCGCTGACTCCGCCGGATTCAGTACGGCTTTCGATCATCAAGGATCGCATCGTTGCCCAGGGTGAGGCTCCTGCCGCCTGGATAGATCGGGCGCGGGTCGCCGCCCAACAGCTGTCCGCGGACGGACTCTCTCTAGAACTCTCCGAGCTGCGTGAGTTGACCCCTCCGGAACTGACTCATTTGAGGGAGGCTATTCAAACGGTCAACATTTTCTTCGATTCTGGCAAGGCTGTACCGGGACCAGAGCAACTGCCGGTTCTCGACAAATTGGCGAATCAGTTGAAGGAATTGGCCACGGACGCCCGCAAGGCAGGGCTAACAGCACAGTTCATGTTGACCGGCCATTCGGACGAGACGGGCCGTGAAACGGCCAAGTTGTCGATCAGCGCCGCGCGCGCGGAAACAGTTCGTGCGCTTCTCAAGAAGCGCGGCGTCGATCCGGAATTGCTCTTGGTTCGCGGCGCGGGCACCTTTGAGCCAGCGGAGACTGAAAATAGCCGAACCGGGAGCTCCGCGAACCGCAGAGTTTCGGTTACGGTAAACTTCCACTAGGGCGGAGCCCAGGATATTGCAAAAGAAGATCTGCATGTTGGGCGGGTTCGCTGTCGGAAAGACGAGTCTGGTTCGCAGGTTTGTGCAAAGCATCTTTTCAGAAACCTACTTGACCACGGTGGGAGTGAAAATCGACAAGAAGAGTGTCGCATTCCCGGACAAAACCGTGGATCTGATTTTGTGGGATTTGGCCGGCGAAGACGATATCGGTTCATTCCGCGTCAGCTATGTGCGAGGTGCGAGTGGGCTCGTGCTTGTCGTCGATGGAACACGCGCTGCTACTCTTGCCGTGGCGCTCACGTTGCGCGAGCGGGCCGAGGCTGAATTCGGCGCTATGCCGTTTGTATTGCTGTTCAACAAATCCGATCTGGCCGATCGGTGGGCAATATCGGATAGTGAAATTGACGAACTGAGGGAACTTGGATGGCAAATCTATCTAACAAGTGCGCTTTCGGGTGAACATGTTGATGACGCGTTTCGTCAACTTGCTTCGATGGTCAGCAAATAAACCATGCATGTCTTGCCAAGAGAAGTTAGAAGCTGGATTTACGATTTCTTCTACAACGAGCGCTCGGTCGCATATCTAAAAATCGACGCCCAGCTTTGCGTAGCTGCGAAGGGCGGTAACGTTAGACATTACGGACTCTCGTCAGTTCGCATAGGTAAGCCTGTTGCCGAGCAGCTTGAATTCATGGAAGGTTTGTTGCCCTGCCCGGAGCTTCCATTTGATATGGCCATGGTCGAACTGCCCGGCGGGCGTGTCGCGGACCTCCATCTTTTTGCTGACAATGCCTGCGTGTGGCTGCTCTTTCTTGACGCCGCTGCCGAACGCGACAATAGGCAGCGGCTTCAACAGAAGGCTTATGAAATGACGCTTCTGCAAGAGAGGGAGCGTCAACTCAACGAGAAATTACAATCGATGAACGAGGCGTTGAGGGCGAGCCAAGAGGGATTGTCGCGTGAATACCAACGCGCCGAAGCCCTACTCCTCAACATTCTTCCGGCGTCGATCGCGGAGCGCTTAAAAGCGGACGAACAAATTGCAGACAACCATGCTGACGTGAGTGTGCTTTTTGCCGACATCGTCGGTTTTACGGAAAGAGCGCGGAGCGTCGGAGCCGTAACGACGCTCGCTATTTTAAATTACTTCTTCAAGGCGGCGGATCTGCTCTCGGAGCAATACGGCTGCGAAAAGATCAAGACAATCGGCGATTGTGTGATGGTGGTCGCTGGCCTGCCCGCCGCGCGATCCGATCATGCGGAAGCCCTTGCGCACTATGCACTTGAACTGCGCAACGAGGTCAAGCGCGAACGCTTCGCAGGAGAACCGATAAGACTCAGAATTGGAATTCACTCGGGACCAATCGTGGCGGGCGTCATAGGCAAAAGGCGGTTTGCCTATGACCTATGGGGCGACACCGTTAATCTCGCCGCACGTATCCAAACGTCCGCGGAGCCCGATGAAATCCGTATTTCGGATGCAACTCATCAACTGCTTGGACCAAATTTTGCTTGCGACCCACTCGAGGAAACGGAATTGCGTGGTACAGGTCGTGTGCGAATGTGGCGGCTCCCGGCCTGATTTGCCGCATGGCAGCGCCGACCCGGAAGCGCATTGCATCTCTAGCAACACATGGTTTCCAATGTCCGCAGCGGTGCGCGAAGCAGTTGACCACCGAGCGACCGCCAAAGGTCTGTCCTGGTCAGCTCAGGAAATCAGTTCCTGAGGTTTAACGTCGATGCCCGGTTCATCGAACGGCCGGAGGCCTGGGCCGAGGAATGCCCTGTCCCCGCGGCCAAATAAACACCGCCAAGTACCCGGCGCAAGGTCCGGCTCGGAACGATGACGTCTTGCACCGCAACATCGGTTTCTTCAAGGTAGGGCAACAACCGACATAGATGTCGTTGCTTGCCGATTTGACCGGAAGGTTACAGCACGATGCCACGCATCACTCGACGATTGGGGGCCAGGGATCTGGCGCGTCCAGCACGGCGTCTCGGAGACCTGACTGCGATGTTTGCCTTGATTGCCAGGCCGCTCGTCTTTGGGATCGCCCTTTTGTTGGCTGGTCAGGCACAGGCGCAGGCGCCGGCGACGGTCCCGCCTGAAAGGGTCAAACAGCTGTTCGAGCTTCTCGACGATCCGTCAGTGAAGGCCTGGGTGGCCGAACAGCGAAATCAGGACGCCGGGTCAACGGGAGCGCCTGCCGAGCCAGGGGCTTCGCCGACCGACGCATCGTCCAGCGCCGTGGCCGCACCAGGCCCGATGAATACGATGGCATCCTCGACGCTCGATGGGATCAGGCATCATATCGAAAGAATCGTGCGAACTTTGCCCTTGCTGCCAAGCCAGTTCGCGCGCGTTCGGGCAGAGACAATGGAGGATATGTCCAGCAAGGGGCCTGCCGGCGTATTTGTGCTGATTGCAATGTTCATCGGTGCCGGCCTGGCGCTCACTTGGGCAACGTACAAGCTCACCCGCCCATTTCGTCTCTGGATTATCGCGCAACCCAAGGATACGCCCGTTGGGCGAGCCAAGAAGATTGGTGGCCGCCTGCTTTATTCCAGCATGCTGATAGTCTCATTCGCACTGGGCAGCGCCGGCGCATTCATGTTGTTCGACTGGCCGATGCTTATCCGCGAGATTGTACTGACATTTCTGATGGCGGCAGTCGTTACATGGGGTGTGCGCATGTACGTCATGGCCATGCTCGTTCCTTCCTTCATGAACGTCGAGAACGCCGTCGAGGTTCGTGCTTTGCCGATCACCAACGAAGCGGCTGACCATTGGTCCTTTTGGCTACCCCGGATCGTCGGCGTCTTCGCCTTCTTCGGCGCCGCGTTTATCCTCTTGCCAGGTCTCGGCATCGATCAGGACGGAATGATGGTCCTGTCACTGGGCGCCGATTTCGTGCTGCTGTTGCTCCTGCTGCTTGCCATTTGGCGTCGGCCAAGAACGCAGCGAGACGGTGCGAGCCACATCGGTCACACGGAAGCGACATGGCTATTGACTGCTTATTTCGTCGTCCTGTTCCTGCAACGTATCGCCGGCCTTAATACATACTTCTGGTTCACCTTCGCCGCATTCTTCCTGCCTTTGGCGATCGTGGTGACGCAGCGCGGGGTTAATTTCGTTCTGCGGCCAGGTTCGGAAGATGTCGGCCGGCCCACGATCCCGGCGGTGACGATCGCTGTCATCGATCGCGGAATCCGAATGATTTTCATCCTGGCGGCGGCTTACCTTCTCGCACGTGTCTGGGGTCTGGACATGCAATCCATGCGGGACAGCGATACGACGACAACGTTCATATTGCGCGGCTTGATCAATGTCGTGGTGATTGCCCTCGCCGCCGACTTCGGCTGGTCGATCATCAAAGCTTTGATTGAACGAAAGCTCGGCATCGAAACACCGCACCCTGTGATCAGCGACGAGGACGTTCCGGTCCTCGATCCGCAACAGGCGCGGCTGCACACGCTCTTGCCGATCCTCCAGAACATTCTGCTCGCATCGATCATCGTGATGGCGGTGCTTATGATGCTCGCCTCGCTGGGAATCCAGATCGGCCCATTGATTGCCGGCGCCGGCGTCGTCGGCGTCGCCGTGGGCTTTGGCGCACAAACCATCGTCAAGGACGTTATTTCAGGCGTGTTTTTTCTGCTCGATGATGCGTTTCGTGTTGGCGAATACATTTCATCGGGCAATTACAAGGGTACTGTGGAAAGCTTTTCGCTGCGCTCGGTGAAGCTGCGCCACCATCGTGGTCCGCTGTTCACGATACCTTTCGGTGAACTCGGGGCAGTCCAGAACCAGAGCCGTGACTGGGTTATCGACAAATTCAACATCACCGTTGGTTATGACACCGATATCGACTTCGCTCGCAAGCTGATCAAGCGGATCGGCCTCGAACTGGCGGAAGATCCAGAGTTCAAACACTGGGTGCTCGACCCGATCAAGATGCAGGGCGTACAGGAGTTCGGCGAATACGGCATCGTGTTGAGGGTCAAGGCCACAACCAGACCGGGAGGCGCGTTCGGTATGAAACGCAAGTTCTATGTACGCCTGCGCCAGGTCTTCAAGGAGCAGGGCATCGAACTCCCATTTCCGACCGTCCAGGTCCAGGGGCTACAGAACCCACATGGAGCGGAGAATGCGCCGTTGGAGCTCACACCCGAGTTGAAAATGGCCGTCGCGCAGTCGCATACCAATCGGCGCAGAAAAAAAGCTAGCACAACGGAATAGGGAAGCTGTGACACCTGCCGGTCACAGCGCCGCTTTCACGACGAAGAACGTCTTGCCGATCCGTCAGAAATTTGCGCTCTTGATTTCAAACACCATTTCGACGGTCCGCGATTGCTCGGTTTCAGCGACTATCGGTATCAATCAATCGATTTCTTTCTGACGACCGCCGGCCGAGCCGTACCGGCAGTTCCCAAAAAGACCGTCGCGAGATTTACATCGGGCTGCGGTACGCTTGAGACCGCGCCATCGACTACCTGCCGGACGTCAGTCGCGCGATATGGACAGCCCCGCGAGAAGCGGCGCGTACGCGGCGAGCCTGCGGGATACGAACTCCGTGAAGAGCCGCACGCGCTTCGTCTTGCGTGTCTCCCCCTGCGTGAGAAGCCAGAGCGTTCCATGCATGTGCAGGTCGGCGCCCGGCACCCTCACCAGGAGGGGGTCGGCATCCCCGACGAAGCACGGCAGTGTCGTCATCCCCAGCCCTTGCCGTACTGCAACGATCTGCGCCTCGCCGTCCGTGGTCCTGAATGGAACCCCCGTGGTGCGAACCTCACCCTCGCGGGCCCAGTCCGGGATGCCATGAATGCTTATGACGATCCACCGGATGGGATCAGACGAACCCGCACGCCATGCGGTTAGTCGATCGCGAGACATGTAGACGCCGCCGAACAGCTCCGGTCCCTTCAGGCCGTGAAGATTGAGCGGCAGGGTTTTGCGGTCGTAAACGACGCGGATCGCGACATCGGCCTCTCGGTTGGTCAGATTTGCCAGCTCGCCGGACGACAAGATTTCCATCTCGATGTCCGGATGCAGGCGCGCGAAATCGGCGAAGTCCGGCATGAGCAGGTGTGTCGCGAGGGGCGGTGCCAGCGTCACCCGCAAGAGTCCGCGTACGCCCTGGTCGCGCCCGAAGATTCGCGTCTCCAGCCGGTTCGACGACGCCTCCATCTGCTCCGCGAACTCGAGGACCTCCTCGCCCGCAGCCGTCAGGCGGTAGCCCGAGGGCAGCTTCTCGAACATCTGCGCCCCCAGCCGCTCCTCCAGTTGGGCAAGGCGCCGCAGCACTGTGGTGTGGTTGACCCCGAGGCGCTCGGCGGCAGCCCGCACCGAGCCTCCGCGCGCGACGGCAAGAAAGTAGCGAACGTCGTCCCAGTCGATCATGGTGCAATCCCGCACCGCGGGGTGCGCCTTCCAAAGCCCGTATCTAACACACCGAACAGCAATACGCGCGGTCATCATAGCCTATGTCGGCGAGCGCGGCCCAATTCCGAACGGCGGACACCGGTCATAGCGCCAGTCGTCCAGCCGGATCGATTTCGCACCACCGATGTGCGCGCTTCCGCACTCAATAACTGACGCCGGCGGACCCATTTCGAGGTTCTCGGAGGCAGATGCTGTCCCGACACCACGAAAGGAGAAGTCATGGGAAAGCTTGAGGGTAAGGTTGCAGTCATCACGGGCGGATCGAGCGGCATGGCGCTGGCGAGCGCCAAGCGGTTCGTTGAAGAAGGCGCCTATGTTTTCATCACGGGCCGGAGACAGGAGGCGCTGGACGAGGCCGTCAAGCTGATCGGCCGAAACGTGACCGGCGTGCGCGGCGACGCGGCCAATCTCGACGACCTCGACCGCCTGTTCGATACAGTCAAGCGGGAAAAGGGCAGGATCGACGTCCTGTATGCGAGCGCCGGCACGGGCGAAGCTGTCCCACTGGGCGAGATTACCGAGCAGCACTTCGATGCGGCCTTCGGCCTGAATACGCGCGGCACGCTGTTTACGGTGCAGAAGGCGTTGCCGCTGTTCAACGATGGCGGATCGATCTTCATGACCGGGTCAGTTGCTTCGGTAAAGGGTTTTCCTGGTTACAGTGTGTATGCGGGGAGCAAGGCGGCGCTGCACGCATTCGCGCGCGGGTGGCTCAACGAACTCAAGGGCAGGAATATCCGGGTGAACGTGCTGCACCCGGGGCCGATCGCCACACCGATGCAGGACCAAGTTCTCACCGAGGAGGCGAAGCAGATGTTCGAATCCCTGATCCCGCGGGGAAAGATGGGGCGTCCTGAGGAAATTGCGACGGCCGCGCTGTTTCTTGCTTCCGACGATTCGAGCTTCGTGAATGGGGTGGAGTTGTCTGTTGATGGCGGCTTCTCGGCCATCTGAAGGCCGGGGGAATCAATACCAACACGGATTGGAGAAGTATTATGAGCTACGCGATTGTAGGATTCGGTAAGATAGGCCAGGCCCTCGCCCACGCCTTCGCCCGTAAAAACATCGACGTGACCGTCGCGAGCCGCCGGCCGCCCGAGGCGTTGGCGCCGCAGGCTCGGGCGATCGGCCCCACGGTCGTCGCCAAGTCGCTGCGGGAAGCACTCGAGGCCGACACGATCATCTTGGCAATCCCGTTCTGGGAGCACCGCGAGATTGCGAAGACCCTGCCGAGCTGGGAAGGCAAGACAGTCATCGACGCGACGAACGTGTTTCCAGTCCCTGAAGAGCTGGACGGTCTCCCGTCCTCCGTCGTCATCGCGAAGGCGTTCATCGGCGCCAAGCTCGTCAAAGCTTTCAATCACCTGGTTGCGGCCACCCTGGCTGCGGATCCGGTCGTCGACGGCGGCCACCGGGTCGTCTTTCTGTCGAGCGACGACGAGGACGCGACCGCTCCCGTGGCGGCCTTGGCCAAACAACTCGGGTTCGCACCCGTCAAGCTGGGAAAGCTCAACGAGGGTGGCGCGCTGGTGCACGCACGCGGCCGTACTTGGGGCCAGCTCATCTTCCAGGATTTGTTCAAGAAGGAGTGACTATCGACATCAATTGGTCGATTTTCCGCTTCGCAGGCACACGCACATTCGGCATAGCGCCTGATAAAAGACCGTCAGCAGTAAAGCGCATGGGCGAGAGAGACCGTTTCGCGACGGCCTCTCCTACGTCCGCTCCGCGGTTATCGGCCGTCGTCCGCCGTTTTGAAAACCCCTGAGGTGATCTGCCCTTTTTGGGACTAACCGCGCTTAGAGAATTCCTCGGCTGCGATACGAACCGCCTGCTGTGTCGCGGGATAGCCGCTGTAAGGAGTGAGGTTTATGAGCGTTTCCAGGATTTCTTCCCGCGTCGCGCCAACGTTCAACGCGGCGTTGATGTGCACGCGAAGCGGAATCTCTGCCGTGGCAGACCCAACGGCTGCTAGAGCAGCGCAGGCGCTGAGTTCCCGAGACTTCATGTCGATTCCGCTCCGCGAGAACACCTCACCATAAGAATGCTCGACGATCATTCGACCGAGATCAGGTGCGACGTCATCGAAACTGCGGACAACGGCATCGCCCGATGAACCGGACGTCTCCGCAAGCGTAGCACGCCCGCGTTCCAACCGGTCTGCGCGGCTCGCGACCACGGCGGGTGGGGGGACGTTTGCCGCAATCGTTGGCGACCCGGCAGCGAAGATATCCTTGGCGACGGCGAACGCGTTGAGCGCCGCCGGAAAACCCCGATAGACGCTGAGCTGGATCAGCACCTCGATGATTTCCTCTCGCGTCACGCCATGGGCAAGCGCGCCGGCGAGATGAAGACGGAGGGCCGCCGCACGATTGCCGCTGGCAGCAAGCATCGAGATGATTGCTAACAGTTTGGCTTTTTGTTCGAGGCCGTCGCGCGCCAGCATTTCACCAAAGGCGAACTCGATGGAGAGTTGCGCGAGGTCAGGCGAACCGGCAGCAAAGCCATCGAAATATTCCTGCACATCGCCTCCAGAGAGCCGGTCGAGCGCCTCCAACCCGGCCTGTCGGCGTGTCGATCCATCGCCTGCGGAGGGCTCGATGGGTTCAAAAGCGAGCTTGCGCTCAGCGAACACCGCACGAATAAGGCCGATCGCATTTACCGTTGGCGGGAAGCCGAGGAGCGCTACAGATATAAACATGAGTTCGATGAGCGCCTTTGGCTCGCCGCCGGCGTTGAGGAAGCCCGCCATATGAAACTTCAACTGCGGCTGGGCGCTTCCGTCGGCAAGCAGCATTGAAATAGTGCACAGCTGACGCAATGGGAGGTCGAGACCTGGCCGCGATAGAATGTCTCCGTATGGGTATTCTACGGTGAAACGAGAAAGGTCGACGGATGTCTCGGCAAGACTATTAATCGGCGCGTCGAAATTCTCTCCGCCAATCTGCCGTAAGATTTCAAGACCGCGCGAATAACGACTATCTTGAGATGTTGTTGTCATTGCATATGCCTTCTGATTGATCGTGGCGAGAGTCCCGCCCACGGCGACAAGGGCAGCTCCAAAAAACTCTGGCCGGAGGCGGGTGCGTTGTGCTCGGTTATTGCTGCGTTAGGGCGACACGACATCGGCGATCTCTTTCACGAAGCGTCCCGGACGTGGCCGCGAAACCAAAGAAGGCATCGCGGAACTAGCCATAGTCGAAGGCGCTCGACAAGGAATGCTGGTCGCGACCGCCCCACACCAGGCGCAGCCGGATTTGATACAAACCCTCGGAACGTGACCTCTGCAGTCGAGGGTTTGTATCATCGGAGCCGACGCTAATGCCGGCTGATCCCAGTCATCGCGAAATTGAGAACTCTCGGCTACTTTTGCTGTGCTGGTATCGCCTACAGCGCGATATCCTATCCTACTTTACTCCACAGCACGCCCCTCACTCCCACTCGATTGTTCTTGAGTATGGCAACGCCCTGATCTAACGGCGCAATTTTTTCTACACTCAATGGAGAACCAACGCAGCGCGCGCTCGGCCTCCCCTTGAATGCCGCTAATCCGTGTGTTACATACTGAACCACATGGTTCAGTATGGTCGGATCCGCTTCGATGCCTCGTTCGCCGCGCTCTCGGACGCCACCCGACGCGGCGTTCTGGAGCATCTCGGACGTGCAGACGCTTCGATCACGGACCTTGCCGAAAAGTTCCACATGACCCTCACGGGCATGAAAAAGCATGTCGGCGTCTTGGAGCAGGCGGGGCTCGTGACCACGGAGAAGGTCGGACGCGTGCGGACCTGCAAGCTCGGCCTGCGCCGACTAGAGGAAGAGGCGGCATGGATCGAGAGGTACAACCAGCTCTGGGACGCACGCTTCGACGAGTTGGATAAGGTTATCGAGGAACTGAAACAGAAGGAGAAGGTCGATGGACGCAGGAAGTGAGAGTGAGCCTACCCCCATGAAGAACCGCACGACGGTGGAACGGAAGTCCGAGCGTGAGCTAGTCGTTACGCGAACCTTTGACGCCCCGGCGCGCATCGTGTTCGAGGCGTGGACCAAGCCCGAGCTGTTCAAGCTGTGGTGGGTGCCGAAGTCGATGGGCATGCTCCTGCGTTCCTGCGAAATGGATGTTCGTGTCGGGGGCAAGTACCGTCTCGAGTTCGAACCCGATGCTATGGTGTTCTTCGGCACGTACCTCGAAGTGACAGCGCACTCGCGCCTCGTCTGGACCAATGAGGAAGATGGTGAGGGTGGGCCCGTGACCACGGTGACCTTCGAGGAAAAAGGTGGCAAGACGCTGCTGGTCCTGCACGAGCTCTATCCCTCGAAGGAAGTTCTCGACGCTGCCGGCACCGGGGCGGCGGATGCAATGGTCGAGACGTTCGAGCAACTGGACGAGCTTCTTATCACCCTGGGCGCGAGCGTGGGACGGTCATGAAGTCGTCGATCTCGCGGGTCGGCCGCTTGGCTCTTCACTACGCGGAAGAGAACCCCGACGAGGTCGTCGCCGCCCTCTGCGGACCTACGAGACCATCATCAACCTCATTGGCAACACGACCAACCGAGGTGGTCTCGTCGTGCGCGTCCGCCTCAACCACCTTTTTGCGCGCCATTCTACGCTGGAGCACTACCGCATTCGGAAACGCATTCTGAGGCCGACGTGCGCGGTGGGCCGCAATCAAATGTCCTCGTCGAGGATAGTTCGGCCGCTCAGTCGGAACGGTGGTAGCGCCAGAAGCCTGACCGCCATGCTGATTGCAAAGCTGGCATCGCTTAGTAGATGGTGCTCTACCGGCGCTGCGAGTCCAAGACGCGTCGCGATAGATTTACCGGATCATTGATGTTCCGATAGTGCGAAAGTGGATTTCGAAGAGCCATGAGGCGTCGAAGGTTAGCGGCATCCTCTTTCGTGATGATCTGACGCAGCTGACCGGCCAAAGACGCCCCTCAGGGGAGAGGGGCCCCGCGTTTCCGTGGCACCGGCCCGCAACCTTCATAATATGATGGCCCGCGGCAACCGGAGAAGGGTATCTGTGCTCTCAAACCAGCATCGACTGCTGGGCGAAGATGCCCGCCATCGCGCCGTGCGATGATGCCGTGGTGACCGAGGCCATGAGGGGGTTGGCGAGGTCGCCGGCGGCGTAGATGCCGGGCATGCTGGTTTCGCGGCGCTCGTCGACCTTGAGGGCGATGCCGAGGGGCGTATCCACCGTGGCGAGGCCCAGTGATTCATGCAGGCTTGCGGACGGCTTGTTGCGCGGATGGGCGAACAGGATGTCGACTGCGACATTGCGGCCGGTATCGAGATTGACGGTGGCAATATGGCCCCCGTGATGGGCGATCTCGGTTATCCGGCCATCGACGACAGGTATGTTGCGGCGCGCCAGATCGGCCCGGATATCGGGTGGAATGTCGTGACCATCGGCGAAGAGCGTCAACGTGTCGGTCCAATCGTGGTACAGCCTGACATAATTTTGCGACTGCGGGCCGGACCAGATAAGGCCCCAATGCTGGCCGGCGACTTCAAAGCCGTCGCAATAGGGACAGGGCACGATGGACGTGCCCCAGCCTTCGGCAAAGCCCCGAACATCAGGCATCTGGTCGGCGACGCCATAGCTCAGGATCAGGCGGCGCGCCCCAAGGCTTTCGCCATCGCCAGTGAGGACGGAGAAATCGTCGATGGCGCCGGAGACGCTGTCGGCCCGGGCGCTGACCAGCCTGATCGTGGGATAACGCGCCAGCTGCTGCCGCGCCTCGGCCAGGATGTCCAGCGGTGGCTTGTGATCGTGACCGAGCAGGCCATGCGAGTGGCCGGCGAAGCGATTGCGCGGCAGGCCGGTATCGAGAACGGTGACCTTGCGGCGGGCACGGCCGAGCTGCAGGGCGCCGGCGAGACCGGCAAAGCTGCCGCCGATGATGATGACGTCATCCATGGTGATAAACTCCGTGTTGTGGATGGAGGGGGGTTGGGCTGGGCCTGGCGCGAATATCGTCCAGCGATACGCGCTCGAGACCGGCAGCGAGCAGGGCTTCGGCATCGACGAGAAAGTCGCCCATCACTGTGTTGACCGGCCGGACAATGCCGCATTCGATATCGCCGGGCGCCCGGGAAACTTGATTTGGAGGACAGGTTGAAACCTACCCATTGGCTTGCACATTTCAGATACTACATGGTATCGTAATGCAAGAATTAGGATACTGTCAAGTACGGGAATTGTCGTGACTGTAAACAGCCAGGGCCGGCGCGGCCGGCCCGCCAACGAGGCGCTTGGCCAAACGATAGTCGACGCCGCGTGCGAACTCTTTGTGGAATTGGGTTTTCAAGCGACGACATTGGACAAGGTCGCCCAGCGGGCGAAGATATCCAAGCTTAGCATCTATCGGCACTTCGAGAACAAGGAGGCGCTGTTCAGCGCGGCCATCGCGACCCGCTGCCATCAGTTTGCACCACAGGCTCTTTTTGAAGGCGTCGACGGTTCGGCCGAAGATCAGCTCATGGCGGTGGGATTACCCCTGCTTCGCACGCTGTTGAGCCCGGACGTCCGCAGTGTCGAAGCCATGATCATGGCCGACAAGACGAATCAAAAGTCGTTAAGCAAGCTCCATTACGAAGCCGGTCCCGCCCATGTCATCGCCCAAATCGAGGCCCTGTTGCGTCAGTTGCACGCGAAGGCGATTCTGAACGTGCCCGATCCTCTCCGGTCCGCCCGCTTGTTTGCTGCGCTTTTCAAAGGATCCGATCTCCTGATTATCGCACGCTTCGATGAGGCGAGAGCAGAGGACGACAACGAAATCGAATCCTATTGCCGGTCGGCCGTCGCCATGTTCATCGCCGCGCACGGTGGCAACGACCACGCGGGCGGATAAGCATTTGATTGCTCCGGGCAGCTTGGCCGGGACGTCGTCCAGGCGCTTCGTCATATTGGGCCGGCGCGCGCGGCCGAGCTTGCACAGATCGCGGCACCTCATCTTTCTCCCAACGATAAAAAGACGCTCGCATCTACCGCGGTCCAAGCTCCCGCCTGGATGCGGTCGACGCTTCTCTCCATCGCAGATCCGGCAGCAGTCGGGACAACGTTTGATAGGTGATGCGACGGTGCCATCCGACGATATGCGATCAGGTCCGGAACACCGATCGGCACCGCAGCCAAAGCTGAAACTATGTATGTCGATAACTAAAGTACCGTCGGCGCGGAAAATGTCATGCTACGGGCAATTTCCGTTATATATTTCAAAGCGTTGACGCACAGAAAAGTACCGTCAAACCCTAAGAACGAATGACGGTACTTTTTAGAATGCTCTATCGGATACGAAAAGCACCGCCAAAAGCTCCGAGCGGCCCTCCCACTCGATCCTCGCGACGTATTGTAATGTGCTGTTTCAGAAGCACAAAGCTTTTCGGCCTTCGCCAAAAGATCGACTCCGCGATCCGTCAGAAATTTGCAGGGGAACTTCGATGGTGGAAATCTAGTCGGTTCCAGCGACTACCGGCATGAATCGGTCGATTTCTCGTCTCATCGAGCCCATAGCGTAGTTTGGCGTGAGCGAGAGAAGTACCGTCACTACGCGAGATCAGTTGGGCCGAACCTGAGAAAAATGCCGACAGCCTGCGCGATAAGACAATTCAGACAGCTGCACAATCGGACACGGCCGCACAGGTTCAGGCGTCAATGAACTTCTGCATGCGATCCGCCACGATCCGCCCTGCGCGGCTGTTCAAGTGCACGCCGTCGGTGTGAAACTGCCAGCCATTTCGGCGTGCGACATCGTCCGGGCTCTGCCGCAGCACCAGTACGCGAAAAGCATCGCGATAGAATGGAAGAAAGTTGAACGCCGTGTAGGCCCGGCCAGGCGAGGCGCGAACCGCCTCGGTGAGCGCCTCATGGAGGGGGACATAGCCGCAGCGTTCCTCGTGCGCGATGGCCGCCACGATCGCAGAATATTCCTTGATCCGCCGGTTGAGCTCGCTCTGGAACGGGTCGTCCGAATCCGGCGCTTCTCCTATCGGAGGGAGCGAGCAAAGGCCGATGTCCGCCGCCGTCTCGAGCTTCAGCCTGCGTGCTATCTCGGCCAGATTCTCGTGGAACCAATCGGGCGAAGGCGTGCGGGGCAGACGCTTCCAAAACGTAAAGAACCGCCGCACTTTGCGTGACACGAGCGTGAGAACATCATTCCCGCCGACCCAGACGATGACCTTGTCGGGACGACAGGCGAGCACATCCGGCAACCGCTGCAGCGCGTTGTAGGCCAAGTCGCCGCCGACGCCAAAATTCCGGAACTCAAATTGCCCGTTGCCCGGCCGCCGGCGGAGCTCCGCCATCCAATCGAATGCCTGGCCCTTGCCCGCCGTGCTGCTCGATCCGAGGCACGCCACGATTTTTCGTTGAGGACGCACCATCGTAACTCCGCCAGGCCAGAAGTGAGAAATCGTCGCCTTATGCTCTTCCCAAAATGGCTGGCCCAGTCATGAGTTTCAGGTCGGATTCCGCGGCGTTTCCCAACATCCATGGACAGCCATAATAATCTTCGATGCGATCGATGACGCGACCGGCGACATGGACACGAACCGGCCACGCGACCAGCCACCGGTCGCCTCGCTGGAAGAGCACGATCAGGACAGGCTCTCCGTCGATCGCCCCCAACTCCATGGTCCACGTCTCCGGGTTTCGCTCGTATTCGACGAAATAGGGAGAACTTCTGAGCAGGCCGTCGAAGCAGTCGGCGACCCGCAACCGAGCATCGGCGCTGGTGAGGCTCCGCACGCCATCCCAGTCATGGCGGTTGAAGAGGTCAACATAGCGCTGCAAGAGCCGCGCGGTGTCGGGATCAAGCGGACGGTTCGGTTCACCGGCAGGTTCAGGGGGCAAGTCGGCGAGCTTCGCCCGTCCGCGGGAGAGCGCGGATTTGACGCCCCCAACCGTCGAGTCCACGAGTTCTGCGGTCTCTTCCAGCGAATAGTCGAACACGTCCTTCAGGAGGATGCAGGCGCGCTCCTTGGGCGGCAAGTGGCCAACCAGCCGTTCGATGGCGCGGCGTGCATCGGTCGCTGCCGGCTCTGCAGAGACAACGCCGATGTCGTCCGAATAGGCGTGCTCCGCGCGCTCGCGCACATCGCGTCGCCTCAGAAAGTCGATGCAGCGATTGTGAGCGATGCGAAACAGCCAGGGCTTCAGCCGGCGGGCATCGTCGAGGGTCTCAATGTTCGTATAGGCCTCGAACAGCGTCTCCTGCACGAGATCCTCACCGTCGAGGCGTGAGGCCGTCATGCGGGCGCAGTAGCGATGCAGTTGGGCGCGGACGCCTGACACCGTCTCGAGGAAGGCGCGATATCGCGCATCGAACAGGCCGGTCGGTCGTTCGGGCATGTCCTTCAGCTGCCACATCTTGGTTTCAATTTGCCAGTCATGCGACCTCCTGACCTTCAGCGCGTGTTTCCGCGGTTGCGGCCAGACCAAGCTTGGGGCGAACCCATTGTGCCAACCGCGCGATCGCGTCGTCGGCTTCGGGAGCGCGGCCGGCCATCATCTGGAACGAGTGCAGCATCCCCGGAAATACGTCTATGCGCACCTCGACGCCGGCGGCTTTCGCGCGGTCGGCGAGCGCTCGGCTGTCGTCGAGCAGGGTTTCGTCTCCGCCCACTTGCAGATAGATCCGCGGCAGGCCCTTCAGATCGGCAAAGATCGGGCTGGCGAGTGGATGCCGGGGATCGGTCCCTGCAAGGACTTGCGATACCAGCATATCCACGACCGCCTTCTGGAAGAAGGCGTCCTTCTCGCGGTTGCTTTCGTAAGAGTGCCCGCTCGCCGACAGATCATACCAGCCAGAGATGCTGAGGATCGCGGCCGGCAGCGGCCGTCCCGCATCACGGAGTTTCATCGCCGCCGCAACGATCAGGCCAGCACCAGCGGAATCGCCTGCAGCTATGGTGTGCTTCGGCGCGACACCCTGCTCGGCGAGCCATTCGAACGCGGTCACGGCCTGCTCGATTTGGCGCGGAAACTTGCTCTGGAAAACGTAGTCGTACGTAGCGAGCAGAGCGTAACAGCCGATCGCCTTAGCAAGGTGTCCGACCATCTTGCGATGGGTCCAGATCGATCCGCCGACATAGCCACCGCCGTGCAGGTAAAGCATGACCCGGTCTTTGGCTGCCGTTTTTGGCTGAACCCACAGCGCGGTCTTGTCGCCGACGTTCGTCTCGACGTAATCGACGCCGCCCGGTTCTGCCGTCAAAACGGACCACTCGGATGCTTCCTGTGGCGATTCTCGACCGCTGCGGAAAGCCTCCGCGAGCGTGTCGTAGTGTATCTTGTTCGCTAGGCTCTGCTTGCTGTTCATTTGTCACGCTCCAATTCGTCCAGGAGGGCGATGTCAAGGATGACCGTGCCCATGAACAGCTAAGACGGATGAACCCAGCGAAAGGATACGTGGCCGGCAGATGCAACGCCTCGCCGGTGGCAGTTGCCGCGGACCCCGGGTGTCAAACCCAGCAAGGCTAGGCTGCTCCACCCTTCTCTGTGGGACGGTCGTTCCAGACATTCGCCGATCGGCCAGATGCTTCGTCTATGCCGTCGCCGGGTGGCCGGGGGCTGGGACTATTGACTATTATCGCCGAGCCAACATCGCTTTAAACATGCTGCTCTATCCTCTTCTACTCCGCAGTACTCCTCGTCACTCCCACTCGATTGTACCTGGGGGCTTGCTCGTCACGTCGTAGACGACGCGGTTGATGCCGCGCACTTCGTTGATGATGCGCGTAGCGGCGGCACCGAGGAAGGCCATGTCGTAGTGGTAGAAATCCGCCGTCATGCCGTCGACCGAGGTGACGGCGCGCAGCGCGCAGACGAACTCGTAGGTGCGGCCGTCGCCCATCACGCCGACGGTCTGCACCGGCAGCAGCACGGCGAAAGCCTGCCAGATGGCGTCGTAGAGGCCGGCCTTGCGGATCTCGTCGAGATAGATGGCGTCGGCCTCGCGCAGGATCTCCAGCTTTTCGCGGGTGATGCCGCCCGGGCAGCGGATGGCGAGACCGGGACCGGGGAACGGATGCCGGCCGATGAAGCTGTCGGGCAGGCCGAGTTCCTTGCCGAGCGCCCTCACCTCGTCCTTGAACAATTCGCGCAGCGGCTCGACCAGCTGCATGTCCATGCGTTCGGGCAAGCCGCCGACATTATGGTGCGACTTGATCGTCACCGACGGTCCGCCGCTGAAAGAGACGCTTTCGATGACATCGGGATAGAGGGTGCCTTGCGCCAGAAAATCGGCGCCGCCGAGCTTCTCGGCCTCCTCCTCGAACACCTCGATGAACAGCCGCCCGATGGTCTTGCGCTTCTTCTCGGGGTCCGACTCGCCCTCGAGCGCGCCGATGAAACGGTCCGCAGCGTCGACCAGGATCAGCGGCAGATTGTAATGCTGGCGAAACATCTCCACCACGCCCGATGCCTCGTCCTTGCGCATCAGCCCGTGGTCGACGAGGATGCAGGTAAGCTGGTCGCCGACCGCCTCGTGGATCAGGAGTGCTGCGACAGAGGAATCGACGCCGCCTGAAAGCGCGCAGATCACCTTGCCCTGGCCGACCTGCTTGCGGATCGTCTCGACCGCGTGCTCGCGGTAAGCGCGCATCGTCCAGTCGCCCTCAATACCGGCGATGTTGTGGACGAAGTTTTGGAGCAGCCTGGCGCCGTCCGGCGTATGCACCACTTCGGGGTGGAACATGAGGCCGTACATCTTGCGTTCGACATTGCCGAAGATGGCGAAGGGCGAGCCCTCCGATTTTCCGAGCACCTCGAACCCCTTGGGCAGGGAGATGACGCGGTCGCCGTGGCTCATCCACACCTGGTGGCGCTGGCCGGGCGCCCACAGGCCCTCGAACAACGGGCTGTCCTTGGCGATCTCGACGAAGGCGCGGCCGAATTCGCGATGGTCGGAGCTTTCGGCGACGCCGCCCATCTGCACGCACATCGCCATCTGGCCATAGCAGATGCCGAGCACCGGCACGCCGGCGTCGAAGACGATCTGCGGCGCGCGCGGACTGCCGATGTCGGCGGTCGAGGCCGGGCCGCCGGACAGGATCACCGCCTTCGGATTGATGCGCTTGAACGCCGCCTCGGCCGACTGGAAGGGCACGATCTCGGAAAAGACGCCGGCCTCGCGGATGCGGCGGGCGATCAGCTGGGTAAACTGGCTGCCGAAATCGACAATCAGGACGGTGTCGGGATGATTGGCTGTTTTCATGGCGAGCGTTTAGAGAAAGAAACGAGTCGGCGCAATGGGTTGCGAGGCCTCTCTCTCATTCCGATTCCGCATCTTCACGCGACAGATCAAACTCGATTGCGCCGGAGGCGATCGCCTGTTCCAGCAGTTGCACCGCCGCGGCCAGCTTCTCGTCGATGACGTGCAGATATTCGGTCCAGTCGCCGACATGCCTCAGATCGGCTGCCCCGTCGGAAATACCGCGCAGGCCAATAAGCGGCACGTCGAACAGCTGGCAGGCGCGCAGGCAGGCGAAGGTCTCCATATCGACCATGTCGGCCGCGATCGCGTCGTAGGCGGCGCCGGTGACGATTGCCGCACCGGTCGACAGCGTCGCTTGCCTCATGCCAGGAACTCTGAACGGCAGCGGCACGCTGATAGGCAGGTCGAGGAACGGCGTGGCGCCCTTCTCGAACCCCAGGGGCGAGGCGTCCATGTCGCGGTAGGCGACTGAAACGGCCTGGTAGATTTCAGTCTGCTCCAGCGTCCGGCTGCCCGCCGACCCGAGCGACACGACGAGATCGGGCAGCGCCTTTTCGGTCTTCAGCCGGGACAGTTCGGCGCTAAGTCCGACGCCGGCCTCGACCGGTCCGACGCCGGTCATCAGCGGCGTGAACAGCCGCTGCAGGTGTGGACCGTATTCGGCTTCGACCGCCATGACGAAGAGAACGGACTTGCCGGAGATCGGGGTGAGCTCACCAGGTGCCTTGCCGGCCATGATCATCGATCCTCCCCTGCCCGTTCCTCAGCCTTCGATACCGTCGCGGCCGAGCACCGTCATCATCGTTCCGGTCATCGTGGCGATCAGCTTGGCCTCGCCATCGACGGCGAACGCATAGGCCTGGCCGTCGGCGACGATGATGGTGCGGCCAGGCTTGGTCACCGAGCCGCGGAACAGGAAGCGCTCGCCCCTGCCGGGCGCCAGCAGATTGACCTTGAACTCGATGGTCAGCACGCCGGAATTTTCCGGCATCAGCGAGAATGCCGCATAGCCGCAGGCCGAGTCGAGAGCCGTCGAAATGACGCCGGCATGGAGAAAGCCGTGCTGCTGCGTCAGAGCCGCCGAATAGGGCATTTCGATCTCGATGATGCCGGGCGTCACCAACGTCAGCTCGGCGCCAATCGTCATCATCGCGTTCTGGCGCGCAAAGGACGTCCTGACGCGGTCCTCATAATCGGGAGCAGGAACGATCTTTGCTGCCATGGCCGTCGCCCTTCATTTCTCGGCAAATCTTATTGCACAGTCATTTATCGCAGAGGGGTGGACGGCAGGCAATCGCAAATGCTGCACTGCAGCATTCGGCCCCGGCTCTGTGTCCATGGCAATGGTTCAGCCGGCGCGGCGCAGCGCACAGAAATAGAAACCGTCGGTGCCGCTCAGCAACGGTGACAGCGAAATGCCGCCCGCAGCGCCTATCCGCATGGCCGCTTCGCGGCCCGCAAAACGGCTGTCCCAAAGCTGGCGGTGATCGACAGGGACAAAACCGGGATGGCGGTCCCGGAACGCCGAAACCTGGTCGCCATTTTCCTCGTCGAACACCGAACAGGTGATGTAGACCAGCAGGCCGCCGGGTTTGACGAAGTCGCTGGCGGCATCGAGTATCGTCTCCTGCTCGCCCTTGCGCGCGTCGAGTTGCCTCTGTGTCAGCCGCCATTTGGCATCCGGCCGGCGCCGCCACGTGCCGCTGCCGGTGCAGGGCGCATCGATCAGGACGATGTCCATATGCCTGCCGAGCGGCGCGAGTTCGGCCGGCCTGGTGACGATCTGCACATTGCGGTTTTCCGAGCGGCGGATGCGGTCGAAGATCGGCGCCAGCCTGGCCTTCTCGGCGTCGTGGGCGAAGATCTGGCCGCGATTGTCCATCGCCGCGGACAGCGCCAGCGTCTTGCCGCCGGCGCCGGCGCAAAAATCGAGCACCTGCATTCCAGGTTCGGCGCCGGCCAGTTCGGCCGCAATCTGCGAACCCTCGTCCTGAACCTCGAACCAGCCTTTCTGGAAGGCCGGCTCGGCCTGCACGTTCGGGTGCCTGCCGTCGCCTTCGATCGGCGGGATGCGGATGCCGTGCGGCGCGATCCGCGCAGGCTTGGCGCCGGTCTCCGCCAACTCGGCCAGCACCTTGCCGCGATCGGCCTTGAGCGTATTGACCCTGAGGTCGAGCGGCGGGCGTGTCGCCAGCGCGGCACCCTCTTCCACCCAGGCCGTGCCGAACGCGCGCTCGAACAGCGGCATGCACCAGTCGGGGATATCTGCCCTGACAGCCGGCGGCGCATCGGCGAGCCGGCGACCGCCGAGCGTTGTCAGTTCGTCGGCGGTAAGCAGCGGCGGCGCGAACCTGTCGCCCTCGAGCACCTCGTTCAGCGACTGCGCCGTCTGGCCCCATTCGAGCAGCAGCGCGCCGAAGCCGATGGCGCGCGGCGTGTCCTTGCCGAGCAGCCAGCCGGCCGAGCGCTTGCGGCGCAGCGCGTCGTAGACGATGTTGCCGATCGCGGCGCGGTCGCCGCCACCTGCGAAGCGGTGCGACAGGCCCCAGTCCTTCAGCGCATCAGCCACCGGCCGGTGGCGCCGGCCAATGTCGTCAAGCACTTCAATGGCTGCCGCCAGCCGCCCGCCCAGTCTCATTGTCGTCTTCCATTACTCAGCAAAACAAAATCCGGCCCTGCTCTTAGAGCTTTTCGTGTCCTGATTGAAACAGTTCTGTTTCCCCGACGGCGAGACAATCCATGCAAGGGGTGACGAGTGTGGGTTGGTGCATCGCGAGCCGCCGCCACCAAGCGGGCGCCGGCATGCGTAACCAAACAATTCATCAATACATTACAAGTCTCTAATGTGCATGTCTGGCGCTCACAAGCATAGCGGCTTGCGAACTGCTCTGCTTTCCAAGTTTTCCGGTTGCGAATACTCTTTGCGCGGTGATTCGCGTCGCAGAAAAGGCGGAGCCGCGGGTCGATACGAGGAGAGGGCAATGAAGACTTATCTGGCGGAAGTTCTAGGCACGTTTCTATTGGTGTTCATCGGCACGGCTTCGGTGGTGACAGGCGGCTTCGGCGGCGCGCTGCCGCTTGGCCAGGAAGGTATCGGTCTGGCGTTCGGCATCGGCCTGATCGCGGCGGCCTATGCGATCGGCCCGATTTCGGGCGCGCACCTCAATCCGGCGGTGACGCTCGGTGTGTTCCTCGCCGGGCGGATGCCGGCCAGGGATGTCATTCCCTATTGGATAGCGCAGGTCATCGGCGCCATCATCGCGTCGCTGGCACTGTGGATCATCGTCTCCGGACAGGTCGGCGGCCATACCGGCGGCTTCGGCGCCAATGGCTGGGATGTGACGAAATGGGGCGTCAGCTCGGCCTTGCTGTGGGAGCTGATCGGCACCTTCACCTTCGTCACGGTGATCCTCGGCGTCACCAACGCCAAGCACACCACGGCCTTCGCCGGCCTCGTAATCGGCCTGACGCTGGCCGGCCTGCACTTCGCCATCATCCCGGTGACCGGCACATCGCTCAACCCGGCCCGTTCGATCGGACCGGCGCTGTTTTCGGGAACTGCGGCGATCGGCCAGCTGTGGCTGTTCATCGTCGCGCCGCTGATCGGCGGCGCCATTGCCGGCGTGGTTGCCAAGGCCGGTATCTTCGAGAAGGACTGACTTTTCGGAAGCCCAACGAAAAAAGGCGCGGGTCGAGGCCCGCGCCTTTTCTTGTTGCGTCGAGAAATGCGTATGCCCGGCTCAGGCCGCGAGGTCAAAACGGTCGGCGTTCATCACCTTGGTCCACGCCGCGACGAAATCCCTGACGAACTTCTGCCTGGCGTCCGCCGACCCGTAGACCTCGGCCAGCGCCCGCAGCTGCGCATGCGAGCCGAAGATCAGGTCCGCGCGGGTGCCGGTCCACTTGACCGCCCTGGTCTTGCGGTCGCGCGCTTCATAGACTTCATCGGAGCCGGCCGCCGGATCCCAGACAGTGTTCATGGAGAGCAGGTTGACGAAGAAATCGTTGGTCAACGTGCCCGGCCTGTCGGTGAACACCCCGTGCTTCGACTGACCGGTGTTGGCGCCGAGCACCCGCAACCCGCCAACGAGCACCGTCATCTCCGGCGCCGTCAAGGTCAGCAGCTGCGCCCGGTCGACCAGCATCGCTTCGACCGACATCGGCGGCTTGCCCCTGACATAATTGCGGAAGCCATCGACTTTCGGCTCGAGCGCGGCGAAGGACTGGACATCCGTCTGTTCCTGCGAGGCGTCCATGCGGCCTGGCGTGAACGGCACCCCGACCTCATGGCCACCGTCTTTCGCCGCCTTCTCGATCGCCGCTACGCCGCCGAGAACGATGAGGTCGGCAAGCGAGATCTTCTTGCCGCCGAACTGCACTGCGTTGAACTCGCTCTGGATGCCTTCGAGCTTTTCGAGCACCTTGGCCAGTTGCGCCGGCTGGTTGACCTCCCAATCCTTCTGCGGCGCCAGGCGGATGCGGGCGCCGTTTGCGCCGCCACGCTTGTCGGAGCCGCGGAAAGTCGAGGCCGAGGCCCAGGCGGTCGAGACCAGTTCTGAGACGGACAGGCCGGAGGCCAGGATCTTCGCCTTCAGCGAGGCGATATCCTGCTCGCTGACCAGTTCGTGGTCGACTGCCGGTATCGGATCCTGCCAGATCAGCTCTTCCTTCGGCACGAGTGGGCCGAGATAGCGGACGGCCGGACCCATGTCGCGATGGGTCAGCTTGAACCAGGCGCGGGCGAAGGCATCGGCGAACTGATCAGGATTCTGATGGAAGCGCCGCGAGATCTTCTCATAGGCCGGGTCGACGCGCAAAGCGAGGTCGGTGGTCAGCATCGCCGGGGCGCGACGCTTCGACGGATCGTGCGCGTCCGGCACGGTGCCTGCACCGGCGCCGCCCTTCGGGGTCCATTGATGGGCGCCGGCCGGGCTCTTGGTCAGCTCCCATTCGTAGTTGAACAGATTGTCGAAGAAGTTGTTGCTCCATTTGGTCGGCGTCGTGGTCCAGGTCACCTCGAGGCCCGAGGTGATGGCGTCGCCGGCAATGCCGGTGGCGTGCTTGCTCGACCAGCCGAGGCCCTGCGCCTCGATGCCGGCGCCTTCCGGCTCCGGGCCGACCAGCGATGCATCACCGGCGCCGTGGGTCTTGCCGAAGGTGTGACCGCCGGCGATGAGCGCCACGGTTTCCTCGTCGTTCATGGCCATGCGAGCGAAGGTTTCGCGGATGTCGCGCGCCGCGGCCAATGGATCGGGCGTGCCGTTCGGCCCTTCCGGGTTGACGTAGATCAGCCCCATCTGCACGGCGCCGAGATGGCCGTGAAGTTCGCGGTCGCCGGAATAGCGCTCGTCGGCGAGCCACTTGGTTTCCGATCCCCAGTCCACGTCCTGCTCGGGCTCCCAGACATCGGCGCGGCCGCCGGCGAAGCCGAACGTCTTGAAGCCCATCGATTCCAGCGCGACGTTGCCGGTGAGGATCAACAGGTCGGCCCAGGAGATCTTCCTGCCGTATTTCTGCTTGACCGGCCACAGCAGCCGGCGCGCCTTGTCGAGATTGGCGTTGTCCGGCCAGCTGTTGAGCGGCGCGAAACGCTGCTGGCCGGCGCCGGCGCCGCCACGGCCGTCGCCGATGCGATAGGTGCCGGCGCTGTGCCAGGCCATGCGGATGAAGAGCGGGCCGTAATGGCCGAAATCGGCCGGCCACCAATCCTGCGAATCGGTCATCACCTGGTGCAGATCCCTGATCACCGCATCGAGATCGAGGCTCTTGAATTCCTTGGCGTAGTCGAAGTCCTCGTCCATCGGATCCGAGAGGCTGGACTGCTGGTGGAGGACGCCAAGGTCGAGCTGGTTTGGCCACCAGTCACGGTTGCTCCTCCTGGCCGATCCATGTGGGACCGGGCATTTGCCGGCGCTGTTGTCGTCGGTTTTCGCGTCCATCTTTGCCTCCGATTTGTTGATTTTCCGGGATTTTGTTGATTTTCCGGGCAGGGCCAGCGAGCCGCGCCATCCTGGAATGGTTCCAGACTAGCCTGCTCGGCCGATAAAGACAAATTGCCTTTGCTGTTTATTCTGATAGGTTTTTCTTATGATCGGTTTGACCGTCCGGCAGATGCATTATTTCGAGGCGTTGGCGCAGACGCTGCATTTCGGCCGCGCCGCCAAGCTCGCCGGCGTCAGCCAGCCGGCGCTGTCCGCGCAGATCGCCGAGATGGAGCTGAGGCTCAATTGCCGTCTGTTCGAGCGCGGCGGCAAGGCGGTGCGCATGACCGACGAGGCGCAGGGCTTGCTGCCGCGCATCGAGCGCATCCTTGCCGACGTCCGCGACGTCGAGGCGACGGCCCGGCGCGGCCGCCCGGCGCTGGAAGGCCGCTTCCGGCTCGGCATCATCCCGACGGTGGCGCCCTATCTCCTGCCGCATGTGCTGCCGGAGCTGAAACGGCATTTCCCGGCCTTACAGCTGGAACTGCGCGAGGCGGTGACTGCGTCGCTGGTCGACGACACCAACTCGGGAAAGCTCGACGCCTTCGTCGCGGCACTGCCCCTCGATTACCCGGGCCTGGTCACCGAAGAACTTTTCTCGGACCGGTTCTTCCTTGCCGTGCCGGCCGGCGACCCCGCCTTCGCCTCACCGCCGGTGCCGCCGGAAAGCCCCGCGCTGGAAAGGCTGATGCTGCTGGAGGAAGGCCATTGCCTGCGCGAACAGGCGCTCGCCGTCTGCGGCAGCGTGCGGCCGGTGGCGATGGCAAGCTACGGCGCGACCAGCCTGACGACGCTCTTGCAGATGGTGGCGCACGGGCTCGGCGTCACGCTCATCCCGGAAATGGCGGCAGGGCCGGCCAGCACTATCCCCGACCTGAAGATCGTGCCGTTCCAGGAGCCGATGCCGCAGCGCACGATCTGCCTCGCTTGGCGGCGCAACAAGGTGCGCCACGACGAATGCGTCGAACTGGCCAAGGTCATCCGCGGGCTGGATGCGGCGGTGCTGGGGGCGTAGAGCGGCGCATGTTGGGTCCGGTTAGCTCCGAAGCGGACCCGCAAGTCCCCTTCGAAAGGAACGACTTCAACCTTTTTCCCAGGCTGCGAGCAACGGGCCTTTGCTTCCGTAGACAGGGTCCTTGCGCGGCCGGCCGACCCTGGGGATCGTGACGACCGCCCTGTCATGATCGGCAGCGGTCGTACACAGGTCATAGGTGCCGGATGGAGGATAGGCGCCGACGACCAGAAAATCGTCGGATGCGGAAAGACGCTGGTGCCCGGTGCCGGCCGGCAGCACCGCGACGTCGCCGGCCTTCAGCGACAGCGTTCGTCCCTTGCTGCCGCCAAACCGGACCTTGGCCGTGCCGCGCGCAACGCCCAGCACCTCGTGTATCCGCGAATGGTAGTGGACGTAACCGTAGATGCCGTTGCGCCAGCTATCGCCCCAGCCATTTGCTTCGAAAAGCGCCTCCATGACGGCCGCCGGATCGAAGTCTTCGGGCAGCTTCACAGCGCCGCGATAGACGACAAGCGGCCAGAACGGATGGTTGGGCACCAGGCCATCATCGCTGAACCGAAACGCGTTTGGTTTGCGCGGCCTCAGGAGGTCGGCAACCTGTCGCCTGTCCGGCCTGGCGATGCCGGTGACCTGCTCGAGGGCTTTCTTGGTGGTTTGCAGGATGCTCATGGTGCGCCCTTGGGGTTGGTGGAAGCTTCATGCCGATTAACCGGTTGGATGCCGGTCGGTTCCGCTGGCGGCAGAGATCTGCGAACGGTGCGGCGGTCATGGCGGGCGTCGTGCCGCGACAAGGTCCCGCACGACGAATGTATCAAGCCGGCGAAGATCATCCGCGGGTTGGAGGCGGCGGTGCTGGCGGGTGCGCCGCACCATCCAGCGAAAGGTTTGGTGTTGACCCGAAGTCGACCTTCGCAGCCTGAATGGCTGCTTTGCGCCGCATCACAGCCGTTGGGTAGAGAAGATGGTCATCCCGAAAGCCGAAAGTTCCGTTTGTTCGAATGATGACAACTAAGGAAATAGGAAACAGCCTTTGCGCGCAATTTCCGTGCTTTGGCGTTGCCGAGGGTGCTTCACTAGCATTGATTTTTTTGGTGCGGCATCCACGGCGCCGCGGCGTGCAGTAAGTGGAGAATACAATAGCGGTGAGGGCTGCGATCGGTGAGGTTCAGTGATGAATCATGTGCAGAGTACCAGGTCAAAATCTCTCCGCTGTGACTTCACCTTTATTAAACGACGGCCCTTGATTTTACCTCACGAGATAAGCGGCAGGGGGTATAACGGCGTGCCGTCCCTCATTCCGTTATGCCTCGTTCTGCTGTTGGCATCTCCGGCAAATGGTCAGTTGGCCCCCGAAGCGCCAGCGGTTGCCATAGCTAACGACAGCTCGTCGGTCGTGGTTTCCGAACATACCAAGGTCGACAAAGAACCGGGCAAGCCACAACCGAGCGCGCTCGGATCCTATCTATCTAGAGAGCTGGTGCTCAGCGAAACACAGGCACTCAAGGAGGGCGCACAACCGCCGCTCGGCGAGCATGAGGAGGCTTTACGCCGCGAATTGGCCGCAGCACGAGCGGAGCTAGACGTTATGCAGCGCAGCATACGTGAGCTAAGCGCCCAGGCACACGTGCTGGCAGACACGGTGGCTCAGCAAGCACAAGCCCTAAAAGAGCAGCAGCGAGCAGACGAAGCGCTCGCGCTCGATCTGGAGACGGCGCAGCACGTTATCGAAAGCTACAGGGCTGAAGCCAGTCTCTGGAACAGCGAGAAGGCTGCCGCGCTTGGCGCGCACCCCTCTATGGAAGCCTCCCAGCTTGCTGCGAAGCGAGCGCTTGATGACGAGCGGCACAAGGTTGAGCTCCTGGAACAAGAACTTGCCACGGCTCGCCAAACTATCGATGCTCTGAAGACAGGCGCAAATCTGGCAGCCGTCGAGCAGGCCAACGCCATAAGGGACCGACAGGTGGCCGAGGCCGCTCTAAAGCAGGTTCGAGAAAGATTCGAACGGGGACGCGAACGAGCAGATTCAGCTGTACGTGACCTCGATATTGTTCGCCAGGAACGCGATGCTTTAAAGCAGAATTCGGTAGCATTGAGTGCGGCGCTCGACCAAGAGCGTGAAAGGGCTATCGGCCTAGCCCGCAGCCTCAGTGCGGCGCGTGAGGCAATTGATACCGTCAAGGGTAAGCGTCGGACTGCGGCTGTGGAGCGCGCGCCGAAAACACGTACCCCCGCGAGTGCACTTGCAAGCAGGTTATCGCGTTCGGGCGCCAAACCAGCCCGTAAACCGGGCTTGCCGGAAAAACAGAGAGTGAAGGTCCAAAAGTCGCCGCAAACTGCTCTGTTGGCAACCATACCTCTTCCCGCAGCATTGCTTCCAACACGGCCATCAAAAAGCTCGAGCCGCGCGAGTGAAGACTAATGGGCGAAACGTTAGGCCGCAGTGGAGACGACTATGAACAAGTATGTCGCAGCCGCGTTGGTGATCGGGCCTACAATTGGGCCTGCCTCGGCACTTGAAGCAGGCGTCGGCGGTAGCGCCGGCGGTGTCGGGGTCGGTGCTGGAGTGAGCGCCGGTTCGCAAGGCGTATCTGTCGGGGCGGGTACGAGCGTTGACGGCGTCGGCGGAGCAAATGTTGGAGCTTCGGTCGGTGCAGATGACGGATCAGTCGACGCAGGCGTTGGTGCCAGCGGCAACGTTGGTGACACAAGCACAAGTGCCAGTGTGGGCGACGATCCGTCCGCCGAAAACGAGGCGGCTACCGCACCCGACAGTTCGACAGCAGCGACGGCCCCTGCCTCTGCCAAGACCGCCAGGCAATCCATCGTGCTGCCACTCGTCCTCAGGCCTTCCAAAGCCGGTGAGGGTGACTTCACCAAGGGGTATCCGTTTGGATCTCTGGGGCCACTGACACCGAAACCCGGTACGCCGATTGCGGTCGTGCGAGCCTGCCGCGCGGCGATCATGGCCGCTGCAACGCCGCTGGGCGCCGTCCGTGTCCACGCGGCAAGCGCAGGCGCCTTGCGTCAACTTCGGGGTGCACTCACGGCGCCGATCGAGGTGCGAATAGACTACGCAAGAAAAGGCGGCATCGAAGTCCGGCAGGCGCAAGTCAGTTGCCGCCTCGATGCGTCGGGCAGGGTCACTGCGATAACATAGCACCAAGCTTGATTGACAGCGCTGCATGCCGACAGCGGTACGATCCGCTTCGCCATCTACAAGGCGGCGTTCTTCGGCGGTGGCGCCGGAGGTGAGGGCACGCTGACCTTCA
This sequence comes from Mesorhizobium sp. M0045, assembly GCF_040323385.1. Lineage (NCBI taxonomy): Bacteria > Pseudomonadati > Pseudomonadota > Alphaproteobacteria > Hyphomicrobiales > Phyllobacteriaceae > Mesorhizobium > Mesorhizobium sp. M0045. The sequence goes on from NZ_JAMYUY010000002.1 coordinate 93,433, forward strand.
TGATCGCCGCTATCCCATCTCGGCTCGGCGGCATTTCGGGCGACCTCGCCTTCGAGCTTCTAAACTAGTCTAGTCCATCTGCGCCCCCACCCCCTCACGGCACAAATATCAAAAACACCCAGGTAAAAAACACCACCAGATGCACCAGCCCGGTCAGGAACGTCGTTCTCTCGGTGCTAAAGCTTACATTGCAGATGAAAAGCGCCAGGACCAAAAGCACCGTGTCGGTCGCCGGCAGCCCCAGGGTCAGCCCTCTTCCGGTGAGCAGGCTGGCGGCGGCTATGCCCGGTATTGTCAGGCCGATTGTCGCGCAGGCCGAACCCATGGCGACGTTCAGGCCGCGCTGCAGCTCGTTGTTGAGTGCGGCACGGACCGCCGAAATCGCCTCCGGCATCAACACCAGCCCGGCGATCATCGCGCCGACAATGGCGTCGGCCTGCGGCACCTCATAGGCAATGAGCGCATCTTCGACGCTTGCGGCGACTTGCTCGGCCAGCATGACAATGCCGATCAGCCCGATCAGCAGGAGAATAGCGCCGGCGGCGAGGCTTTCGTGGGCGTCGGTTCGCACTGTGGCGCCGTGCGCTTGTGCGTCGATGAAATCGTCGCGGTGGCGGACAGTCTGCGCGAACAGAAAACCGGCATACAGCAGCACCGAAAGCACGCTGACGAAGCCAAGCTGAGCTGCCGAGAACGTCCCGGGATCGGTGGTTCGCGTGTAGGTCGGCAGAATGAGCGTCATGACGCTCAGCGCGACCAGAACCGCCAGATAGGCGCTCGTGCCTTGGCGCACGATTGCCTGCTTGCGATGGCGCCAGCCGCCAAACGTCAGGCACATGCCGACAACACCGGTGGAGGTGATCATCACCGTCGAGAACACGGATTCGCGTGCAAGCGTCGGGTTGTTCGCGCCATGCAGCATGATCGAAACGATGATCGACACTTCGATTGCGGTCACGGCGATGGTCAGCACCAACGTGCCGTACGGCTCGCCTACCCGCCGGGCCACCGCCTCGGCGTGGTCGAGCACCACGAAAATGGTGATGAACATGATCGCGCTCGACAACGCGCCGATAAATATCCTGGTGCCCAGCGACCCTTCGTCCACCGACACCCCGCTGGCCCTGACCGCGACAGCCATCGCCAGCGCGGCCAACGGCATGCCGTAGGAAATCGCCGATCTTGCGAAACCACTCATTGTCACCGTTTTGCCTTCCCACGAATCCCGTGGAAGGGCGATTTGCAACCACTGTTGCGCACCGCGACCATCCAGAGGAATCGCATATGACAGGTCATGACGAGCCCAATCGCGGCGTACCCTACCCCTTCAAGGGGAAAGGCAATCGCATTTGGAGTCTTGCGAAAATGGACCCCCACCCTAACCCTCCCCCCAAGGGGGAGGGAACGCTGCCGCGCGCCCTTGCTTTCCTTTTGGCGACGAAACGCAGGCAATTTTGCAAAGGTCGGCGCCACCGAAAGTCCCCCTCCCCCTTGTGGGGAGGGTCCTCTTCGCAAGAATCCTCCTGCCCCCGCACACCTCGTCTGTCCCCTGGTCCGAAACATCATGTCACCCGCAGGGAAGCTCGCGCGCTAGCCGGGCGTGTTGGCCTTGACGACCTTCCTGCATTCGGGCGTCAGCTCGTTCATGTGACCGGCCAGGCATTTGACGACGCGGCCACCGCCCGGCAGCACGCCCTTGCACAATCTCTGGTAATCTGCCTGGCAGGCCTCACGCTCGGCCGCCGTCTGCGCCAGCGCCGGGGTGGCTGCCAGCTGCGTTGCCAGGAAAAGCACGCCTAACCCAATCCGCATGGAACACCCCCTCAATATGTTGCCCAAACAACGCCTCCGTCACGCGTAGACGCAAGCCTTCTCACGCCGTCTTCTGCGTCACCAATCCCAGTTCGTCGATCATCGCCTGGCGCATCAGGAATTTCTGCGGCTTGCCGGTCACCGTCATCGGCAATTCGGTGCGGAAGCGGATGTAGCGCGGGATCTTGAAATGGGCGATCTGGCCGGCGCAGAAGGCCTTGATCTCCTGCTCGGTGGTGATCTGGCCGGGCTTCAGCACGATCCAGGCGCACAGCTCCTCGCCATATTTCGGGTCGGGTATGCCGAACACCTGCACCTCCTTGACCTTGGGGTGGCGATAGAGGAACTCCTCGACCTCGCGCGGATAGACGTTCTCGCCGCCGCGGATGACCATGTCCTTGACCCGGCCGACGATGTTGCAATAGCCCTCGGCATCGATGGTGGCGAGGTCGCCGGTGTGCATCCAGCCGTCGGCGTCGATGGCCTCGCGGGTCTTCTGCTCGTCGTCCCAATAGCCCTTCATCACCGAATAGCCGCGCGTGCAGAGCTCGCCCGGCGCGCCGACCGCGACGATGGCGCCTTCGGCGTCGATGGCCTTGACCTCGACATGCGGATGGACGCGACCGACGGTCGAGACGCGCTTTTCCAGGGGGTCGTCGACGCTGCTCTGGAACGACACCGGGCTGGTCTCGGTCATGCCGTAGGCAATGGTCACCTCGGCCATATGCATCAGCGACACCACCTTCTTCATCACCTCGATCGGGCATGGCGAGCCGGCCATGATGCCGGTGCGCAGGCTGGTGAGATCGAAGGAGGCGAACTCCGGGTGGTCGAGCAGGCCGACGAACATTGTCGGCACCCCGTAAAGCGCGGTGCAGCGTTCCGTTGCCACCGCCTTCAGCGTGGCGCCGGCATCGAACCCCTCGCTCGGGAAAACCATGGTCGCGCCCTTGGTGACGCAGCCCATCGTGCCCATCGACATGCCGAAGCAGTGGTAGAGCGGCACCGGGATGCACAGCAGGTCGTCGACGGTAAGCCGGATCGCCGCGGTGACGAAATTGCCGTTGTTGACGATGTTGTTGTGGGTCAGCGTTGCGCCCTTCGGCGCGCCGGTCGTGCCTGAGGTGAACTGGATATTGATGGCATCGCCCGGTTTCAGCCCGTCGGAGATGCGGTCGAGCTTGTCATGCTCGTCGCGCCCGGCCATCGCCAGCACGTCGGCGAAATTGAACATGCCCGGCGAACTCTCCTCGTCCATGCGGATGACGATCTTCAACGCCGGCAGCTTGCTGGCGTCGAGCTTGCCGGGGGTGGCCGTGGCGATCTCCGGCGCCAGCGTCTCGATCATGCCGAGATAGTCGGAACTCCTGAACTTGGCGGCGGTGACGAGCGCTCGGCAAGCCACCTTGTTCAAGGCATATTCCAGCTCGACCAGCCGGTAGGCCGGGTTGATGTTGACCAGGATCAGGCCGATGCGGGCGGTGGCGAATTGCGTCACCAGCCATTCCCAGCGGTTCGGCGACCAGATGCCGACGCGATCGCCTTTCTCGAGGCCGAGCGCCAGGAAGCCGGCGGCCAGCGCATCGACGGTCTCCGAGAGTTCCTCCCAGGTAAAGCGCTTGTCCTGCTCGACGAAGACGGCGGCATCGAGCGTGCCGTATTTGCTGACCGTATCGGCAAACAGCGCCGGGATCGTCAGGTTGAGCAGCGGCACGCTGCGCTCGCCCGAGACATGTGCCGTGCCGTCGACCGGCGCAATGAACGAGCCGCCATCGCGCTTGCCGCGCAGGCTGGTGGCATTCTTCAACTCGTCGAGATTGATCGGCATCGCCGTGTCCTCCGCAGACAGCCGAGCCTATCAGCCCCGCGGGGTGGTGGAAATCCCGTCGATGGTGGGGCTTGCGCTGGAACTCGCCTGTCAGGGCCAAAAACAAAAAACCCGCCTCGGCGGGCGGGTCTTCTGGGCCAATTGGCACCATAGCGAGATTAGTAGCATAGCTGCCGGCACAAAGCAAGAACAAAATTGCTGTGCTTTAGGGAAATCGCTTCGGGTCGGCGTAGCTGCTTATCTCCCCCCTCGAGGGGGAGATGGCCGGCAGGCCAGAGGGGGTCGCCGCGCGTGGAGCTCCAGCCTGTTCTGTCCGTCAGGAGAGTCGCGTCAAGACGTACCGACCCCCTCTGTCGCCTTCGGCGACATCTCCCCCTCAAGGGGGGAGATCGGCGGCGTCAGCCTGTCTCCACCGCCGCCATCCTGCCCGCAATATCGCGCAACACGGCCTCGTCCGCCGCCGCGCGCGCCTTCCGCGACGCGACGAGGCAGGCCTGCGAGCGCAGGATGAGCCCGTCGGCCAGCACCTTGAGATGGTTGGCGCGCAGCGTCGAGCCTGACGTGGTGATGTCGACGACGATATCGGCCAATCCGGCCGCCGGCGCGCCCTCGGTGGCGCCCAGGCTTTCGACGATGCGATAGACCTGGATGCCGTGCTTTTGCGAAAAGAACTGCTGGGTCAGGCGCCAGTATTTGGTGGCGATCCTGAGCCGCCGGCCATGGCGCTGGCGGAAGTCGGCGGCGACGTCGTCGAGGTCGGCCATGGTGTCGACATCGAGCCAGATGTCGGGCACGGCGACGACGACATCGGCATTGCCGAAACCGAGGCGGGCGATGATTTCGGCGCGCGCCTCGCAATCGGCAAGGTTTTCGCGCAGCAGATCCTCGCCGGTGATGCCGAGATCGACCGAGCCCTGGCCGATTTCGCTTGATATCTCTGAGGCGGACAGGAACGCTATTTCGACGCCGTCCATGCCATCGATACGGGCGCGGTATTTGCGCTCGTCGCCGGGCAGGCTGACGGCAAGCCCGGCCTTGGCCAGCACCTCCAGCCCCTGCTCCTTGAGCCGGCCCTTCGACGGCAGCGCCAGCGTGATCATGGCGCCTTCTCCCGCAGCGCCTCGATGCGGTCGAGCCAGACGGAAAAACCGACGCCGGGGATCGGCGTTTTTGCGCCGAGCAGCGTCAGCAGCCGGTCGTAGCGGCCACCGCCGGCGAGCGGCCGGTCGCCATCCTGCGCCGCGATCTCGAAGACCAGGCCGGTGTAGTAATCGAGCGGGCGGCCGAAGGCGGCGTCGTAGCGGATTTCAGACATCGGCAGGCCGAGGCTTTCGATGGCCGCCGCGCGGGCGGCAAAATTGTCCAGCGCGGCGCCCAGCGAAAGGCCGGCATCGGCGGCAAAGCTTTCGAGCGCCCCGGCGGCGCTGTCGAGCGGCACGTCGATCGCCAGAAACCCCTTCAGCGCCGCAAATGCCTCGTTCGACAGCCGCACGCTGCGCAATTCGGCCTTCTCGACCAGGCGCCCCGCGATTTCGGAGGGCGAACGCCCGGCCGTTGCCGACAGGCCGGCCTCTTCCATGCCGCCGGCGATATGCGCCGAAAGAGCGTCCAGATCGCCATCAAGGACAAGGGCGGCGACCGCGCCGGCGAGCTGGCTGTTGCGCGGCGGATTGGCGAGGTCGGCAAGGGCTGCCTCCAGCATAGCCGCCGAGCCGAAGGCACGCGCCAGCCGCATGCGCCAGCCGCGCGGCAGGCCGAGCGCTGCCAGCACCGCCTCGAAGATGGTCTGGTCGCCGAGCGTGACCACCAGCTCGCGGCCGGGCAGCACCAGCGAAAGCAGCGCATGCGCATCGGCCAGCGAGCGGGCGTCGGCGGCGGCCGTGTCGCGGTCGCCGAGGTCCTCGATACCGGCCTGGAAGAATTCGTTGCCGCCCTCGCGGCGCTGGCGAAACACCTCGCCGAGATAGGAATAGCGGCGCGGCGTGCCGGCCTGGCTGGCAATGTGGTCGAGGCAGACCGGAATCGTGAATTCCGGCCGCAGGCAAAGCGTCTGCCCGGTCTCGCTTTCGGTGAGAAAGATGCGGCGGCGCAAATCCTCGCCGGCCATGTCGAGGAACGGGTCGGCCGGCTGCAGCACGGCGACTTCGACCGCATGGGTGTTGCGCGCGGCGAAGAGCTTGGTGATGTCGGATGCGACGGCGGGGTAGCGGGAGGTCATTGATCGGTTGGGCGCGAGGCACCCCCCTCTGTCCTGCCGGACATCTCCCCCGCAAGGGGGGAGATCGGCAGCTTGGGCCCCGGCACCTTTTCTCCTACGCCGGAGATTGGCGAAAGCAGGCGCGACATCCAATCTCCCCCCTTGCGGGGGAGATGGCCGGCAGGCCAGAGGGGGGTGTTCACGCGCCACCCTTCGCGCGGTCAGCCGCCTGCGCCGCAAGTATCTTCTTCACTTCGGCAACCAGTTCACTCTCCGCCACCGTCACCTGCGCCGGCCGTGCGGCGCGCCATTCGGCGTTATCGGCGATCTCGGCCGACATCCGTGCGCCCTCGATCAGGTCCTTGATCTGCACCTCGCCCTTGGCGCGCTCGTCGCCGCCCTGGATGACAGCGACGGGGCTGCCGCGGCGGTCGGCGTATTTCAGCTGCGCCTTCATGCCGGCGCCGCCGAGATACATTTCCGAGCGGATGCCGGCGGCGCGCAGCTCGGCCACCATCTTCTGGTAGCGGCCGAGGCTTTCCGTATCCTTGTCCATGGTGAGCACGACGACCGGCGCGATGACATCGGAAGTATCGAGCTTGCCGAGGTTCTTCAGCGCCGTCATCAGGCGTGAGACGCCGATGGAAAAACCCGTCGCCGGCACCGGGTCGCCACGAAAGCGCGAGACGAGACCGTCATAACGTCCGCCGCCGCCGACCGAACCGAAGCGCACGATCTGGCCGTCCTCATTGGGGATTTCGGCCAGCAGCTCGGCCTCGTAGACCGGGCCGGTGTAATATTCGAGGCCACGCACGACGGAGGGGTCGATGCGAATGCGATCCTCACCGTAGCCGCTTTGTGCGACCATGGTTCTTATCTGCTCCAACTCTGCAAGACCCTCAACAAACGAGGCGTTCGTGATGCCCAGATGTTCGAGTTTCCTTTCCTCGAAAAGATTGCTGACACCGGGGTTGATGGATCCCAGTGTCTGGACAATTTTTTCGGGATCATGCTGCGCCATGACTGTGAAATAGCTGATGACAACGTCGATTTGCGTATTGTCCAGCCCGGCGCCCTTGGTGAAATCACCGCTCTCGTCCTTGCGCCCGGCGCCCAAAAGCAGGCGCACGCCCTCGACGCCGAGCTTGTCCAGCTTGTCGATCGCCCGCAGCACCGTCAACCGGCGCCCGGCATTTTCGTCACCGCCGAGGCCGATCGCCTCCAGCACGCCGTCGAGCACTTTTCGGTTGTTGACACGGATGACGTAGTCGCCGCGCTTGATGCCCAGCGCCTCCATCACGTCCGCCATCATCATCGCCATCTCGGCATCGGCCGCAACGCCCGGGGTGCCCACGGTATCGGCGTCGAACTGCATGAACTGGCGGAAGCGGCCGGGACCGGGCTTCTCGTTGCGGAACACCCAGCCGGAGCGATAGCTGCGATAGGGTTTCGGCAGGCGCTCGTAATTCTCGGCGACAAAGCGCGCCATCGGCGCGGTCAAATCGTAGCGCAGCGACAGCCACTGGTCGTCGTCGTCCTGGAACGAGAACACGCCCTCGTTCGGCCGGTCCTGGTCTGGCAAAAATTTGCCGAGCGCGTCGGTATATTCGATCAGCGGCTGGTCGACCGGCTCGAAACCGTAAAGCTCGAAGACCGAGCGGATCGTCGCCATCATCTTCTCGACGGCGCGCAGGTCGGCGGCACCGCGGTCGACAAAGCCGCGCGGCAGCCGCGCTTTCATCTTTTCGGATTTGTCGGCCATGGGATGGGTACTCGGTGTTTCGTGGCGTTCCGGGGATCGGCTAAATAAGCGATTTCCACGGCGCCGGTGTCCTAACCGATGCAGCCGGGAGCGGCAAGGGTTTGCGCTTCTCCTTCCCCCTTGTGGGAGAAGGCAAGAAAAAGAAGCTGAAACAATTGCGCCATGCGCGCGGCATCGTGCAGACACAATCCGGGCCGATAAGCGCGCCGAAACAAGGGGTTCGGGCCCATGGCCACGCTACAGAAGTTCGACATCATCGATAGCGGCGCACGCGACGCCTCGGTCCGGCTGCGGCCGGCCGACAATCATGCGCCGAAGGCGACGAAGCAATTCGCGGGACCGTTCGAGATCGCGGCGCAACAGCGCAACGGGCCGACCATGCGCGACGTGCTGATAACCGGCCTGCTGGTGATCTATCCGGTGTTCGCCGCGCTGGCGGCCATCCTCGCCGGGTTTTTCCTCGCCGGCGCCGGCGGCGCCTGAGCCGCTATTTCGGCCGCTTGAAGGCTTTCCGCTCCGCCTCGACCGGCTCGCGGCAGACGCAGCCCTCGAGATGGTCATTGACCAGCCCCATCGCCTGCATGAAGGCGTAGACGGTGGTCGGACCGACAAAGCTCCAGCCGCGCTTCTTCAGCTCCTTCGAAATGCGGACCGAGACGGCCGTCGTCGGGTTGGCGCGCAGATGGGCGAGATCGACGATCTCGGGCCGCTCGTCGGGGCCGGGCTCGAACTTCCAGAACCATGCCGCCAGCGAGCCGACCTCGTCGATGAGCTCGCGGGCGCGTCTGGCGTTGTTGATCGTCGACACGATCTTGCCGCGATGGCGGATGATGCCGGCATTGCCGAGCAGGCGCTCGACATCGGCGTCGTTGAAGGCGGCGATCTTGTCGACATCGAAGCCGGCGAAGGCCTCGCGAAAATTGTCGCGCTTGCGCAAAATAGTCAGCCAGGACAGGCCCGACTGAAAACCTTCGAGGCAGATCTTCTCGAACAGCCGGCGGTCGTCGGCGACCGGCCGGCCCCATTCGTGGTCGTGGTAGTGCAGGTAATCCGGCAGATTGCCATGCCAGAAGCAGCGGGCGATGCCGTCGGGACCGGCAAGCAGACCTGTCTTTTCGTCCATGGAGGAATTCCGTTCTTGTCCTGGCGTTAACGCGTTTTGACGCGGCCTTTACCGCGGCTTTACCAGATTCCTGAACCGGGCGGTAACCACACCAAAAGCTTTACTGACAGATCGGCATTTTACGCATTCCGATTCATGTTTCGGTTGCCGCTTCGCGCCCAATGTCGGCGAAATCGGGGAGGCTTTGCACCCCGGCATGTTCGACGATCAAGGTGCGTTGCGATGAAGATATTCTTGTTCCCACTGTTCGGCGCCGCGGCCGTGCTTGCCGCCGGTACCGCGAATGCCAACGACCGCTATGCCGAGAGGCCGCCGGTGGTGGTCAGCCCCGACCTTTCGGCGCCCTGGGTGCTGCAGCTCGGCCATGCGCCGGGCATCGTGCGGCAGAGCCGGCAAGAGGCGCAGCCGCAACGGCGCTACCGGCGCCAGGCCGAACCGGATCAGCTGCGCACCGCTGCGGTGCAGGCACCGGCCAAGCGCATGATCATGCGGCCGCAGATCGACCCGATCTATCTGCCGCAGGAAGTCGCCTATGACGGCCCGCAGAAGCCGGGCACGATCGTCATCGATACGCGAGAGAATTTCCTCTATCTGGTCGAGAAGAACGGCAAGGCGCGGCGTTATGGCGTCGGCACCGGCAAGCCGGGCTTCGAATGGTCCGGCACCCACAAGATCACCAACAAGCGCGTCTGGCCGGACTGGCGGCCGCCGGCGGTGATGATCGCCCGCGAGGCCGCCAAGGGCCGTTATCTGCCGACCTACCTCGCCGGCGGCATGGAAAACCCGCTCGGCGCACGCGCGCTCTATCTCGGCTCGACCGAGTACCGTATCCACGGCACCAATCAGCCCTGGACGATCGGCGGCGCGGTGTCGTCGGGCTGCATCCGCATGCGCAACGAGGACGTGGTCGACCTTTACGAGCGGGTCAATGTTGGCACGACGGTTGTAGTGATGTAATCTGCGGTTGACCTCACCGATGATTCTGCTCAGAAGCCTCGGGAGTATTGAATAACGGGGGACGGGCCGTGTGGGGATGCGGCCAGTCACGAAAGGGCAGCGCGGCAAGCCGTGCTGCCCTTTTTGTTTCCGCCAACGCCAGCAAGAATTGACGGGAAGATTTCGCCGGCACGTCGCGCGACGGGCATGGCGGTTCGTTTTTCGCACTGCCTTTTCGCGGTTGCTTTGCTATGTGGCGGCTAAAGTTCCAGACAAAGGCCCTATCTCGATGACCCTCTCCGACGACAGCCGCTATCTCCGAGGCGGCCCGGTGGCCCAACGCATCATCGCCGGCGTGCGCGAGGACGCGGCGATCGCCACCGCCGAAGGCTTTCCGCCCAAGCTGGTGTCGATCACCGTCGGCGACACAGCGGCGGTCGACGTCTATGTCCGCAACCAGCGCGCCAAGGCGGGGCTTGCCGGCATCGGCTTCGAGGAAAGGCGCTTTCGCGCCGACATCACTGCCGGCGAACTCGAAGCGGCGATCCACGGCCTCAACGCCGACCCGCGCGTCACCGGCATCATCATCCAGCGACCGGTGCCGGTGCACATCCCGATCAAGACGCTGCAGGCGGCGGTGCATCAGCTCAAGGACGTCGAGGGCATGCATCCGGCCTCGATCGGCAACATCGTCTACAACCAGCTCGATCTGGCGCCCTGCACGGCGGCTGCCTCGGTCGAACTGCTCAAGGAAACCGGCCTCGACCTGAAGGGGCTCGAAGTGGTGGTCGTCGGCCATTCCGAGATCGTCGGCAAGCCGATCGCTTTCCTTTTGATGAGCGAAGGCGCGACGGTGACGGTCTGCCATCACATGACGCGCTCGGTGGCGGCACACGCACGCCGCGCCGACGCGCTGTTCGTCGCCGTCGGCAAGCCGCGGCTGATCAAGGCCGACATGGTCAAGCCGGGTGCGGCCGTCATCGATATCGGCATCAATTCGGAGATCGGGCCGGACGGCGAGAGCCGCATCGTCGGCGACGTCGATGCCGAGAGCGTCAGGCATGTCGCGTCGTGGATCACGCCGGTGCCTGGCGGCGTCGGCCCGATCACCGTGGCGATCCTGCTGCGCAACACTATGGTGGCGCTCAGCCGCCAGCGCGCGCGCTACCAGGCAACCTACGGCACGGCGGACAGGCTGGCGGCCGAGTAGACGACTGGCGGATCACTCGGCCGCGACAACCGCCCTCTCTTCGCGAACGCCTTCGGGCTTCGGCCCACCATAGGCCCAGTCGAGCAGCTTTATCGTATGGACCACCGGCAGCTTCGCGGCAAAGGCGATCTGGGTGATGCAGCCGATATTGCCGGTGGCGATGATGTCAGCACCGGTCGCTTCGATATTCCTGACCTTGCGGTCGCGCAGCGTCGCCGAAATGCCGGACTGCAGGATGTTGTAGGTGCCGGCCGAACCGCAGCAGAGATGCCCCTCGCGCGGCTCGCGCACGACGAAGCCGGCTTTGGCCAGAAGCTCCTTCGGCTGGCGGGTGATCTTCTGGCCATGCTGCATCGAGCAGGCCGAGTGATAGGCGACAATGGTGCCCGGCTTGCGCACCGGCTCGGGCAGGTCGAGGCTCACGAGATATTCGGTGATGTCCTTGGCCAGCGCCGAGACGCGCGCCGCCTTGCCGGCATAGGCCGGATCGAGGCGCATCATGAAGCCGTAATCCTTGATCGTGGTGCCACAACCTGACGCGGTGATGACGATGGCATCGAGCCCGCCTTGCTCGATGGCGCGCGTCCAGGCATCGACATTCTGCCTGGCCGACGTCAGGGCAGCCGCCTCGCGGCCCATGTGATGCACAAGCGCGCCGCAGCAGCCTTCGCCTTCGGGTACGACGACCTCGACACCGAGCCTGGTCAGCAGCGAGATCGTTGTGTCGTTGATGCCGGGATCGAGCACGGATTGCGCGCAGCCGGTGAGGATGGCGACGCGGCCATTTTTCTTCGGGCCCTGCCCCGCATGGACGCCCGGCGAGGCCATCGGCGAGACTGCCGGGACCGACGCGGGTGCGAGCTTGAGCATGGCGCCCAGAGGCCTCAAGGCCTGGATTTTCTCAAACAGGCCGGCGAATGGCTGGCCGAGCTTCGCCAGCTTGAGCGCCGCGCGGAAACGCGAGGGATAAGGCAGCACGAACGCCAGCATGGCGCGGGTCAGACGATCGGCCAGAGGACGCTTGTAGGTCTCCTCGATATGGGCGCGGGCGTGGTCGACCAGATGCATGTAGTTGACGCCCGACGGGCAGGTGGTCATGCAGGCGAGGCAGGACAGGCAGCGGTCGATATGGGTGACGATCTCCTTGTCGGCCGGCCGGCCATTTTCCAGCATGTCCTTGATCAGGTAAATCCGGCCGCGCGGCGAATCCAGCTCGTTGCCGAGTGTCACATAGGTCGGGCAGGTGGCCGTGCAGAAGCCGCAATGCACGCATTTGCGCAGGATCTTTTCCGATTCAGCGACATGCGCGTCGGCGAGCTGGGCAGCTGAGAAATTGGTCTGCACGTAAACAAATCCTTACCGTTTGAGGATGATCTTTTCCCAAAACCGGTACCCACGTTTGGGGATCACGCTCATAATCCTAGAAACCAGCTTTCCGGGTTCTTGACCGCTTCGCCGCGCTGCAGCGCCTGCAGGCCGAGAATGCAGCGGGCGATGAACCAGACGGCGACGGCGAAAATCAGCACGACACCGATGACCACGACCATCAGCAGCGCCGAGATCAGCGCATAGAGCAGGCCGATCCAGAAGGTGCGGATCAGGAATGTGTAATGGCTCTCGACGAAGCCGCCGGCCTTGCCGCGGTTGATATAGGCCAGGACGATACCGACAATGCCGCTGACGCCGATGGCTAGGCCGGCAAGGTACAGGATGTAGATGACCAGCGCGTTGGTCGGGCCGGGCTCTAGCCAGCGGTCGGTCTGGCGTGACGTACCGTTTTGGCCTGGATCGCTCATTGTGCTCCTCCCTGGGTTGCCGCGGCGAGAGTAGCAGAGGCTGCGCCCGGCGCCATACGGCCGGGATTGAGGATGTTCTTCGGATCGAATTCGGCCTTCAGCCGGGCCGACAGTGCTGCCAGTTGCGGCGCTTGCGGTTCGGACACGGGAACGGCAGCGCGGTGCGAGGGGGTTGCGCGCACCAGCGTCGCATGGCCGCCACCATGTCTTCTGATGAGGCCGCGCAACAGGCCGGCCTCGGGATCGTCCTGCTGCATGCGCAGCCAGATCAGCCCGCCCTGCCAATCGTAGAAGGCGTCGACCGCGGCCTGCATGCGCAGCGCCAGCACCATCTGGTGGCCCTGTGACGGCGCCATCGAGACGCGCCACACAGGCCTTTCGCCGCCATCGGCGAACGGCGCGCAGTCGCGGATGTCGCGCCAGACCGAATACGACACCGAACCGGAAATCTCCTGCAGCGGCCCAGCGTCTTTCAGCAGGTCTTTCAGCGCGGCAATGCGGTAGGCGACCGACGGGCCGAAGCCCTCGATGCGCAGCAGCGTCGCCGCATCGCTGCCGAGACTGCCGCTGGCCACCCTAGCTGCGACCCGTTCGGGAAGATGGGCAGCGCTCGACACCTCCGCGCTGGAACCAAGCGCCAGCGCCATGGCGGCGACGGCATGATCGTCGAGCAGGCCGCGAATGGCGAGCGTGACTTCGGTCTCGGCGGCAGGCAGCACCTTGAAGGTGACGTCGGTGAACACCGCCAGCGTGCCCCAGCTGTTGGCCATCAGCTTGGACAGATCATAGCCGGTGACGTTCTTGACCACGCGGCCGCCGGACTTGAAGGCGTCGCCGCGCCCGGAAACGGCAGATATGCCGAGAATGTGGTCGCGCGCAGCACCGGCCTTCAGCCGGCGCGGCCCGGAAAGGTTCGCGGCAAGCACACCGCCGATGGTGCCTCGTCCCGGCTTGCCGCCGAGCAGCGGGCCGTAATCCATCGGTTCGAAGGCCAGTTGCTGGCCGTTTTCGGCAAGCAGGCTTTCGATCTCTGCCAGCGGCGTCCCGGCCTTGGCCGACAGCACCAGCTCGGCCGGCTCATAGAGCGTGACGCCGGAGAGTTTCGACAGGTCGAGCGTATGCTCGCTCTGCTGCGGCCGGCCGATGCCGCGCTTGGAGCCGTGGCCGAGGATTTCGAGCGGCGAGTCTTCCGCTGCGGCCCAGGCGATGGTGGAGAGGGTTTCCGCTGATGTGGTCGGGGTGAAGGTGGTCATGCGGCAGAACCGCCAGTCGTAAATGACGAGAAGCCGCGATCCTTCCCACCTCCCTCTGTCCTGCCGGACATCTCCCCCGCAAGGGGTGAGATCCGATGTCGCTTAGGCTTTCGCCAACCATCAACGCTTGAAGGCGAGCAGGACGTTGAAGCAGCCAATCTCCCCCCTTGCGGGGGAGATGTCCGGCAGGACAGAGGGGGGTGTCCAAGCGCCAACATACCCTCAAAACCTCGGAATGTCCGGAAATGCCAGCTGCCCGCGATGCACGTGCATCCGCCCGAGTTCGGCGCATCGCCTCAGCTGCGGAAACACCTTGCCCGGGTTGAGCAGATGGTTGGGGTCGAAGGCGCATTTGACGCGCATCTGCTGGTCGAGGTCGATCTGGTTGAACATTTCCGGCATCAGGTCGCGCTTCTCGACGCCGACCCCGTGCTCACCGGTCAGCACGCCGCCGACCTTGACGCAGAGCCGCAATATGTCGGCGCCGAAGCTTTCCGCCTTGCCGAGTTCGCCCGGCTCATTCGCGTCGTAGAGGATGAGCGGGTGCAGATTGCCGTCGCCTGCGTGGAAGACATTGGCGACGCCGAGCCCGTATTTCTCCGACAGTTCGCGCATGCCGGCGAGCACGCGCGGCAGTTCCTTGCGCGGTATGGTGCCGTCCATGCAGTAATAGTCGGGCGAGATGCGGCCGATCGCCGGGAAAGCCGCCTTGCGGCCGGCCCAGAAACTCAGCCGCTCCTGCTCCGATTGCGAAATGCGGCATGTGGTCGAGCGGTTCCTATAGGCGATGGCTTCGACCAGGCCGATCAGGTGATCGACCTCGACACCCGGCCCGTCCAGCTCGACGATCAGCAGCGCCTCGACATCCAGGGGATAGCCGGCCTGAACGAAATCCTCTGCGGCGTGGATGGCCGGACGGTCCATCATCTCCATGCCGCCCGGGATGATGCCGGCGCCGATGATGTCGGCAACGCATTGGCCGGCCTGCTCGCTGGTCGGGAAACCGATCAGCAGGGCACGCGCCGTCTCCGGCTTCTTCAGGATGCGTACGGTGACCTCGGTGACGACGCCGAGCAGTCCTTCGGAGCCGGTCATCACGCCGAGCAGGTCGTAGCCTTCCGCGTCGAGATGGCTGCCGCCGAGGCGCACCACCTCGCCATTCATCAGCACCATCTCGATGCCGAGCACATTGTTGGCGGTGAGACCGTATTTCAGGCAGTGCACGCCGCCGGAATTTTCCGCGACATTGCCGCCGATCGAGCAGGCGATCTGGGAGGATGGATCGGGGGCGTAGTAAAAGCCCTCCTGCTCGACGGCAGTGGTGATGCCGAGATTGGTGACGCCGGGCTGGGCGACGACGACGCGGTTCTGAAAATCGATCTCGAGGATGCGGTTGAAGCGGCTCATGACCAGCAGCACCGCGTCCTGGAGCGGCAGCGCGCCGCCGGACAGCGAGGTGCCGGAACCGCGCGGCACGACGCGGATGTTGCGATCGCTGCAATATTTCAGCACGCGCGATACCTGCGCCACGGTCTGCGGCAGCACCACGACGAGCGGCAATTGCCGGTAGGCGGTGAGCCCGTCGCTCTCGAAGGCGCGCATGGCATTGGCGGCGTCGACGACGCCCTCGCCCGGCACGATGATGCGCATGTCGGCGACGATCTCGTCGCGCCGGCGCATCGTGGTGCCGTCTGGTTTCGGCATGGCAAGGCCGGACATCGACAGCCTCCTTCAGATCGACTGGTAAAAATCTTTTACCAGCGACGGCGGTCGCTTGCAAATGCCGCGTTGGCCGGGTTGGGAGGCCTATGGCCGGGACAGCCTTCCGCAGCGGCAATCTGCCGCTCCGCCCTTCACTATTCGCCGGGCTGCTTGCCTGGTTCGGAGTGCATGCGGCGGACGCGGCGCACGCCCCACCAGACGAGCACGACGGCGAGCGGCACCGAGGCGGCGGTGACCATTTCCGGCGCAAAGGCATGGCCGAAGATCGAGGCGCCCTTGGCGACGTAGCCGATGAGGCCGACGACATAGTAGGAGACAGCGGCGACCGAGAGGCCCTCCACCGTCTGCTGCAGCCGCAATTGCAGGCGGGCACGATTGTTCATCGATGCCAAGAGATCGCGGTTCTGCTTCTCGACCTCGACGTCGACCCAGGTGCGCAGCAGCGTGGTGGCACGGGTGAGCTTCGTCGACAGGTTGGCCTGACGCTCCTCGACCGAACGGCAGGTACGCATCGCCGGCGCCACGCGGCGCTGCAGAAAACCGCCCCAGGTGTCGTAGCCGGGCACCGCCTCTTCATCGAGCGCTTCCAGCCGTTCGCGGACGATGCCGTCATAGGCGCGGCTGGCGCCGAAGCGGTAGAGGCTGGAGGCGGCATCGGCCTCCAGCTCGGCGGCCAGTTCGGTCAAGTCGGCAAGTAGCGTCTGGCTGTCGCGGGTCTCGGCGACCTTCATTTCCAAGGTGGTCTGAGCCAGCCTGTCTTCGATGCGGCGGGCGCGACCGGACAGCGTCAGCGCCAACGGCAGCCCAAGCATGGCCAGCGTGCGGTAGGTCTCGATGTCGATCAGCCGCTGTGACAGTGCCCCGGTGCGCGCCGGGGTCAGGCCGCGGTCGAGCACCAGCATGCGGGTCAAGCCGTCGCCGTCCTGGCGGAAATCGGTGACGATGGCGGCGTTGCCGCGCTCGACCAGCGAGTAGCACAGGCTGGTCGGGTCGAAGCCGGCGATCAGCCTCTCGTTCGCCGGCGTCCATTTGCGGATTTCGAGCCTAATGCCGGAAATCACCGTTCCCGGCGGCGAAAACCCGTTGCCGAAGGGTGTGTCTTCTTGCCCTCTGCCGTTTTCGGCGAGCGGTCCTTCCCAGAGGTAGGTCGAGAACTCCGTGTGCCGTTCCCAGCGCAGCGAGCCCTTGCCCCATTTCATCGCGTGGTGGCGGGCGTGAGGGTCGGGCGCGGCGATGCCGAGGCGTCGCGACAATTCGGAAAGCACGGCCTGATCGACGCCGGATCCAGCTTCGGTCATGAAGGAAAGCTGCACCAGCACGCGCGGCTTTTCGACCAGCGGATGCGGCCGGGCGTGGACCTCGCCGAGGGCGCCCGGCCGACCTTCATGCGCCGGAAAGCCCATGACGGTGCCGCCCACGGCTTTGGCGCGCAGCTGGAATTCGAGGTTGGACGGGTCGGCGTCTGGCACGGCTGGTCCCCCGGGCTTCTCTGAGCCCTTTTTGGCGATGATGTCTCTCTTGTTCACGGAAACGCCGAACCGCTCTATCTCTTTGATTCTGCGCAATTCCGGACGGAAAACCGTTTCACACTTTTCCTGGAATTGCTCTAGAGGCAATCACCAGAGGACGCAAACGGCCAGTTTAGCTTACGCTGATATGAAGCCGCGGCAGTGAACGGGCCCGGGCCCGGCGAATTGGATAAATAATTTGACCAGTTGGCGACGCTGGCTTTATCTTGCGCCACATCGGTTCAACCTCCAGGCACCCCGTTTGAGCGACATTTTCTCCCGGATCGAGCATTCGCGCACCGCCGACGAGGTGGTGCAGCAGATCGAGAGCCTGATCCTCGAAGGCGTACTGCGCACCGGCGACCGGCTGCCGGGTGAGCGCGAGCTGGCGCGCCAGTTCGAGGTGTCGCGGCCGATCCTGCGCGATGCCTTGAAAGCCTTGGAAGGGCGCGGGCTGTTGACGACACGGCCAGGCGGCGGCACCCATGTCGCCGATGTCATCGGCCAGCTGTTCACCAAGCCGGTGACCGACCTGATCTCGATGCATCGCAAGGCGGTGACCGACTATCTGGAGTACCGCCGTGAGATCGAGGCGGTGGTTGCGGAATATGCGGCGCGGCGTGCCACATCGGACGATCTGGCGCTGCTCGACCGCATCATGGCGCGCATGGACGAGGCGCACCGGACCGCCAATTTCGACGACGAGGCGGAAATCGACATCGAGTTCCATCACGCGATCTGCGAATGCGCGCACAACATCATCCTGCTGCACACGCTGCGCTCCTGTTATCGGCTGCTGTCGGAAGGCGTGTTCCAGAACCGGCGGCTGGTGTTCAACGTGCCGGGCGCGCGCGAGGCGCTGCTTTCGCAGCACCGGGCAATCTATGCGGCGGTCAAGGCCGGCGATCCGGCTGCGGCGCGGCAGGCGGCGATGGACCACATCTCCTACGTCGAACGATCGATGGCCGAGGCCGAGCGAAGCGGCGACTGGCAGCGCGTGTCGCGGCTGAGGCTCAGGCAACGCTCCGAGCCCGGTGACGGTGAGGCGGCAAGAAAACAGCCGTAGGCCCCGCCCAGAAAATCCAACGACGAACCAGCGAAGAACCAGCGGAAAAAGATCCATGAGCAGCATTCTCACCATCGCCGACCTCAAGGACCTGGCGCGCCGCCGCGTGCCGAAGATGTTCTTCGACTACGCCGATTCCGGCGCCTGGACCGAAAGCACCTACCGCGCCAACGAAGAGGATTTCCAGAAGATCAAGTTCCGCCAGCGCGTGCTTGTCGACATGGACAACCGCTCGCTGGAATCGACCATGATCGGCGAGAAAGTGACGATGCCGGTGGCGCTGGCGCCGACCGGCATGACCGGCATGCAGCACCCGGACGGCGAGATGCTGGCGGCGCAGGCGGCGGAGGAGTTCGGCGTGCCGTTCACGCTGTCGACAATGAGCATCTGCTCGATCGAGGATGTCGCGTCGGTGACCAGGAAGCCGTTCTGGTTCCAGCTCTATGTGCTGCGCGACAAGGACTTCGTCTTCGATTTGATCGACCGCGCAAAAGCGGCGAAATGTTCGGCACTGGTGCTGACGCTCGACCTGCAGATCCTTGGTCAGCGCCACAAGGATATCCGCAACGGGCTTTCGGCGCCGCCGCGAATGACGCCGAAGCACCTCTGGCAGATGGCGACCAGGCCGCGCTGGTGCGTCGGCATGGCCGGCACCAAGCGCCGGAGCTTCCGCAACATCGTCGGCCATGCCAAGGGCGTCGGCGACCTCGCCTCGCTGTCGTCGTGGACGAAGGAGCAGTTCGATCCGCATCTGTCGTGGAAGGACGTCGCGTGGATCAAGGAGCGCTGGGGCGGCAAGCTGATCCTAAAAGGCATACTCGACAAGGAAGATGCGCTGATGGCGGCCAGGACGGGCGCCGACGCGATCATCGTATCCAACCATGGCGGCCGCCAGCTGGACGGCGCCTCGTCATCGATCATGGCGCTGGAAGAGATCGCCGACGCCGTCGGTGACACGATCGAGGTGCATATGGACGGCGGCATCCGTTCCGGCCAGGACGTGCTCAAAGCATTGTGCCTCGGCGCCAAGGGCACCTATATCGGACGGCCTTTCCTGTACGGCCTCGGCGCACTCGGCAAGGAAGGGGTTACCAAGGCGCTGGAAATCATCCGCAAGGAGATGGACATAACGCTGGCACTGTGCGGAAAGCGTCTGGTCACCGACATGGGCAAGGATCAGCTCCGGCGCTAAAGTCCCGTGACGGCATGACCACGGAGGCGACGCAGGCATTGACGGAGCCCGGCATCAATTTTTTCGAAGCGCGCGGACCGGAAGGTATGCGCCTCTATGCGATCGGCGATGTGCACGGTCGGCTTGACCTGCTGACCGCCATGCACCGCCGGATCGAGGGCGAGCTGGAGAGGAAGCCCACTGCCGATTGGCGCGTGATCCATCTCGGCGACTATGTCGACCGGGGTCCGGACTCCAAAGGCGTCATCGATTTCCTGATCGACGCGCAAAAACGCGATCCGCGTCACCTGATGCTGGCCGGAAATCATGATCTCGGCTTCCTCGATTTTCTCGATGTCCCCGACCCGGACGGCCTGTTCATGCGCTATGGCGGCATCCAGACGGCGCTATCCTATGGAGTGTCGCTCGGTGGCAGCAGCGCCTGGTTTGGCCGCGCCGATGCGGCATTGCGGCAAGGGCACGCCGCGCTGGTCGAGGCGGTGCCGCAGAACCATGTCGAGTTCCTGCGCTCGCTGGCCTTTTCAGTGACATTCGGCGACTTCTTCTTCTGTCATGCCGGCATCCGGCCCGGCATTGCGCTGGAAAGCCAGAGCCCGCAGGACCTGATCTGGATCCGCGAGGTCTTCCACGACCACACCGGCCTTCATCCCAAGATCGTGGTGCACGGCCATACGCCGGTGGCCAAACCCGAGATCACCGGCAACCGCGTCAATGTCGACACCCTCGCCTGGCACTCAGGAAACCTCACCGCGCTCGTCGTGGACGGCGCGGAGAAACGGATCCTGACGGTGACGGGTGAGCGGGCGTAGGTAAGGCGTGAGGTTATGTGCAGAGGGTCTAGCGAAGCGCGGCGGTGACGCCGTAGCCGTCGACGGCATTGTGGTTGTTGGCCGCGTCGGCGGAATAAATGCCGAGGCCGCACAAGACGATGGCCGACAACATGGCAAAGGACAAAAAGGCTGCTTTCACGGACGTCATCTCTTGTTGAGCTTTCTGCATCTATGCACGAGCGGGTTACCAATGCGTTGAAACGCGAAATACGTCGCAAATGTCTGACGGTTTCGCGCTTCTAGGCATGTTCTGTATCGGCGGTGTGTCGCGCGGGTCACAGGAAAGGTTCATCGCGGTTGCACGCAAGATGCAGAGCGGGCGCCTTTTAGGCTGGCGGACTGACACAGGCCAAGGATGAAACGCGTTATCCCCGGCGGATTTGCCGCCGCGTGCCAAATATGCAACGTCGCCAAAATACGTTGGCTGTATGAGCCGTCAGATGGTCGCCACCCAGGCGCGGGCGATGGCCAGGCCGGCGGCATCGGCTTGCGGTCCGTTGCGGGCCATTTCATCGTCGAGCCGTCCCGCCCATTCAGGATGCCGCTCGGCGATCAGCGGTGCGAAGGAGGTGCTCCAGTCGCGCACCATCGGACTGTCGGCCTCGAAATGGAACTGGAAGCCGTAGATGGCGCGGCCGATGCGGAACGCCTGGTTCTCGGCGACGGCATTGCCGGCCAACCGCACGGCGGTCTCGGGCAAGACAAAGGTGTCGTCGTGCCATTGGAAGATCGGGAATTTTTCGGGCAAGGCGGCGAGCACCGGATCGGCCTGCGCCGCCGCGGTGAGCGCGACCTCGTGCCAGCCGAACTCCGAGGCACCGCCTATCTGGTTCTCGCCGCCAAAGGCGCGCGCGACCAACTGGCTGCCAAGGCAGATGCCGAGCACCGCGCGATCCCTGTCGGCAAAGTTGCGCGTCAGATCGAGCAGGCCCGGGAAATACGGGCAGAGCTCGTCGTCGAGCGCATTCTGGGCGCCGCCGAGCACCACCATGGCGTCATGCCAGCCGCTATCTTGGGGCAGCGCGTCGCCGCGATACGGCCGGCGCAGGTCGATATCGGCGCCCGCCTCGACAAGCGCCGCGCCGATCTGGCCAAGGCCCTCATTGTCGAAATTCTGGACGACCAAGACCCGCATCGAAACCTGCTGACATGAAATTGATGCAGCGAGCGATATCATGGCGTCAGCATTGCAGCCAACAGGGAACGCCTATGCCACTGCAAAACCGGGTCGACCCGTTCGGCGCCATCCATGCCGTGCCGGAGCGCGGCCTGTTCATGGGCAATCGCGGCATCATTCACGACCCCGAGACGAGAACGCTGTTGAAGAAGCGCTGGGCGCTGCAAGCCTGGATCATCTGTGTCTGCGAATACGGCGACGTGCGGCGCCAGCCGATGGGGCGCAACCGGCAAAGCAACGACCAATTAGGCGGCAAGGCCGGCTGGACCGAGCTGTTTTTCCTCGACGAGGTCACGGCACTTGCCGCCGGGCACCGGCCCTGCTTCTTCTGCCGGCGCGAGCGGGCCAGGGATTTTGTCCAGCGCTTCGGCGATGCCTTCGACATTGCCGAGCCACGCGCGCCGCAGCTCGACAAGCGCCTGCACAAGGAGCGCCTGGCATCGGGCGGGCGGGCGCCGCGACTGAAACCGGAGGCGCTTGCGGACTTGCCGGACGGCACGATGATCTCGTCAGGAGACAGGGCGTACGCCCTGTTTGACGGCGCCGCGCTGCCCTGGAGTTTCGGCGGCTATGGCGATCCGGTGGGATTCGGCGATTTTACCCACGGTCCAATCGGCATGCTCACGCCGGCGACAACTGTTTCCGTGCTGAAGCGTGGCTACAGACCTGTCTGGCACGCCAGCGCGGAGGCTTGACGCCGGCGACGGCCTCGCCCATTCCTCGGCGATGCGCGCCAATTACAAGATGCAGCGGCTATTCGTGCCGGACGAACTTGGACTGGATATCGAGTTCGACGTCGGCCAGCAGCAGAGCCATTATCTCTCGCATGTGCTGCGGCTCGGCGAAGGCGCCGAGGTTCTGGTCTTCAACGGGCGCGACGGCGAGTGGTCGGCGGCGATCGCCGCGAAGTCGAAGAAGGCGTTACGCCTGAAGGTGATGAGGCTGCAGCGCTCGCAGCCGCCGCTGCCCGATCTCGTCTATTGCTTCGCGCCGCTGAAGCAAGGGCGGCTCGACTACCTCGTGCAAAAGGCGGTGGAGATGGGCGCCGGCATCCTGCAGCCGGTCATCACCCAGCATACGCAAGTGGCAAAACCCGGCATCGAGCGCCTGCGCGCCAATGTCGTCGAGGCGGCCGAGCAATGCGGCATATTGGCGGTGCCGGAGCTGCGCGAAGCCGAAAAATTCGAGCGCCTGCTGGCGGGCTGGGACCGCGAGCGGCGGCTGATCTTCTGCGACGAGGATGCATCGACCAACAATCCCCTGCCGGCATTGCAGGCGGTGCGGGAGAGAAAGCTCGGTCTGCTGGTCGGGCCTGAGGGCGGCTTTTCCGACGAGGAACGCAGGATGCTGAGAGCGCTGCCCTTCGTTACCGCCATTCCGCTCGGGCCGCGCATCCTGCGAGCGGATACGGCGGCGGTGGCGGCACTGGCGCTGATCCAGGCGACAATCGGCGATTGGTGATCAATTCCCGTTATCCTCTGGCTCAGGATTTTTCGCTTGATCGGCTACTGACATTTCGTCCATCTAGCGCCGGCAGTGGCCGCGTGTCCTTTCGGACACGCAAAGGACGCTGTAGCATTTGATTGGGCACCTGATCCCTTCAGAAAATCGAAGCCGGTTTTCGGGGTCATGTGCGGAGGGCTATTATGGCGCGCGATACCACCGATTTCCGGCCGATCGAAGGCGTCGACGAACTCGTCGAGCACCTGGCCGAAGGCAACAAGCCGCGCGACAAATGGCGCATCGGCACCGAGCACGAGAAATTCCCGTTCTATGTCGACGGCAATGCCCCGGTGCCCTATGGCGGCGAGCGCGGCATCCGCGCCATCCTCGAAGGCATGCAGGACAAACTCGGCTGGGACCCGATCATGGATGCCGGCCGCATCATCGGACTGGTCGAGCCGACCGGTCAGGGCGCGATCTCGCTGGAACCAGGCGGCCAGTTCGAGCTGTCCGGCGCGCCGCTGGAGACGATCCACCAGACCTGCCGCGAAGGCAATGCGCATCTGGCGCAGGTGCGCGAGATCGCCGAACCGATGGGCATTCGTTTTCTCGGCCTTGGCGGCAGCCCGAAATGGTCGCTGGCCGAGACGCCGAAAATGCCGAAATCGCGCTACGAGATCATGACCCGCTACATGCCCAAGGTCGGCACCAAGGGCCTCGACATGATGTACCGGACCTGCACGATCCAGGTGAACCTCGACTTCGAGAGCGAAGCCGACATGCGCCGCAAGATGCAGGTGTCGCTGAAATTGCAGCCACTGTCGACGGCGCTGTTTGCCAACTCGCCCTTCACCGAAAGCCGGCCGAACGGCTTGCAGAGCTGGCGCGGCGAGATCTGGCGCGACACCGACAATCAGCGCTCCGGCCTGCTCGAATTCTGCTTCTCGCCCGATTTCGGCTTTGCCGATTATGTCGAATGGGCGCTCGACGTGCCGATGTATTTCGTCATCCGCGACGGCCAGTACCATGACATGACGCACATCACCTTCCGCCAGTTCATGGCGGGCGCTGCCCGTGACGAACTGCCGGACGGGCTGCCGACGATGGGCGACTGGGCGAACCATCTGTCGACGCTGTTCCCGGACGTGCGGCTGAAGCGCTTTCTCGAAATGCGCGGCGCCGATGGCGGGCCGTGGCGGCGCATCTGCGCGCTGCCGGCCTTCTGGGTCGGGCTGCTCTACGACGCGGCCGCGCTCGACGCGGCCGAGGCGCTGACCTCGAGCTGGAGCTATGACGAAGTGCTGGCAATGCGCAACGCGGTGCCGCAACATGGCATTTCGGCGCCCTTCCGCAACACGACGTTGCGCGAGATCGCCCGCGACGTGCTCGTCATCTCGCGCATGGGACTGAAGAACCGTGGCCGCAAGAACCGCGACGGCTACGACGAGACCTCGTTCCTCAACACGCTGGACGAGGTCGTCGCGCGCGGCACGACCAGCGCCGAGGAGATGCTCTCCGCCTACCACACACGCTGGGGCGGCTCGATCGAGCCGGTATTCATGGAATACGCGTATTAACGCTTCCCTGTCCGCATGAGCCACGGTCCGGCAAATTCGCTTCAATCAGTGATGGAAACGAACTAGGCTTCTCCAACGAGGATTTTCGCGGAGGAGAAAACAATGCCTTCCTTGTTCGATATTCTGGCACAGGCCCAGAACGGCAACGGCATGCAGGCGCTGGCCCAGCAGTTCGGGCTGTCGCAGCAGCAGACGCAGGCGGCGGTCGCGGCGCTGCTGCCGGCCTTTTCGCAGGGGCTCAAGCGCAACATGGCGGACCCTTATGGGCTCGGCTCCTTCATGACGGCGATGGCCAGCGGTCAGCACGCCAAATATTTCGACGATGCAAGCCGGGCCTTCTCGCCGCAGGGCCTCGATGAAGGCAACGGCATTCTCGGCCATTTGTTTGGCTCGAAGGACCTGTCGCGCGCAGTCGCCAGCCAGGCCGCGCAGGCGAGCGGCGTCAGCCAGCAGGTGTTGCAGCAGATGCTGCCGGCAATCGCCTCGATGATGATGGGCGGGCTGTTCAAGCAGACCACCAACCGGCTAGGCGGACAGATGCATGCGGCAGGCAGTGGCGGCAATCCGCTCGGCGAACTCATCGAGCAGATGATGCGGCAGGCGGGCGGCGGCAGCCAGGCACCGGCCCCTCAGCCTGCGGCCCCCACGGATAACCCGCTCGGCAAGGTGCTGCAGGATATGTTCGGCGGGCAGCAGCCCCAAAGCCAGCCGCAGCAGACACAGAACCCTTATGGTGACAATCCGCTCGGCAAGGTGCTGCAGGATATGTTCGGAGGCGGTGCACCACAGCCACAGCAGCCGCAAAACCAACCCCAGCAGACACAGAACCCTTATGGTGACAATCCGCTCGGCAAAGTACTGCAGGACATGTTCGGTGGTGGCGCACAACAGTCTCAGCCGCGTCAGGCGCCGCAGCAACCCCAGGCGCCGCAGCCGCAGGCCAATCCGAGCGGCAGGCCGAGAAATCCGTTCGACGACCTGTTCGGCAAAATGTTCGAGACAGGCGCCCAGCAGCGCGACGACTACCAGAAAGGCATGGAGTCGATCTTCGACCAGTTCAAGCAAGGCATGGGCCGGCGCTAGACCAGACACCGGCAAGCAATCATCAGTGCCGCCCAAAAAAGAAAGCCCGGTCCTGGGAGGACCGGGCAGCGCGCAGGCTGGCCGGGGGGATCCGGCAGGGAGTGGGGAGCCTGCGTAACTTGGTGGCGTCGTGCCTCAAGAGGTTCAATGCGACCAAAATCGCGAATTTGTGCGATCACACCACCTTGCGGGCAAGATCCTCGATCGTTTCGGCGCGCTCGATGGCGATGACGCGAAGCCTTTCTGTCGGATCTCGGCCAAAAGGTACACCGACAGCGACGTGCAGGTCGGCGCGGGTCAGGCCGATGTCGGCGAGCTCGGCATCCGACATCTCGCCGAGGCGATAAAAGGCGCGGCGGTTTTTCCAGGCGCGGTAAACATTGGCAGCGGCATTGGCCACGCGCGTCGCAACGGCCGGACGCGAGGTGATGCGCGAGGTCTCGGTAGCGAAATCAAACGTAGCCATGTCGGTCTCCTTCACATTCGAACGGGCGAAACCGATCGATCGGGCGCTGGCAACAGCGGCCGTTCCGGCTTCGATTCACATGCGTTCATGTGGACAATCGGAATTTGCCATGGCCCGATTGATTAATCCAACGAATGTTTCTAATCTTTAGCATCAGCATCAATGATGGATTAGGCCAATGAAAGCGCCGCTCGATCTCGATCAGTTGCAGACCTTCATCTCGATTGTCGACACCGGCAGCTTTACCCGCGCGGCGGAAGCGGTGCATCGCACCCAGTCGGCGGTGTCGATGCAGATGCGGCGGCTGGAGGAACGGATCGGCAAGCCGCTGTTCGAAAAAGACGGCCGCACCAACAGGCTGACCGAGGAAGGCGATAGACTGCTCTCCTACGCAAGGCGGCTGCTCTATCTCAACAAGGAAACACTGGCCGCCTTCGACGACCGCCGGCTCGAAGGCACCATCCGCATCGGCACGCCGGATGACTATGCCGATCGCTTCCTGCCAGAGATCATGGCGCGGTTTGCCCGCTCCAACCCGCATGTCGAACTGACCGTTATCTGCGAACCGACGCCGGGACTGGTCGAACACATCAAGCGCGGCAATCTCGACCTGGCGCTGGTGACGCACAATGACGCGCGCGGCCAGTCGGAAGTGGTGCGGCGCGAACCGCTGCTGTGGGTTACCTCGGCCAACCACGCGACGCATGAGCAGCCGATCCTGCCGATGGCCTTCGGCCGGCCGAACTGCATCTGGCGGCGGGCCGCCGCCGACGTGCTCGACCAGCAGAGCCGCGACTATCGCATCCTGTTCACCAGCTTCTCTGCCACCGTCATCGCTGCGGCGGTGCTTTCCGGCCTGGCGATCTCGGTGCTGCCGGAATGCGCGCTGCGGCCCGGCATGCGGGTGCTGGGCGAGGCCGACGGTTTCGGCGCCCTGCCCGATTGCCGCATCGGCATCATGCGCGGCCAGACCTCGCGGCCGGAGATCGTCGACGCGCTTGCGCGCCACATTTCGGAAAGCCTCGACAATATTTCCGTGCCGCTCGGCGAGGAGACCGGCACGTTCGATTTCGCCGCCCTCGCCTTCGCCAAGATGAAACGGACCAAGCCGAACCAGATCCTGCCGGGCTGGTGATCGCGCGATTGGGGCCGACATCGAACACGGCCGCCTTGACGGCGGCCAACAACCGTTCCCCAATCGGCCAATGAGCGACGCAACATCCGAATCACGCACCAACGCCACCGAGTATACGGTGAGCGAGATTTCCGGCGCGCTGAAGCGCACGGTCGAGGACGTCTTCGGCAATGTACGGGTGCGCGGCGAGATTTCCGGCTATCGCGGACCGCATTCGTCCGGCCATGCCTATTTCTGCCTGAAAGACGATCGCGCGCGGCTCGATGCCGTGGTGTGGAAGACCACGATGAGCCGGCTGAAATTCCGTCCCGAGGAAGGCATGGAGGTGATCGCCACCGGCAGGCTCACCACCTATCCCGGAAAATCCAACTACCAGATCGTCATCGACAATCTCGAGCCGGCCGGTGCCGGTGCGCTGATGGCGCTGCTGGACGAGCGCAAGCGCCGGCTGCAGGCCGAAGGGCTGTTCGACGCGGCCCGCAAGCGGCGTCTGCCGTTCATGCCGCGCGTCATTGGCGTGGTCACCTCGCCAACAGGCGCCGTCATCCGCGACATCATCCACCGCATCAAGGACCGCTTTCCGCTGCACGTGCTCGTCTGGCCGGTGCGGGTGCAGGGCGAGACGGCTGGTGTGGAAGTGACCGCTGCCGTCAACGGCTTCAACGCACTGCCATGGGACGGCGCCATCGCGCGGCCCGACCTGTTGATCGTGGCGCGCGGCGGCGGCAGCCTGGAGGATCTGTGGGGCTTCAACGACGAAGCGCTCGCCCGGGCCGTCGCCGCTTCGGGCATTCCCGTGATTTCGGCCGTCGGCCACGAGACCGACTGGACGCTGATCGATCTGGCAGCGGATGTGCGGGCGCCGACGCCGACAGGCGCCGCCGAGATCGCCGTGCCGGTCAAAGTCGACCTCGAAGCGACGCTTGCCGGCCTTGGCGCGCGGTTGAAGACCGCACTGTCGCGCAATTTCGAACGCAAGCGGCAGGCGGCGCGCGCAGCCGCCCGGGCGCTGCCCTCGCCCGACCAGTTGCTGGCGCTGCCCCGGCGGCGCTTCGACGAGGCGACGAGCCGGCTCGGCCGGGCGCTGTCGGTCAGCGTCGAGCGCAAGCGGGCCAGGCTTCTGGGCCAGCGTCTGACACCGGCGACCTTGTCGCGGCGCATGAACGAAGCCCGCACACTGACCCGCCGCGACCTCGCCCGAGCGCAAGCGGCGTTCTTCGCCATCGTGCGCGAGCGTCGGGCACGGTTTTCGCGCACGGCCGCCAGACTGTCATCGGCGCCGATCGCCAGACGGCAGAAACTGCGAGGCGATGCCCTGCTGGCACTGGCATGGCGGCAGGACCAGGCGATTTCGCGGCGGCTGGACCGTCTGCGTGGAAAACTGACGCAGGCCGATCGATTGCTGGCGACGCTGTCGCACAAGGCCGTGCTGGCGCGAGGCTTCGCACTGGTCAAGGATGCGGACGGCGCGGTGGTCAAGCGTTCGGCGGAGGT
The DNA here is from genome assembly GCF_040323385.1 of Mesorhizobium sp. M0045. Lineage (NCBI taxonomy): Bacteria > Pseudomonadati > Pseudomonadota > Alphaproteobacteria > Hyphomicrobiales > Phyllobacteriaceae > Mesorhizobium > Mesorhizobium sp. M0045. The sequence continues at coordinate 122,043 of NZ_JAMYUY010000002.1, forward strand.
CGTGTCGGGAATGGCGCTTTCGCTGGAGTTCGCCGACGGCACCGCCGATGCCGTCGCCATCAGTGGCACGGCGCGGCCGAAGGCGATTGCCAAGTCGGCAGCCAAGCTCAAGGCGCCGGGCGGCCAAGGCTCGCTTTTCTGAGGAAGACCAAGGCGCTTTTCTGAGGAAGAAATGACCGATCCGCATCTTACGACGCCCTCGGGCAAACTGCGTGCACGCGCCGTCGATATCCCATTCGAAGGCACCCCAGGCCGCTTCAATGCCATCACCGATGTGCCCGGCGTGACGGTCGGCTATACGACGCTGATCTCAGGGGACGGGCCGCTCGTTGTCGGCAAGGGTCCGGTACGCACCGGCGTGACCGCGATCCTGCCAAGGCCCAGAGACGAGTTGGCCGTCCCGGCGTTCGCCGGTGTGTTCAGCGCCAATGGCAATGGCGAACTGACCGGCTCGCCTCTGATAGAGGAGCTCGGAGCGTTCAATCTTCCCATCACCATCACCAACACGCATTCCTGCGGCGTCAGCCGCGACGCAACGTTGCGCTGGATGCAGACGGTGCTGCCGCACGCGCTCGACAGCGCCTGGGCGCTGCCGGTGGCGGGCGAGACTTATGATGGCTTTCTCAACGATATCAACGGCCATCATCTGAGCTTCGAGCACGTGTTTTCCGCGCTCGACACGGCTGAAAGCGGGCCGATCGACGAGGGCAGCGTCGGCGGCGGCACAGGCATGATCACCTTCGGCTTCAAAGCAGGGTCCGGCACATCCTCGCGCAGCGTCGACTGGAACGGAGAGCGTTTCACGATCGGCTGCTTCGTCCAGTCGAATTTCGGTGCAAGGCGAAACCTCGTCATCCGTGGCATCAGGGCCGGAGCGGAACTCGCCGAACCGGCGATCCGGGACAACACGCCGCGAGCCGAAAAGAGCTCGATTATCGCGATCGTCGCCACCGATGCGCCATTCATGCCGCACCAGTTGAAACGGCTGGCGAAACGCGTGCCCCTCGGCGTCGCGCTGACCGGCGGCTATGGATACAATTCGTCCGGCGATATTTTTCTGGCGTTCAGCACGGCCAATGCCGATGCGGCGCGCGGCGCGGCCGGCAGATTGGCCAGCGCCGGTTACATACCGGATGCCGACATCAACCCGTTCGTCGACGCCGTCATTCAGAGCGTGGAGGAAGCAATCCTCAATGCTTTGGTCGCCAATGAAGACATGAGCGGGCGCGACGGCAATTTCGTACCGGCGTTGCCGAAAGGGTGGCTCGAAGGTAGATTCGGGGCGCATCACACTGCAGATCGATCTTGGTTAAGCTTTCGCGGTCTTCGCCGTCTTCGGCACGGAATGGCCCTGGAAGCCGCGAAGGATTAACCCAAAGCAGCTCAACGACGAATAAACGACCCCAAAAAATATCAATTGGAAGACTCATCGCCCAATCGGAGCCATAGTATGAGCAACCCAGATGGTCCCGCACCCGTGCACAAGGCGGTGATGAGACATAGCTCGGCTGAAGTCATCCAGGCCATCTCAGAGGGGAAAGATGTCGATGCGTTAGATCGCGAAGGCCGGACGCCGTTGTTTTATGCGTCAAAAGATGGCGAGACCGCAATCGTCGCTGCACTGATCGAGCGTGGAGCGAAGGTGAATGTGCAGGACAAGAATCTGGAAACACCGCTGCACTTTGCTGCTCGCGAATATCGGCTCGAGGTGGCGGAACTTCTAGTCAAGGGCGGCGCAGATGTTTCTTCCCAAGACATTCATGGAAACACGCCGCTGTGGCGTGCCGTGTTTGAATCACGGGGCCGTGGCGAGTTGATCAAGCTCCTTCTCTCAGCTGGCTCAGATAAGACACTGAAAAACAAGCTTGGCTGTTCGCCGCAAGACCTCGCAAAGACCATTGGAAATTACGACATTAACGCGTTCCTGGGCTGAAAATCCGCTAGCTTCACCCAGCAAGCAATTAATGGTGTATGCTGTGCTTCAAATAGTTGGCGCCAGGAACTTCGATCTCGACAAGCCACTGTCGCATACTGTTCCTAAGCATATTACTCGGCGGGCTTGTTCGAATTCTTTTCGTCCTGCTCGGCCTCGGCCGCCTCTTCGAGCCTCGAAGCAATGAGTTCCTGAATGTCGCCGACCTCTTCCTGAATATCCTCCAGGGGTATGCCGGCTTCGGCAGCCTTGGCCGCGCATTCCCTGGCGAGGGTCTCGGCCTGCTTCTCGATTCTGGCTGGCGAGGGCTGGCAGTGGACTTTTTCGCCAATCCACCCGCGCAAGAACTCGATCGCGTGTTCACTCATACTGCTGTTTCCCTAGCGGCTATGCCGATTGGTAATCATAAACGTCGGCATCTTCGAAAAGATGCGTGCTGCCATTCGAGCCGAGTCGGCTTCGCCCGGCAAGCCGAACTTGTCCGAGGTCCACAGAGCCGAAGGGAATGGAGGGTTCAAGGAGCACGTTCTAGTTCTTGAGGACTGATTCTCTCGAGGAAACTCGTTCGACCCGCGCTATTGTTTCTATTTGCTTTTTTTCGGTTTTCAAGCCGTTTTAGATCACAATAGATGTCACAATAGCTAGCACATTTACCGCGCTCTCGCTGGCACGACGTAAAAGGCGAGCCGTCAAAGCCGCCGCTATATAGTGACAACCATTTGCAATGTCGACTCCGCTCCCGGTCCTGCTTCTTTCCGCCGCGCTTGCTGGGAGAGATGTGGTGTGACCGGCCTTGCAGTGCAAGCTGCCGAGCGCCTCATGCAAGGCATGCAATAGCGTCTTGTGGAACCCTGAAGTGCTTGTCTCAGGGTGGCTCTCTATCGCTGGCGGTAAAGGATCATGCCGGCATGATGGAGGACGCCTTCGACGAACTCACCATCCGCGGTGAAGCCCGTATCGTCCCAGTATTCTATGTGGTTGCCCCGCACTTCCTAGCGTCCCCGGTAGGCGCTCTCGCGGTCACCGCGCGCTTCGTCATAACGGCCGTTCGGCAGGAGTTCGTGCCTGATATGGCGATCCTCGGTGACCCAAAGTCCGACGTAAGGATGATCTTGCTGCGTCATTGGTTCCTCTGCAAGGATTGGAGTTGAAGGAAGGGTCAGGCCGGTTGGAGCTACAGCAAGGGCAATCCCCGTAAGCACTGCGCTCAAAGTGGATGGCATCAATGCGCCGCCTTCGTCGGACGCACGACGATCTCGTTGACGTCGACATCGTCGGGCTGTTCGATTGCGTAGCGCACTGCCTTGGCGATGGCATCGGGTTGCAGGGCAATAGCACGCCAGGTTTTCATGGCGGCGGCAGCGGCTTCGTCGGAGATCGTGTTCGCCAGCTCGCTTTCCACCACGCCGGGATGAATGCAGGTTACCCGGATATCGTCACTCTCCTGGCGGAGCCCATCGGAAATCGCGCGGACAGCGTATTTCGTTGCGCAATAGACGGCAGCCATGGGCGAGACGGCCAGTGCGCCAATGGAACCGATATTGATAATATGCCCGGAGCCACGTGCCGTCATCTCAGGCAGCACCGCCGCGATGCCGTACAGAACACCCTTGATGTTGACGTCCACCATCAGCTCCCACTCGTCGACCTTCATGGCTGACATGGCCGACAGCGGCATGATGCCCGCATTGTTGACGATGACATCTACCTGGCCCCATTCGGCCCGGGCGGCATCGGCGAATGCTGCGACGTCCGCCCTCCTGGTGACGTCGAGCGCTCGCACGCGAACCGTTCCACCAGCCGCCTCGATTTCTGCCGCAAGCGCTTCAAGGCGGTCGGTGCGCCGCGCGCCGAGCATCAGCTTTGCACCTGCCGCGCCAAGTTCGCGGGCGATGCCAGCACCGATGCCGCTGGAGGCACCGGTGATCAGAACAACTTTGTTCATGGTCATCGTAGATGATCCTTTTGGTTTTTATTTCACGATGTGAAGGGATGGCGTGCGGATGAGCTCCCGCGGCGCGCCGGCTTTATAGGGGATCACTGGGCGGTGTAGCCGCCATCGACCAGAAGCAACGCCCCGGTGATGAAGCTGGATGCCGGCGAGGCAAGAAAGGCGATGGCCTCGGCAACTTCTTGCGGCTGGCCGATCCGGCCGATCGGATGCGCATTGCCGAAGCTGCGCAGCATCTCCCGGCCATTCTCCACCACACCTTCCATGATGTCGGTTTCGATCACGCCAGGGGCAACGGCGTTGCAGCGAATGCCCATACGCCCATATTCGATCGCGATTACCTTGGTCAGCTGTGCGACAGCCGCCTTGGAGGAGGCATAGGCCGCCTGCGTCTCGAAGGCCGCGACGGCCGAGATTGATGAGACATTGACGATCGCGCCGCCACCACCGGCGGCCATCAGTTCCACAGCGGCACGGGCGGTGACGAAGCTGCCGCGCGCGTTGATCTGCAGAATGCGGTCGTAGTCGTCGACCGAGGTCTCCGTCAGACGTTTGTTGAGCGTGCGACCGGCATTGTTCACGACGATGTCAAGGCGTCCGAAGCGCTTCGCTGCGAGCTCGACCGAGCGTCGGGCCAGATCCTCGTCGGCGACGTCGCCGACCAGGGTTGCCACGTCCTCGGCTTCCAATTCGCGTACGGTGTCGCTGAGATCGCTTGCCACGATCCGGGCACCCCGCGCACGCAGCAGCTCCGCCGTGCAGCGACCGATGCCGCGTGCCGCGCCGGTCACGAGGGCGACTTTTCCATCCAGGTCCCAGGAGGAAGGGAGTGATGTCATGGAATATCTCCTTGTCGGTCGGCTTCGGCTTGGGTCGGGAGGATCAAGCCTTCTTGCCGTTGCGACAGAGATAGAGCCATGGCATTGTCGCGATAAGCCGCCCATTGTTAACCTCTAAGATAAGTCTTGCTAACCAATGGACATCGATCTCAATGCAATTGCCGTCTTCGTCACGGTGGCCGAGGAACGCAATTTTCGCGCTGCGGCGGACCGGTTGGGCGTGACGCGCTCAGCGGTCAGCCAGAGCATCCTCAGGCTTGAACAGCGCCTTGGCATCGCATTGCTGCAGCGCACGACACGCAGCGTAAACCTGACCGAAGCGGGCGAGCGCCTGCTGGCGAGCGTCGCACCGGCGATCGCCGACGTGAACGCGGCAGTCGAAGCCACTACGGAGTTTCTGGACCGCCCGCGCGGCCTGCTGCGGATCGCGGTTTCGTCGATCGCAGAGGCCTTCCTGTCAGGACCGTTGCTGGCGTCCTTCACCGAAACGTTTCCCGAGGTGCATCTGGACATCGTGGTGACAGACGAGGAGTTCGACATCGTGGCCGAAGGCTATGATGCCGGGGTCAGGCTCGGCGAAGTGATCGAGCAGGACATGATCGCCGTGCCGGTATCGGGCGATCAGCGGCAGATGGCCGTCTGCGCTCCGCGCTATCTCGAAAAGTTCGGAGCACCCGCCCATCCGCGCGAGCTTGTGGCTCATCGCTGTATCGGCTGGCGGCCGGCGCCGGGAGTTTCGCCCTATCGGTGGGAGTTTGGCGAGGACGGGCGCGAATTCGACGTGGCGGTTGCGCCCGAGATCACGACCAACGACATGTGGCTGATGATCCGGCTGGCGGTTGCAGGCGCTGGGATCACGTTCGGCATGGCGGATACATTCCGCCCCTGGATTGACCGCGGCGAGCTTGTACCAATCCTCGACGGCTATTTCCCGCCGTTTGCGGGTTTCTATCTCTATTTCCCCAGCCGACGGAATGTCGCGCCGAAGCTGAGAGCCCTCGTGGACCACCTGCGCGGCGCGCGTCAGGCGCGGGACCGTGGGTGAGGCAACCGGTCATAAGACCGCTTTAGCAGTATTTTGCCGGTCAGAAGTGTGGCTGAAAGGTGATGGTACCGTTGGCTGGGATCGAACCAGCGACCTCCGGATCCACAATCCGGCGCTCTAACCATCTGAGCTACAACGGCACGTTTTGCCAGAGCGGGATCGAGATGAAACGTTCGGGACCCGCTCTGTCGTTCGGCGATGCGTCCATACGGGCTATCGGAGTTTAATTCAAGGCTTTTGGCAAGGCAAAAGCTCGCTCCGGCATCGCGTCGTTTTCCGCCGGACAAAGAAAAGGCCGGCGGGAGGAGGTGCCGGCCTTTTCCTGTTACGAGCCAGCGGGAGGAGGTGCTGGCTGGTTACCCCGGTGAGCAGAGGGAGGAGGTTCCACCCGCCGGGTATTCACTTAAACCACTATATCGCACATCTATTTGTCTGACGAAATGCGACCTTTTGATGCATCGTTAGACTATGTGCAAATACTAGGCGATCTTGATTTCTTTCACGGCCTTCTCGAAGGCGGTCTTGATCGGCTTGGATACGTCCTCGGCCGCCTTGGCAGCAACCGCCTGGAAGTCCTTGGCCTGCTCGACGGTCATTTCGACGCGCTTGCGCAGGAAAGCGGTCTGCAACTCGACGACTTCCGACAGCGACTTGGCGCCGATCAGCGCTTCGAAATGCGAGAAGCCGGCTTCGGCATTGGCGCGCAGGGCGGCGATGGTCTTGAGCGACAGGTCGCTGGAAACGGACTTGGCGGTCTCGTAGGTCGACTCCAGAGCCTTCTGGGTCTCCTCGGCGCCGGTCTTCAGCTTGGCATAGGCCTCTTTCGACTGCTCGACGCCCTTTTCGGCGAAGGCGCGGATCTGGTCAGTGGCCTTGGAAGCGTCGAAGCTCGGGAATTCAACGTTTTCGATCGTTTCAGCGGTCTTGGTCCTGGACATTTTCCATCCTTTTCAGCGGCAGCGGCTTTGACGAAAAGCCGTCTCGTTCATGTATCATGGCAATATAAAGGCAATTTTTGTGCATTGCAACATGTTTGTTGCATCGCACCATATAATATTTGTTCGTGGCGTTAACCACGCGCCTAGAGATTCCATTGGTTGCACGCTATGACTTGTGGACCTTCGCGCCGTCGGCTTTTATTAACAAAGCGTTAACCGCAAATTGCCCGCTCTGTGAGGGTCGCCAAACGCATGCCGGCTGAAAACTACTCCTTCCTCGATGTCGCCGTGCTCGACGCGGTCCGCCTGCGCTTCGCCGCAGGCGACGCGATCGCTATTCTGTCGGCAGATCTCGAGCAGGTGATCTGGGCCAACGGCCCCGGCGCAGCGGTATTCGGCTATCCCGACATCGGCGCGATCATCGGCGCCTCGGCAGGTTTGCCGCTGATCGCCAGGCGCCAGATCATGGCAACCAGCGGTTTTCCGCAGATCGGCCGCGACCGTGCCATCACGGTTCGGCTGGCGACCGGCCTGACCAGCCGCGCGGTCGGCTTCCTGGCCAGCGCAGTGACCATGCCCGATGGAGAGGAAGCAATCATGCTGGCGCTGCCGGCGGCGCAGACCGGCTCGCGCAGTGCGGCCGAGATCGCCGATCGCGCCATCGGTGGTTTTACGGAAGACGGCCACTACATCGCCTTTGTCGACGCCAAGGGCAATATCGACGCCGCATCGGACGGCTTTTCGGCACTCGGCATCCGGCCTGAGACGCTGGCCGCGCTTGTCGCCGACGTGGCGAACGAGAGCGACCGCATCGTCAAGCGCCTGGTCCCGGGTGGATCCAGCTCCTATCCGGCGGGCCTTGCCCGGCTGACGGACGAGCGGCATCTGCTGGTGGTGATCGACGAGGACCGGCTCGACGGCGGGGCCCCTGATGGCGAGCGCGCCGGGGGGGAAACCGGCAGCGAAGCAGCAGCGGCACCGAGCGGTGGCGATCTTCCCCAGCCGACGGGCCAAGACAACGAGCCGCCAATCGCCAGGATGGGCGCGGCGGAGATCAACCTTGCAGCGATGGAAGGCACCTCAGCATCGGCGGAGCACGAAGCTGTCGACGCGGCTGACAATCAACACACGGTTGGCGAAACGCCGACGCAGCATGATCATTGGTACTTCAATGCCGGCGACGACGCGCAGGTCCCGCCCGGGGCAGCTGCGTCCGGCAAAGCCGAGACCAGCCCGGACGCTTCGGAGGCCGGCGCGGATACTTCGCCGGAAAGCGCCGCAAAAAAAGCCACCAAAGCCGCCTCCCCGGCCGAACGCCGCGCTTCGGCGATCGATCGCACCGCCGCGCCCATGCGTTTCGTCTGGCGTACCGACGCGGAGGGCCGGTTCAGCGCCCTGTCGCCGGAATTTGCCGAGCTTGTCGGCAGGCCTGCCGCCGACGTGATCGGCCGCCGCTTCGAGGATGTTTCGGCCGCCTATGGCCTCGATGCTTCTGGCGAGATTGCCGGCCTGCTCGAACGGCGCGACACCTGGTCCGGCCGCTCCGTGCTGTGGCCGGTCGCCGGCACCGATCTGAAGATACCCGTCGATCTGGCGGCGCTCCCGGTTTACAGCCGCAGCCGGGTTTTCGAAGGTTTTCGCGGCTTCGGCGTCGCCAGGAGCGGCGATGCGGTGGTCGATCCGGATGCCGTCGGCATGGCGCTTGTCGCCGAGGAGAAGCCCGCCGCGAGCGTTGGGCCGGAAGCCGTCGAACCTGCCCCGGCGACACCGAAACCCGCCGATCCGTTCAGGGGCGAAGTGCCGGCGTTGACCATCGTGCCAAAGCCCGAGCGGCGCTTTGCCGACAAGGTGATCCGGCTGGCCGAGCACCGGCAGCCGGCCAACGACAAGGGCCTGTCGACGCTGGAACGCAGCGCGTTTCGCGAGATTGGCGAGCGTCTCAAGAAGGACAGCACCCCGGCCGAAGAACAGCCCAGCGCCGGAAAGCAGAAGCCGGTTGAGAAAGTCGAGGCAGCCGCCAATGCCGACGAGCCAAAGCTGAAAGGAGCCGGCCCGACGGACAAGGGTGAGATGCCGGAACCAGGTCCGGAAAGCGGGGCGGCTGCCGCCGAACCACCCGAGGCCGATGCCGAGGACCAGAAGGACCTCGCCCGGCTCGACAGCGAGCAGCCGGATGAGGCGGTAGCAGAGGCGCAAGCCGGCGAACCCGTCACACGCCCTGTTTCCGGATCTCTGCTCGACTATGCCAACCGCGAACCCAGCGATGAAGCGCAGGAAGGCGACGAGCCCAGCACGGACGGTCGAACGATCGTCGCCGAAGCGCCGCGGGATGGCGACGATGATAGCATGACGGCCGAAGATTTCCGTGACGCCGAGGACAGCGAGGATTGGTCCGAGGACAGCGCAGCCGACGCTGCCGGCCAGGTGCCGCCCGTCGAGCGGCCGCAGGCACCACCGCTCAAACTCGGCGGCTTCGTGCCGTCGGCGTTTGCCGGAGCGGACAACAAGGGGCCGGATACCTCGATCCTCGGCAAGCTGCCGGTGCCGTTGCTTATCCATTCCGGCGATCAACTGCACTACGCGAACGACGAATTCCTCGGCTTGACCGGCTATGCGACGCTCAACGCCCTGGACGAGGCGGGCGGGCTCGGCGCGCTGTTTGCCGACCCTTATGCCGACGACGGCAGTTCGGAGGGCGGCGACCGCGCATTGCGGCTGAAGACGCGCGACGGTCAGGAGTTTCCGATCGACGCAATTTTGCGTTCCGTCCCCTGGGCAAACGGCAAGGCACTGATGCTGGTCGTACGCCGTTCCGGCGACGACGAAGCAGCAGCCATTCCGCATGGCGCTGCCGACGACCAAACGCAGCCGGATGTTTCCGAGCTCAAGGCGCGCATTGCCGAAATGCGCACCATCATCGACACCGCCACCGACGGCGTTGTGCTGATCGGCCGTAACGGAACGATCCGTTCAATTAGCCGTCCGGCGGAAGCGCTGTTCGGCTTCGACAGCGACGAGGTGACCGGCAAGCCGTTCGTCTCGCTGTTTGCGATCGAAAGCCAGCGCGCGGCGCGTGACTATCTCGAGGGTTTGTCGGAGCCCGGCGTTGCAAGCGTGATGAACGATGGCCGCGAGGTGATCGGACGCGAGGCGCAGGGGCGCTTCATTCCGCTGTTCATGACCATCGGCAGGCTGCCCAACGACAGCGGCTTCTGCGCAGTGGTGCGCGACATCACCCAGTGGAAGCGGGCCGAAGAGGACCTGACCCAGGCGCGCGCGGTCGCCGAACGCGCCTCGTCGCAGAAGACCGATTTTCTGGCCCGCATCAGCCACGAGATCCGCACGCCGCTCAACGCCATCATCGGCTTTTCCGAGCTGATGGTCGACGAGAAATTCGGACCGGTGGCCAATGACCGCTATCGCGACTATCTGCGCGACATCAACCGTTCGGGCAACCACGTGCTCGATCTGGTCAACGACCTGCTCGATATTTCGAAAATCGAGGCCGGCCAGCAGGAGATGGCCTATGAGGCGGTGTCGCTTAACGACACGCTGGCCGAAACCGTGGCGATGATGCAGCCGCAAGCCAACCGGGAACGCGTCATCATCCGCTCCAGCTTCGCCTCACGACTGCCGGAAGTGGTGGCCGATCTGCGCAGCGTTCGGCAGATCGCGCTCAACATCCTGTCGAACGCCGTCCGCTACACGCAGGCCGGCGGCCAGGTTATCGTGTCGACGGCCTACGAACTCTCCGGCGATGTCGTCATGCGCGTGCGCGATACCGGCATCGGCATGAGCCCGTCCGAGATCGAGCAGGCGCTGAAGCCGTTCAAGCAGATCAATGCGCTGAAGCGCGGCCGCGGCGACGGCACCGGTCTTGGGCTGCCGCTGACCAAGGCGATGGTCGAAGCGAACCGGGCCCGGTTCACCATCAACTCGACGCCCGGCGAGGGAACCCTGGTCGAAGTCGCCTTTCCCTCGACCCGTGTGCTCGCCGGTTAGCTATGGTTGCGCAAAGAAAAAAGGCGTCCAACAGGACGCCTTGAATGATAGGATTGCTGTCACAACGGGGCTTGAGCGAATCAGATCCTCTCGGGGCTAAGAGGAACGGGATTTCTCCCTCAAGTTACGCACGACTATCGATGCCGGGCCTTAACAAATCCTTACCGGCACGCCGGAAAATTTACCAATGTGTACCACTCATGAAATCTAGGTAAATTCCGAAGAGATAATTTGTTAACGATACCTGAGACCTCAAAACGGCTCCCGCCTTGGATCCCGGGTCAGTCGGCAAGCTGCGGCAGGTTGCGGAACAGCTCGAGCGCTTCGGGATTGGCGAGCGCTTCCTTGTTCTTGATGGCGCGGCCATGCACCATGTCGCGTACCGCGAGCTCGGTGATCTTGCCCGATTTGGTGCGCGGAATATCGCTGACGGCGACGATCTTGGCCGGCACGTGGCGCGGGCTCGCCCCGATGCGGATTTTCGCGCGGATGCGTTTTTCCAGCTCGGCATCGAGATCGACGCCTGCCGCCAGCCGCACGAACAGCACGACGCGAACATCATTCTCGAAATCCTGGCCGATGCATAGTGCTTCGAGGATTTCCGGCATCTGCTCGACCTGATTGTAGATCTCCGCCGTGCCGATCCTGACACCGCCCGGATTGAGCGTGGCGTCGGAACGGCCATGGATGATCAGGCCGCCATGGGCGGTCCATTCGGCGAAATCGCCGTGGCACCAGACATTGTCGAACCGTTCGAAATAGGCGGCTCGGTATTTCCTGCCGTCAGGGTCGTTCCAGAAGCCGAGCGGCATCGCCGGAAACGCCTTGGTGCAGACGAGCTCGCCCTTCTCCTGGCGGAGCGGCCGGCCGTCATCGTCCCAGACATCGACGGCAAGACCGAGCCCGGGCCCCTGGATCTCGCCGGTCCATACCGGTTCGATCGGCACGCCGAGCACGAAGCAGGAGACGATATCGGTGCCGCCGGAAATCGAAGCCAGATGCACGTCCTTCTTGATGCCTTCGTAGACGAAGCGGAAATCTTCCGGCGATAGCGGCGAGCCGGTCGAGGAGATGGTGCGCACGCTGGAAAGATCATGCGTGCGGGCCGGCTTGAGGCCAGCCTTGCGCACGGAATCTATGAATTTGGCCGAGGTGCCGAAATACGTCATCTTCTCAGCATCGGCGAAGTCGAACAGCGTATTGCCGTCCGGGTAGAAGGGCGAGCCGTCGTAGAGCAGCAAGGTGGCACCCGACGCCAAGCCGGACACCAGCCAGTTCCACATCATCCAGCCGCAGGTGGTGAAGTAGAAGAAGCGGTCGCCGTCGAGCAGGCCGGCGTGCAGCCGTTCTTCCTTGACGTGCTGGATCAGCGTTCCGCCGGCCGAATGGACAATGCATTTGGGGATGCCGGTCGTGCCGGACGAAAACAGGATGTACAGTGGATGCGAAAACGGCAGCCTCTCGCAGCTGACAGACCTGGCGGCAAAGGGTGACAGCGCCTCTTCGAGCGCGGCCGCCTTGCCGATGGTCGCCGCGACGTCGAGCGAGGTGCCGAGATAGTCGACAATGAGGACCTTGCGGACGGTGGCGAGCTTGCCCGCCACCGCCGCGACCTTGTCGGCGACTTCGATCGCCTTGCCATTGTACCAGTAGCCGTCCGGCGCGATGAATATGACCGGCTCGATCTGGCCGAACCGGTCGAGAACGCCCTGCTCACCAAAATCTGGGGAGCAGGACGACCAGACGGCGCCGATCGAGGCGGCCGCCAGCATCGCAGCAACGGTCTCCGGCATGTTGGGCATCATCGCGGCGATGCGGTCGCCCTTCTTCACCTTGAGCGACAGGAAAAGCTGCTGCAGGCGCGAGGTCAGCGCATGCAGCTCGTTCCAGGACAGCCGCCGCTCGACCTTGTCCTCGCCGCGAAAAACGATTGCGTCGCCAAGCCCGGTTTTCTTGAGGAGATTCTCGGCGAAGTTCAGCTTCGCATCAGCGAAGAAGGTCGCGCCGGGCATCTTGTCGCCATCGATCAGCACGCGTTCGCCCTTGTCGCCGACGATGCCACAAAAGTCCCAGACCAAGCTCCAGAAGGTCTCGCGGTCATCGATCGACCAGCGATGCAGGTCGGCATAGGAGGAGAAAGACTCGCCGGCCATGCTCGCCGCGGCGTTCATGAAGGCGGTCATCGGCGCCGCGTCGATGTGCTCTTGCGTCGGGATCCAGAGCGGTGCGTCGTCAGCCATCATTGTTCCTCCGCAGGCTGCATCGCTTATGCAATATCGCGATGCAGCAGAGCAAGATTTTGTTGGACCGCGCCGGTCAGGGTGTGCGCAAATGCCATCGCCGGGCCATAAAGACTTGAAATGCGTCAGCCGTCGGTTACACCCGTCGGGCGATTTTGTCGGAATGGAAGCATACAGGGCGATATGCCATCACCTTTGATCCGACGCGGAATATGGGCGATCGGCGCAGCCGTCATCGTCATCGCGCTGGTCGTCGCAGCCTTGCCGCTGATCGCCTCGACCCGTATCGTGCGCGACCGCATCGCATGGGAAATGAGCGCCTGGAGCGGTTTCCGGGTCACCATCGACGGCGCGCCGCGCATCGAGGTCTGGCCGAATTTCCGGGCGATCCTGAGCGACGTGACGCTGTCGCAATGGACAGAGACGGATGCGCCGCCCGTGGTCGAAGCCGAACGGGTCGAGGTCGACCTCTCGGCGATGGCGGCGCTGCGTGGCGACGTGGTGTTTTCGACGGCGCGGCTGGTACGACCGACGATCCGGGTTCAGCGTACCGCGAGCGGGTTTTTCCTGCCTGCGATTCCCAGCGGCGGGCGCATTACGCGTTCGATCGATGCTGCCCGCGCGGTGATCAACACAAATCCCGCCAAGCCGGATCTCGGCAAGCTGCCGACAGATCCGTTCGGCACAGTCGAGTTCAGGGACGGCCGCGTGGTGGCTGCCATCGGCGGCAAGGACCAGGAGATATTGAGCAGCCTGAGCGGCCAGGCGAACTGGGCCGCGATGAACAGCAATGCGACGCTGTCGGCGACCGGGATATGGCGCGGCGAAAGTGTTGCCATCGACGCCGCATCGCCGAACCCGCTTGTGTTGTTTGGTGGCGGCACAGCACCGGTCACGTTTTCCTTCAAGGCGGCGCCGGCCAGTTTTTCGTTCGACGGCCGCGCAAGCATGTCGGAAAACGGCTATTTCGACGGCCAGGCAAAATTCGCCGCACCTTCGCTCCGACGTGTGCTCGAATGGTCGCAGGCCGGCATCGCGCCCGGTGCGGCAATCGGCTCGATCTCGGTTTCAAGCAAGATCACGGCGACGGCCGGGCGCGTCAAATTCGAAAACACCGCCCTGACCCTCGACAACAACCCCGGAATGGGCGCGCTGGACTTCACCTACGGCGAGGCATTGCCGGTGATCTCCGGCACACTTGCCTTCGATACGCTCGACCTCAGATCATTTCTCTCCGCCTTTGCCCCGGTGCCATCGGCCGGCGGCACCGATCCGGGCGAAATCGATACGAGCTTCGCCGACCGGATCAATCTCGATCTCAGGCTGTCGGCGGCGCATGCCACGGCCGGCGCCATCCAGCTTGCCGACGTCGCCGCCACCGCCCAGGTCAAGAACGGCCTTGCCGTCTTCGACATCTCGGATGCATCCGCCTTTGGCGGCAACGTCCAGAGCAGCGTCCGTTTTGACCGCAAGCCCGCCGGCACCGAAGTCGAGATCCGGCTGCTTGCTTCCGATATCGACGGCGGCGCTTTCGGCACCGCGGCCGGGATGACACGGCTGGTGCCGATCGGCACTGGAACCGTTTCGGTCATCCTCAAGGGGCCTGGCAGAACCTGGGACTCCATTTTCGAAAACGCCAATGGCTCGCTGTCCGCGACGTTTGGCGCGGGCGCGCTGAGCCGGCTTAACCTGCCGGCGTTCCTCAAGCACACCGAACAGGGCGGATTCTTCGCGCTGGACGACGTCTCGGACGGAACGCTGCCGATCGACGGGGCCGAGCTCAAGGCGAGCATTTCGAACGGCGTCGCGCGCATCGACAAGGCCGAGGTGAATTCCGCGCAATACAAGATCTGGCTTTCCGGTATTGCATCCTATGCCGGACGCGGGCTGGCACTGTCCGGCGGCATCGTCCGGCCGAGCCAGGCTGCCACGCAGACGAACGGCCAGGGACCCAATCAGTCGTCGTTCTTCGTCGGCGGCACGTGGAGCACGCCGTTCATCTCGCCGGTAAGCCGCGGCGTTTCAGGAGAGTAAGCAGCAGCAGCTTCAACCGCGCTGCGCGGCCTGCTCGTCGCGCTGGCGCTGCACTTCGCGGCTCTTGTTGACAAGCGAAGCGATGATCACACCGACGGCGACAACGGCGATCAGGATGGTGCAGGCGGCGTTGATTTCCGGCGTCACGCCGAGGCGAACTTGGCTGTAGATCTTCATCGGCAGTGTCGTGGCGCCGGGACCCGAGGTGAAGCTGGCAATAACCAGGTCGTCGAGCGAGAGCGTGAAGGCCAGCATCCAGCCGGAGACGATGGCCGGCATGATGACCGGCAGCGTGATCTGGAAGAAGGTCCTTACCGGCGGTGCACCGAGGTCCATCGCGGCCTCTTCCAGCGAACGATCGAAGGTGATCAGGCGCGACTGCACCACCACCGCGACGAAGCACATGGTCAGCGTGGTGTGGGCAAGCGTCACCGTCAGAAAGCCGCGGTCGAGGCCGACGGCGACGAAGAGCAGCAGCAGCGACAGGCCGGTGATGACTTCCGGCATGACCAGCGGCGCAAACACCATGCCCGAAAACAGAAGCCGGCCGCGAAAGCGCGTGTAGCGCGTCAAGGTGAGCGCCGCCAGCGTGCCGAGCACGGTCGCCACGGTTGCCGAGATGACGCCGACCCGGGCCGTCACCCAGGTGGCGTCCATCAGACCCCGGTTGTGGAACAGCGAGACGTACCATTTCGTCGAAAAGCCGCCCCAGACGGTGACCAGCTTCGACTCATTGAAAGAGAACACAACGAGCAGGACGATCGGCAGGTAAAGAAAGGCAAAGCCGAGCACGATCGAAATGACGTTGAAGCGGCTCCAGGTGGCGTTCATTGGTCCTGCTCCTGAGCACGCGCCTGGGCCCGCTGGAAAATCATGATCGGCACGATCAGCAGCAGCAGCAGGATGACGGCAACGGCGGACGACACCGGCCAGTCACGGTTGGCGAAGAACTCGTTCCACAGCGTCCTGCCGATCATCAGCGTCTGCGAGCCGCCGAGCAGGTCGGGAATGACGAACTCACCGACGGCGGGAATGAACACCAGGAGGCAGCCGGCGATGACGCCGGGCAGCGATAGCGGAAAGGTGATCTTCCAGAAGGCGCTGGTCGGCGGACACCCGAGATCCTTCGCCGCCTCGATCAGCGTATGGTCCATCTTCTCCAACGACGAATAGAGCGGCAGCACCATGAACGGCAGATAGGAGTAGACGATACCGATGAAGATAGCCGTATAGGTGTTGAGGATGATCAGCGGCTGGCTGATGATGCCGCTGGCGAGCAGCAGCTGGTTGAGCAGGCCCTCGGGCTTGAGGATGCCGATCCAGGCATAGACACGGATCAGGAACGAGGTCCAGAACGGCAGGATCACCAGCATCAGCAAGGTCGGGCGGATCGTCGCCGGAGCGCGCGCCATGCCATAGGCAATGGGATAGCCGACAAGCAATGTCAGGACCGTCGAGATGGCGGCGACGACGACGCTCGTCACATAGGCGTTGAAGTAGAGCGCATCCTTCGTCAGCCACGTGTAGTTGTCGAAATTGAGCGCGCCAACCCCCGAGATGAACCCGGAAATGCCGCCGCGGAAATCGAGCACCGGAGTATAGGGCGGCATGGCGATCGCCGTCTGCGACAGCGAAATCTTGAAGACGATGATGAAGGGGACAAGAAAGAAGAACAGCAGCCAGAGATAGGGGACGATAATGACGAGACGGCTAACGAAAGCCGCGCTCAGCCTGGCCGGGGCGGATTTGCCGGCAGCATTTGCCGGAGAGCTTGTTGCGGCAGTGACAGCGGACATGATCAATCCCTACCGTGTCAGCACGACGCCGGCGTCAGGGCGGAAGGAAATCCAGGCGCGGTCGTTCCAGCTCAGCGGATCCTCGGTGAGGCGTGCCGCGTTCATGGTGCTTGCCCGCACCACCTGACCATCGTCCAGCCTGACGTGATAGACGGTCATGTCACCGAGATAGGCGATATCGTAGACCTCGCCCTGGATGGCATTGACGGCACCGGCGGGTTTCGTCGAGGACACCTTGATCTTCTCCGGCCTGATGGCGAAGGTGACGGATGTCCCGGCGGCGGCACTGCCGGCGTTTTCGGTTCGGATGGTGATGCCGTTGCCGGCATCGATGCTTGCGCTGCCGGCCTCGCCAGCCGCGATCCTGCCGTCGAACATATTCACGTTGCCGACGAAGCCGGCGACGAAGCGCGAGCCCGGCGCTTCGTAGACCTCGGCCGGTGTCGCCACCTGCATCACCTCGCCCTTGTCGATGATGGCGATGCGGTCGGCCATCGTCATCGCCTCTTCCTGGTCATGGGTGACGACGACGAAGGTGAGGCCGAGATTCTGCTGCAGGTCCATCAGCTCAAACTGGGTTTCCTCGCGCAGCTTCTTGTCCAGCGCGCCAAGCGGCTCGTCGAGCAGCAAGACTTTCGGGCGCTTTGCCACCGAGCGCGCGAGCGCGACGCGCTGGCGCTGGCCGCCCGACAATTGGTGCGGCTTGCGCTTGGCGAACTGCTCGAGCTTGACCAGCTTCAGCATCTCGGCGACGCGCTTTTCCATATCGGCCTTGACCATGCCTTCCTGCTTGAGGCCGAACGCGATGTTGTTCTCGACCGTCATATGCGGAAACAAGGCGTAGGACTGGAACATCATGTTGACCGGCCGCCGGTAGGGCGGAATGC
Source organism: Mesorhizobium sp. M0045 (assembly GCF_040323385.1). Lineage (NCBI taxonomy): Bacteria > Pseudomonadati > Pseudomonadota > Alphaproteobacteria > Hyphomicrobiales > Phyllobacteriaceae > Mesorhizobium > Mesorhizobium sp. M0045. Next base: position 139,708 of record NZ_JAMYUY010000002.1, read on the forward strand.
CGCGCAGATCCTGGCCATCGAGCAGGATGCGGCCGGCGGTCGGCTCCTCGAAGCCGGCAAGCATCCTGAGCAGCGTCGATTTCCCGCAGCCTGAGGCTCCAAGCAAGGCAAAGAATTCGCGTTCGAAGATGGTCAGCGACAGGTTGTTGACCGCCGTGAACTCACCGAATTTCTTGGTGACGTTGTCGAACTGGATGTATGGCTTGGCGTTCGGGTCGTTCCATGGCGCGAAATCCCTGCGGATGCTGCCAAGCGATTTCATGTCCCACTCCGTCCTGCTGCTCGCCCCATGAGAAAGCGGCCCCGCCAACCGGCTGCCGGGGCCTGGCTCAGATTGTTATTGGCCAGTGACGATCTTGGTCCAGGTGCGAGTGATGATGCGCTGGGTCTTGGGATCGTAAGGCGAAACGGTGTAGAGCTTCTGCAAGGTGGCGGCGTCTGGATAGATCGCCGGATCTTCCAGGATCGCCTTGTCGATGAACTGCTGCGAAGCCTTGTTGCCGTTGGCGTAGAGCACATAGTTCGACGATTTGGCGATCACTTCGGGCTTCATCATGTAGTTCAGGAACTCATGCGCTTCGGCGACATGCTGCGCGTCGGCCGGGATCGCCATCTGGTCGAACCACATCTGCGCACCTTCCTTCGGCACGGAGTAGCCGATCTCGACGCCCTGCTTGGCTTCGTCGGCGCGGTTGCGGGCCTGGAAGACGTCACCCGACCAGCCGACCGCCAGGCAGATGTCGCCATTGGCAAGAGCGTTGATGTATTCGGACGAGTGGAACTTGCGGATATAGGGCCGGACCTTCAGCAATGTTTCTTCGGCCTTGGCGATGTCGTCGGGCGATGTGCTGTTCGGGTCGAGGCCCAGATATTTCAATGCCGCCGGTATGATGTCGGCCGGCGAATCCAGCACATAGACGCCGCAGTCCTTCAATTTGGCCAGGCTTTCGGGATTGAAGAACACGTCCCAGCTGTCGATCTTGTCGGTGCCGAGCGCTGCCTGCACCTTCTTGATGTTGTAGCCGATGCCGACAGTACCCCACATGTAGTTGATCGAATATTCGTTGCCGGGATCATATTTGGCGGTCCGTTCCATGACCGTGTCCCACATATTGGAAATGTTCGGCAGTTTCGACTTGTCGAGCTTCTGGAACACACCCGCCTGGATCTGGCGTGCAAGGAAATTGCCGGTCGGCACGACGACATCGTAGCCGCTGCCGCCGGCGAGCAGCTTCGTTTCCAGGATCTCGTTGGAATCGAAAGTGTCGTAGACGACCTTGATGCCGGTTTCCTTGGTGAAGTCGTCGATGATCGAACTGTCGATATAGTCCGACCAGTTGAACACGTTGACGACGCGATCCTCGGCATGCGCGCCTAGGGTGAAAACTGCCAGAAACGCCGAAGTCGCCGAAAGCCAGAGCGCTTTGCGGGTCATGCTATTCTCCTTTGATGAGTGTTCCGTCGCCAGCTCGTCGCGGCGTTCGCGCGGCTGGGCATTTGCTTCAGGGTATTGGGCTTGCAGGCAGGCGACAAGCGCGAATTGCCGGCGCCATTATGCTTCGGCGACGAGGCGACAGCGAAGACTTGGCGTGGCGTTGCTGGTGTTCCGGCGCCGTCGGAAGCTTTCGCTACGGCGCGGGCAGGGAGACGACGATGTTGTCCGGCCTCGATGCGGCCGGCATGGAGACTTGGCAAGATACGCCTGTCTTGTTGTTGCCGTGATCGCAGCCTGCCCGCGCGGCCGCGACATTGTCAATGGTTCATCTCGCTTTGACGCGTGCGCTGCATCAATTAGGCGACGGCACACCGGTGACGCCCGCTCGAGCGGGCCGCGTCTGACGCTTGAATTCGAGCCCGATATGGACGAGCAGCGCGGTGACGACGACCGCACCGCCGACGATGGTGCGCGCCGACGGCACCTCGGAATGGATGAGCCAGACCCAGATCGGGCCAAGGATCGGTTCGAACGTGCCGAGCAGCGCCGCGACGGCGGCCGGAACAAGCCGGGCGCCGGTGGCGAAGAAGGCGAGGCCGAGTCCCAGATTGATCACGCCAAAGACAAAGAGAAAGCCCATATCATGGCTCGAGACGCCGAGGGCCGACCCTTGCGATGCCGCAAAGGCGGCCGCCAGCATCGTGCCGAGGCAAGTCGCCGGGGTCATGCGCACATGGGCAAAGCGGCGCGTGATGACGGTTGCGACCGAGAACATGACGGCGATGAGCAGCGCCAGCCCGTCGCCGATCGGCGATACCGCGCCATCGAGCGATTCCGATACCATGATGGCGACGCCGGCAATGACGGCGGCAATCGCCAACCAGGTCGCCACCGCCACCCGTTCGCGAAAAAGCGCCCAGGCAAACAGCGCCGCCAGAAGCGGCACGCCGGCCTGCATCAACAGGATGTTGGCGACGGTGGTATAGGCAAGCGCGACGACGAAAGAGGTCGAGGCCGTGGCGAAGCAGAACGCCACCGCAAGGCCGGCCAGGCCCATGCCACGAAACAGCTTCAGCGTGCCACGCCAGCCGTCGCGCCAGACCATGAAGCAGAGCAGGAAGGCGGCGGCCCAGACCGAGCGCCAGAACACCACCGTCCAGCTGTCAGTGCTGTCGATGAAGCGCGCAATTGTGCCGCCAAAACTCCACATCAGCGCCGACAGGAATACCAGCAGGAAGCCGACGCGTTCCCCTTGCGGCGACACGATCTGCGAAGCGGCAACCGGAGATGATGCGGTATCGGTCATGGGTGCGACTGTCGGCGAATTCGGAGCAGCACGACGTGCAATGGACGACAGAGACGTGCCTCATTCGCGTAACGCAAAGCAGAAGGCCGGGCGTGATCCAGTTCAATGTTCCGTTTGGCGCACTGATGAGGGCGCCTCGCCCTCGCCCGGCGATGATCCGAGGCGACCTGTCGACGATCGCTTTACGACGTGCCCCTGTTGCCGCGGATAAAGCGCCAGAGACCGGCCAGGGGAACCAGCAGGAGCAGGCCAAACTTTTTCAGCGCGATCAGCGCCACGACCAGAAAACCTGCTTTCGCCGCCAGCTTTCCGGCAATCAGGCCACCGACGCCAATCGCCGCAACCGTATCGACGCCCGGCACGAAATCGGCGTATGTCTTGCCAGTATTGAAGTCCGCGAGGCCAAGCACTTCATCCAGGCTTTGTCTTATCTCCGGCAATTGTTCCACCGTCGCGATATAGCTCATCACGAAGACGCCCTCCCTGCCAAGGAAACGGACGTCGTAGTTGAGCGTATGGGCGGCATCGTTCCCAAATTGCAGCTCCTTGGCCCAGTGAAGGCGCTTGTGGGCCGCGTCATAAACCGGCGGCGACGCCCAGCCGATCAGCGTAATGGGCGCGTAGCCGTCCTTTACCCTCTGATCGTTGCCGGACAGAGTGTCTGACTGCATGTTGCGCAGCAGTTCATTGTAATCGATGGACGCGGCGTCACTGTCGTCGACGTAACCAATCTTTTCCCAGCGCAGCTCTATCCCCCAATTGTTATCGGCAATGGGATCATGGGAGACTGGAAAGATCATGCCGAGGGCATCGGAACCAGAGTCGGGCGGATTGCCCCAGGCTTCGGTGAGGACGGAGAGCGTGTCCTTCTTGTCCAGAAAATAGAACTTGTCCTTGAGATCGAGATGGATGCCTTCGGCAAGATTTATCGCGCCGGTCTTCGGATCGATCTTGTCCAGGAACGCCTTGCCGGCATCATTATACTGTTGATAGGACTTGAAGAAATCCGAGGACTTTTCAGCCAATGCGGGATCGGCCACCGAAAACGCGAGCGCCAAGCCAAGCCAAAAAACCGTCCTGCCCATCATTGATCCCCCGACCGTTGCGCAGTTCTTTTTTTTGATACCGTACTGTCAATGCTGAATCAATATTCGGCTGAATCAATATTCGGCTGAATCAATATTTTGGCTGAATCAATATTTTGGCCGGCAGCTGCGAACCAGCTTACTGGTTGCCGCCGCAGGAACAGATGAGGTTCTTCGGTCGAAGATTCAGCCGCAATATTGCTGGAGCCGAATCACTGAAAATCGAATGCCGACAGCCCCGTCACCATCTCATCGAGGCCGAGCGGGCGTGTAACGGGTGGCTCGGCGCGGGCGAGGCAGCCGATGCGCTCGCACAGCCGGCAGGCAGGGCCGACCGGCGTCGCCGTCGCCGTGGCGCTCTGTCCGGTCTTGCCTATGGCAGCTGGCCTCGGCAACGCCGCTCCATAGACGACCTCGTCGCTAAAACCGATGTCGCAGCCGAGCAGCAGCGCGGTGCGGCGCGGCCGCTCGGCAAACGAGCCCTGCGGCCCCTCGAGCGTGCGGGCAATGCAGAGAAACGCTGCGCCGTCGGGCATTTCCACCGCCTCGACCAGGATCTGGCCGGGCTGGGCGAAGGCGGCATGGACCGGCAGCCTCGGACAGCCGCCGCCGAAGCGGCTTTGCGGAAAGCCGTGGCTGCCCGCCTTGCGGAAGCGATTGCCGGCACTGTCGACCTCGAGCATGAAGAACGGCACACCTGACGCACCCGGCCGCTGCAGCGTGGCCAGCCGGTTCGCCGCCTGCTCGAAGGAAACGCCGAAGCGCGACCGCAACATGTCTATGTCGTAGCGGGTGCGGACCGCAGCGGCGTGAAAAGGCTGATAGGGCATCATCAGCGCGTGCGCGGCATAGCGGCCGAGCTCGAAACGCGCCAGCCGGCGGGCCTCGTCCGTGGTCAGCTTCAGCGCCTGGATCTCAGCGGCGACAGCGACGCTCATCCGGATCAGACAGGCCTCCATAGCCACCTCGCGCAGCTGATCGAATGGCGACAGGCGCTCGGACAGGAACAGGCGTTGCGAGTGACGGTCATAGCGACGGCGCCAGTTGGGCATGGTGGCGACCGGCAGTACCTTGACGACGATGCCGAATTCACGCCGCAGCCAAGCCTTCAACGCACTGAAAAGATCGTCGCCGGGATCGAGCACCGACGTGAATGCCTCGGCTTCCTCTTCGAGCGCGGCAAAATGATTCGGCCGGTGTTCGAAAATCTCATGCACCTCGTCGATCGGCAGCCGGGCACCGGAGAGTGCGGTGGCCTTGCCCTCGCGCGCGAGCAGCTCGTTGAGATCCGATAATCGCTTAGCCTGCTCGCGATAGGCGCGAAACAATTTTATCACAGCGGCGGAAGCGTTGGGCGCCGCCTCGGCAAGCTCGATGAGTTCCTGGTCGCCCGGCAGTTCGCCGGCCAGCAACGGATCTGAAAACACTTCCTTCAAATCGGCGACCGATCCCCGCGCCTCGCCTTGCAGTTCGTGCGGGTCGACCTTGTAGACGGATGCCAGCCTCAGGATCAGCTGCACCGTCAGCGGCCGCTGGTTGCGCTCGATGAGATTGAGATAGGACGGCGAGATGCCGAGCCCTTCGGCCATCGCCGTCTGGGTTAGCCCCTTGGCGTTGCGGATGCGACGAATGCGCGGCCCGGCGAAGATTTTATGGTCGGCCAATCGACTGCCCTTGACAGAAATTTACATCCGCCGATGGTATGGCGGCCTTTACAATCATGACAGATTTACAGCTCTCATTAGTCAAACACAACACAGGTTTTCCCTTATTTTCTGGCTAATCTGGAGGTTTACCTCGCTTGCGTCGTGCCGGCGTGTAAATGATGTCACACATGGCGCACATATTTTTCCCTCTAAGACGCCATCCGAAAACCGACATCAAACCCGCCTGGAGTGACTAATGACCGACTTTTACAACCTTGTCCCGTCGGCGCCGCAAGGCCGCTTTGATGGCATCGAACGGCCTTATTCGCCGGAGGAGGTGAAGCGGCTGCGCGGCTCGGTGCAGATCCGGCAGAGCCTCGCCGAAATGGGGGCAAACCGGCTGTGGCAGCTCATCCATGAAGAGGATTTCGTCAACGCGCTGGGTGCCATGTCGGGCAACCAGGCGATGCAGCAGGTGCGGGCCGGGCTGAAGGCGATCTATCTGTCGGGATGGCAGGTCGCCGCAGATGCCAACACCGCTTCCGCCATGTACCCGGACCAGTCGCTCTATCCCGCCAATGCGGCGCCCGAACTGGTCAAGCGCATCAACCGCACCCTGCAGCGCGCCGACCAGATCGAGACTTGCGAAGGCAAGGGGCTGTCGGTCGACACCTGGTTCGCGCCGATCGTCGCCGATGCGGAAGCCGGTTTCGGCGGGCCGCTCAACGCCTTCGAGATCATGAAGGCATTCATCGAGGCGGGTGCGGCCGGCGTCCATTACGAGGACCAGCTGGCTTCAGAGAAGAAATGCGGCCATCTCGGCGGCAAGGTGCTGATCCCAACCGCCGCACACATCCGCAATCTCAACGCGGCGCGCCTTGCCGCCGACGTCATGGGCACGCCGACACTGGTCGTGGCGCGCACCGACGCGGAAGCGGCAAAGCTCCTGACCTCCGACATCGACGAACGCGACCGGCCCTTCGTCGATTATGGCGCCGGCCGTACGGCGGAGGGCTTCTACCATGTCAGCAACGGTATCGAGCCCTGCATCGCCCGTGCCGTCGCCTATGCGCCCTATGCGGACCTGATCTGGTGCGAGACCTCCAGGCCCGATCTGGGGCAGGCAAGGACGTTTGCCGAGGGCGTGCGCAAGCATCATCCAGGCAAGCTGCTTGCCTATAATTGCTCGCCGTCTTTCAACTGGAAGAAGAATCTCGATGACGCGACGATTGCGAAGTTCCAGAAGGAACTCGGCGCCATGGGTTACAAGTTCCAGTTCATTACGCTGGCCGGTTTCCACCAGCTCAATTTCGGCATGTTTGAGCTCGCCCGCGGCTACAAGGAGCGGCAGATGGCAGCCTATTCGGAATTGCAGGAGGCGGAATTCGCCGCGGAAGCCAATGGCTACACCGCCACCAAGCACCAGCGCGAGGTCGGCACCGGCTATTTCGACGCCGCCTCGATGGCGATCACCGGTGGGCAGTCTTCGACCACGGCCATGCATGGATCGACCGAGCACGCCCAATTCAGGCCGGCGGCGGAATAGCGGAATAGCAGACAAACAGAGGAACGCCCAAACGGCATGGCAACACAACAGGCATGGCAACACAGGGAGAAGACCAATGGCATCGATAAGCCGCGTCAAGGAACGGGCCGAAGAGCAGGCCACCAGCATGAATGTCGACCAGCAGGCGACCATCCGAATGCTAGCGAACGATCTGCACAGGCTCAATCAGTCGGTAATGAAGGCGGTCGAGGCCGGCGTCTCGGTCGAACTGGTGCGCTCGGCACGGCACCATGGCGGCGACGGCAACTGGGGCGACCTGCTGATCCCGGTCATCGTCACGCAACGGAGCCACGACTGATGAATTCTACCGCACCGCGCCTTTTTTGAGCGCATGTTATCGCACCCCGCACGCCGCGGCTCTGCCTAGTCCGGCAGAGCCGCTAGTGCAACGATTTCAATGACAAGATCAGGCTGCGCAAGTGCTGCAACGCCGATAACTTCCGAGGGCGGCGGGTTGTTGTAGCTGCAGTGCTTCGGGCAGTGCTCGGCAAAGAATTCGTCCAGGACGTCCAGGCGAAAATTGGGAGAGCTCAGAACGCCGCCATCGGGAAATGGCCCCTTAACAAAGAAGGTCAGCCTGATGAGATGGTCGAGCGCAGTGCCAAGCTCTTCCAGGTCTGATTTGATGTTGGTGAGAATTTCGCGCCACTGCGCCGCCGCACCGCCGACGGCGCCGCCGCCGCTTTTGCCGATCGGATCGTAGTCCTCGACGGTCGCGGTGTTTCCGGAAAGATAGACAAACCCCTTTGCGCCGGTAACGACCGTACCCTTTCCCCACGGCATCAACCGGCCATTTTTGAATTTCTTGTGAGTCACGAGTTCCATTGTCATCTCCCGTCGATCAAAGAGACGTGCTTAGCCAACGAGGAAGGGTAGTCCGCCGAGACGATACGACAAGCTCGCGACAGACCTGCCTCGCCTTCATCCAATCTTTCGTCAACCCGGCTACGGCTGCGTAGTTGGTCGTTCGCGCTGCAAAGCTAAAGTTCACTGGAGCCTGCCCGGTTGTGGTGCAACTTCTCCTTCGGGCGGCGACAAAGAAAGCACTTAATTTTAATTTTAATGTTTCTTGCGATATTCTCCTGATATGCCATTTGAGCTTGACATGAGCAGTGATCTCACGCCAATTACCGCTCGAGTTTCAACCCTGCATTGAAATGTTGAACAACGGCCTGCCCCGCCATGTGCCCAGCGAATCGCGATATCGAGCCTGCAAAACAGCCGCCTTTCGTTAGCCGGGACATGGAGACGCGGATGCTGCCGGATTTCTCGCGGGTGCTGGTGGTCGGAAAATCACCGATCAACCGCGTCGTGGTTTCAAAAATCGTGGAGCGGTCCGGCCTCAAACCGATCTCGGAAACTCCCGAAACCGCGGCAAAGGCCTTGCACGCGCTGATACCCGGGACTGTCGTTCTCGACGGCGGCGCGCAGAACGGGGACTGCGACGCCTTGCTGTCGGGTATCGATGCACTGCGAAGGGCGTCAGGCAGATCGCTTCCGTCGGTGATCCTGCTTTCGGTCAAGACCGGCACTCCGGAGAGCCTGGGCCTGTCGAGCGTCGTCGATGCGGTGGTCGTCAAGCCGATCACCACCGAACGGCTGCAGCCGGTGATTGACCGGCTGGTCGGGGTCGGCCGCAACTGACCTCTACGGCGACGCGCCGACCGCAGACCTAATCAATCAATCTCGCCGATACGCTCGATCAGGCCTGGCAGTTCACCGAGATTGGCTATCTGGCGAAAGCGCGGTGCTGAGACCGGCGGCTCGACATGCTCCAGCACCCAGGTCAGTTCATGCGGCACGTGGATGCCCCAACTGCCGGCTTCGATGGCTGGCACGACGTCCGATTTGAGCGAGTTGCCGACCATCATGCCCTTTTCCGGGCCATCGCCGTGGCGGCTGAAGATGCGGCTATAGGTGGCAGCGCTCTTGTCGCTGACGATTTCGACCGCATGGAACAGCGCTCCCAGTCCGGATTGCGCCAGCTTGCGTTCCTGGTCGAACAGGTCGCCCTTGGTGATCAGCACCAGGCGGTAGGCGCCGGCCAGCTTTTCCACGGTCTCGCGCGCATACGGAAGCGGCTCGATCGGATGACTGAGCATCTCGCGGCCCGCGTCGAGAATTTCGGCTATGGTTGAGGCCGGCACCTGGCCCTCGGTGACCTCGATAGCCGTCTCGATCATCGACAGCGTAAATCCCTTGATGCCGAAGCCGTAGACCGCGAGGTTGCGCTTCTCGGCCTCCAACAACCTTGCTGAAATCCGGTCCTCCTCGGCGTGATCGGCGAGCAGTGCGGCAAAGCGCTTCTCGGTCATGCGGAAGAACTGTTCATTCTGCCACAGCGTGTCATCGGCGTCGAAGCCGATCGTCGTCAGTTTGCGGCTGTGTTGCATGCGGCCCATTAATTGCAGCGTTGCGGGAGGCCGACCCTAGACCAGGAGGCTTTTATCCGGAAGTCGTTGTGTTTCCCCGATTATCGAGGCGCATGCCAGCCGGCTCCCCTTCCCTTCCGTCGTCGGCAACAGCTATACTCCACAATCTGCAACAAATCTGGTGATTGATGCCGCCTGCAAAAAAGGAAGTCCGTCCGTCGAGCCGCGGAGGACGTGCCCGCACGCCTGCCTTCGTGAAAAACCAACGTGGCGTCAAGAACTGGAAGGAAGTCAGCGCCTGGCTGGAATGGCGCGGCATCGAAGACATCGAATGCATCACGCCCGACCAGGCCGGGGTTGCGCGCGGCAAGATGATGCCATCGAAGAAATTCACCTCCAATACCTCGCTGGCACTGCCTTCGGCGGTGTTCATGACGACGATTTCCGGCGGCTATCCGGAGGACGGCAACGGCTTCCACTATCCGGAGGACGATGGCGACCTCAAGCTGATGCCTGACCTCTCGACGCTGACCGTGGTGCCATGGGAGGAAGACCCGACGGCGGCGGTTATCTGCGACCTCGTCCACCAGGACGGCCGCTCGGTCGAGTTCACGCCGCGCAACGTGCTGAAGCGCGTGCTCGCCGCTTATGACAGACGCGGGCTGAGACCGGTCGTGGCGCCCGAGATCGAGTTCTACCTGGTGCGCAAGAACCCCGATCCGGACTACCCGCTCACCCCGCCTGTCGGGCGCTCCGGGCGGCCGATCGGCGGCGGCGCTGGCTATTCGATCGCCGGGGTCAACGAATTCGACGAACTGATCGACGACATCTATCATTTCTCCGAAAGCCAAGGGCTGGAGATCGACACGCTGATCCACGAGGAGGGCGCCGGCCAGCTCGAAATCAATCTGCGTCACGGCGATCCGATCGAGCTCGCCGACCAGGTGTTCATGTTCAAGCGCACAATCCGCGAGGCGGCGCTGAAGCACGAAATCTACGCCACCTTCATGGCCAAGCCGATCCAGGGCCAGCCCGGTTCCGCCATGCATATCCATCAGTCGATCATCGACAAGAAGACCGGCAAGAACGTCTTTTCGGCGGAGGACGGCTCGGAGACCGACGCCTTCTTCCACTTCATCGGCGGCATGCAGAAACATGTGCCGAACGCGCTGGTGATGTTTGCGCCCTACGTCAATTCCTACCGGCGGCTGACGCAGTCGGCCTCGGCGCCGGTCAACAACAAATGGGGCTACGATAACCGGACCACGGCCTTCCGCGTGCCCCGCTCCGACCCGGCGGCGCGGCGCGTCGAAAACCGCATTCCCTCCTCTGACGCCAACCCCTATCTGGCGCTGGCGGCATCGCTCGCCTGCGGGCTGATCGGCATGACCAACAAGATCCAGGCCGAGCCGCCGGTTCTGACGACCGCCAACGAGGACCAGATCGACCTGCCGCGCAGCCTGCTCGAAGCCGTCGACCTGTTCGAGGCCGACGAGGAACTCTGCGCCCTGCTCGGCAAATCCTTCGCAGCGACCTATGCGGCGATCAAGCGAGCGGAATTCGAAACCTTTATGGAAGTGATCAGCCCGTGGGAGAGGGAGTATTTGCTGCTGAATGTGTGAGTAGTGAGTAGTCATTAGTGGGTAGTGAACGGGGCTGGATCGCACCAAGACCGTTACTGTCCGTTCCTATTCACCAACTACTACTCACTACTCACTATTTCTCTCCGCCTCTGCAAAAATCTCCGAGTCTTGGCTGCACCATGCCCTACCAATCCCCAATCTCCCCCGGCCGCTCCTGGTACGAAGACACCGCCGGGCCAAGGCCCGAATATCCGGCGCTCGACGGCGACCGGACATGCGATGTGGTGATTGTCGGCGGCGGCTTTACCGGCCTGTCGGCCGCGGCTCACCTCGCCAAGACAGGCGCGAATGTCGTGCTTATCGAAACGCATCGTTTCGGTGATGGCGCATCGGGCCGCAATGGTGGCCAGCTCGGCACCGGACAGCGGGCCTGGGCAGAGGAGCTGGAAGCGGAATACGGCTTTTCCCGCGCCAAGGCGCTGTTCGACCTGGCCGAAGAGGCCAAGGCGCATCTGCTCGACTTCGCCGCGGTGAACCAGATCGAGATCGACTATATGCCCGGCCAAATGTCGGTGGCGCACAAGAAGCGCTATGTCGACGACTACAAGGCTCATGCCGAGATCATGGCAAACCGGTTCGGTTATCCGCACATCTCATTCATGGATGCCGCGGAGACTGCCGAGCGGCTCGGCTCGACGCATTATTTCGGCGGCACCCGCGATACCGGCACCGGCCACATCCATCCGCTGAAGCTGGTGATCGGCACCGCGAAAGTCGCGACACAGGCCGGCGCAAAGCTTTTCGAGCAGACGCCGTCGACCGGCATCACCTCCGGCGGCGGCAAGGTCAATGTTGTGACGCCGAAGGGCACGATCACCGCCGCTAAATGCCTGATCGGAGTCAACGCCTATGGCGGCACGCTCGAACCGGTGAGTGCCGCGCATATCATGCCGATCGGCTCCTTCATCGGCGCAACGGTGCCGCTGGGAGCCGATTCCAAAGTGTTGCCGGGTGGCGAGGCGGTCGACGATTCGCGCTTCGTCGTGCGCTATTTCCGCAAATCGAAGGATGGGCGGCTGCTGTTTGGCGGGCGCGAGATTTACGCGGTCAACGATCCCAAGGACATCCACATCCACATCCGCCGGCAGATCGCCGAGATCTATCCCTCATTGAAGGACGTCGAGATCACCCATGGCTGGGGCGGCTATGTCGGCATCACCGTGCCGAGAAAGCCGTTCGTGCGCGAAGTGATGCCCAATGTGATCTCGATCGGCGGTTATTCCGGCCATGGCGTCATGCTGTCGAACTTTTTCGGCAAGCTTTATGCGGAGACGGTCGCCGGCAACCGCGACCGGCTGAAGCTGATCGAGGACCTGAAAATTCCTCCCTTCCCCGGCGGCCGGCGTTTGCGCGCGCCATTGCTCTTTCTTGCGCTCAACTGGTACGCGTTGCGGGACAGGATTTAACCAGACGTTGCAGAATCCTTAACCTGGGCGCAGAATTCCCGCCAAGGGCGCAGTGATGCCACAATCGCGGGCGAAAGATGATGCTCGTGGGCAGCTGAACGGGGAATTTTGCGGGCTTGCCCGCTTTTTGGTTTGGGACCGATGCCGATCGAAATGCCGGCTCTCCGGCATGGGGTCGTAAGAACATCGGCCCGCAAATGGAGGTGGCAAGAGTGAGAGAGCCCTTCAGTTTCGGCGCGCCGGAACGACGGCGCCTTGCGATGCAATTCGGTTACGATATGCGGCCGACGTTCTGGCATCGGGTCCGGTCGAACGCGCATCTGGTAATCGCCGCGCTTGGCACGGCCGCACTGCTCGGCGTTGCCGCGGTGGCACTATGGCTGGCATTGCCGGCAAATGAGCGACAAGCGGCCGCAAGCCCGGAGCAGATCGTTCCGACCATCCCGGTCAAGACGACGAAGATCATGCCTGCCAAGGTCGCTGCGGCGCCGCGGACGACGGGCAAGGCAGATGCGGTTTCCCCGGCGGTTGCCGCTGCGGAAGCCGAGATACCAGCGCTGGCTCCCAATGATCCGCGCTGGACGGGGCCAAAGACGGCATCGGCCGCCGCCACGGCAGCATCCGACCAACTGGCAAGCCAGACCGAGCAGGCGGCCAATAAATCGTCCGCCGCGGTGGCGTTTGCTGACCCGGCAGCGAAGCCCGACGCTGCGGCACTGTTTGCCAAAGTGGCGGCTCCCGGCAGCTCGACGAAAAACACAGGGCCTGACGGTGCTCAGACCGCCGCCATCCCCACACCCAAGCCGCAACTGCCGGCGGCGCAGTCCGCGAGTGAGGACGGCGACGGCGCCAAGGCAAAATCCGGAAAAGCCAATACTGCGGGTACCGGACGCATCCTGAGATCCGTTACCATGCGGATCGGCCCGAAGAAGAATGCTGCCGCCATTCTCACCGTGCCTGCCAAGACCTCGGTGCAGGTGATGAGCTGCAAGCAATGGTGCCAGATCGTCTACAACGGCAAGCGCGGCTGGGTGTACAAGAGCTACGTCAAAACCGGGGCGTAAGGTCGGCACAGCGATCGCGGGTGGCTCGCCATCAGCCAGTCCTGCGCCTGAGGACTCGGCCGTTCAAATACAACGTCCGCCGTCGACTTCCAGCGCCACGCCAGTGATGAAAGCCGCTTCGTCCGAAGCAAGCCAAAGCGCGGCATTGGCAATGTCGAGCGGCGTCGAAAGCCGGCCGAGCGGGATCGATGCGCGGAACTTCTCGCGGATCTCAGGTGTGTCGGCGCCCATGAATTTCGCGAGCATGCCGGTCTCGCCGGCAACTGGGCAGAGGCAGTTGACGCGGATGTTCTTCGGCGCGAGTTGCACCGCCATCGATTTGGTCGCGGTGATCGCCCAGCCCTTCGATGCGTTGTACCAGGTGAGGCCAGGCCGCGGCCTGATACCGGCCGTGGAGGCCGTCGTCAGGATGACGCCACCGCCTTGCCGGTCCATGACCGGCACCACGGCAAGCGCTGCGTGGTAGATCGCCTTCATGTTGACAGCTGTGATCAGGTCGAAGGTCGCTTCGTCGACTTCCAGCAGGTCACCGTTGCGATGGGTGTAACCGGCATTGTTGACCATGATGTCGATGCGGCCGAAGGCGCTCATTGCGGCATGGACCATCTCGTCGAATTCGGACCGCAGCGAGACGTCGGTCTGGGTCCAGATCGCCTTTTCGCCGATCTCGCCGGCAACGCGCTCCGCGCCCTTGGCGTTCAGATCGGCGACGACTACCCGCGCACCCTCCTCGGCAAAGCGCCTGGCCATGCCCTCGCCAAAGCCCGAGGCAGCGCCGGTGATGATGGCGACTTTGTTTTGCAGGCGCATGCTTTTCTCACTCATCGTTGAAGGCGATCGACGACGCCTTTGGCCAGGCCATCGAAAGATGTGCGTCCATCGACGATTTCTCCTTTGGCTTTCGCTGCCATCCGGCACTATGCTGCACCTGCGAAGGCTCCGGAAGCATCGCTTGCCGACAAGCCTCCGGCTAGCGCCCGTGTCAAGAGCACACGCGGATGTGACGCAATGGCACTGGCAAGTTTAAATCGATTAGATTATATCAGCCGCGTTATCGCGACCGGCGTCACAGCGGACAGACCATGACCAGCCAGATCATTCCCGTCGACCCCTTCGACTTCATCATTTTCGGCGGCACCGGCGACCTGTCGGAACGTAAGCTTCTGCCGTCGCTGTACCACCGGCAGCGCGACCACCAGTTTTCCGAGCCGACGCGCATCATCGGCACATCACGTTCGAAGATGACCGACGAGGAATTCCAGTCGTTCGCCAGGCAGGCGATTGCCGATCATGTGAAACCGGAGGATATCGACGCCACGGAACTAAAGACGTTCCTCGCGCGGCTCTCCTATGTCCCGGCGGATGCAACCACAGGTGCCGGCTTCGACAGGCTGAAGAAGGCGATCGGCGACAGCGAACACATCCGCGCTTTCTATCTGGCGGTGGCGCCGGCGCTGTTCGGCGACATCTCGCACAAGCTGAAGGAGCACGGGCTGATCACGCCGAATTCGCGCATCGTGCTGGAAAAACCGATCGGCCGCGATCTCGCTTCGGCGCGCGCGCTCAACGACCTGGTCGGCGACGACTTCCATGAAAGCCAGATTTTCCGCATCGACCACTATCTCGGCAAGGAGACGGTTCAGAATTTGATGGCGCTGCGCTTTGCCAACGCGCTCTACGAGCCGCTTTGGAATTCCGCCAATGTCGATCATGTGCAGATCACCGTCGCCGAGACGGTCGGCCTGGAAGACCGCGTCACCTATTACGACAAGGCCGGCGCATTGCGCGACATGGTGCAGAACCACATGCTGCAGCTGCTCTGCCTGGTCGCGATGGAGGCGCCGTCGTCGATGGACGCCGATGCCGTCCGTGACGAAAAGCTGAAGGTGCTGCGGGCGCTGAAGCGCATCAACGGCAACGAAGCGCCGAAGCACACGGTGCGCGGGCAATACCGTGCCGGCGCCTCGGCCGGCGGGCCGGTGAAAGGCTATGTCGAGGAGCTCGGCAAGAACAGCAACACCGAGACTTTCGTTGCGCTCAAGGCCGAGATCGGCAACTGGCGCTGGGCGGGCGTGCCGTTCTACCTCCGAACCGGCAAGCGGCTGGCGACCCGCGTTTCGGAGATCGTCATCGAATTCAAGCCGATCCCGCACTCGATCTTCGGCGAGAGCGCCGGGCCGATCTCCGCCAACCAGCTGGTCATCAGGCTGCAGCCCGACGAAGGCGTCAAGCAGTTCATCATGATCAAGGATCCGGGGCCGGGCGGCATGCGACTGCGCCAGATTCCGCTCGACATGAGTTTTGCGCAATCCTTCGACGGCCGCGCCCCCGATGCCTATGAGCGGCTGATCATGGACGTCATCCGTGGCAACCAGACGCTGTTCATGCGCCGCGACGAGGTCGAGGCGGCGTGGAAATGGATCGACCCGATCCAGGATGCCTGGGAAAGCGGAAGGCAAGAGGCGCAAGGCTACACCGCCGGCACATGGGGCCCCTCGGCATCGATTGCGCTGATCGAACGCGACGGGCGGACATGGCACGAGAGCAATTAGGCGGCGCCTACAACTGGCACGAATTTGCCGGACGCCAAGAGCTGGCGACAGCGCTTGCCGGCCACGTCGCCGGCCGTCTGTCAAGGGCGATCGCCGAGCGCGGCACGGCACTGCTCGCGGTCTCGGGCGGCACGACGCCGGCGAAATTCTTCGCGGCGCTTTCGACCGTTCCGATCGCCTGGGAAAAGGTGATGATAACATTGGTCGACGAGCGCTTCGTGCCGCCCTCATCGCCGCGCTCCAATGCCGGCCTGGTTGCCGCCAACCTGCTGCAGAACGCGGCCGCGGCCGCGAATTTCGTGCCGCTCTACCGCGCCGCGGCAAGTATCGAGGGTGCAGCGGTCTCCGACGGTGAGGCGCTGCAAGTGCTGCCCTGGCCACTCGACGTCGTTGTGCTCGGCATGGGAACTGATGGCCACACCGCCTCGTTCTTTCCGGATGCCGACAACCTGGCAAGATTGCTCGATCCGTCGTCGCAAAGGATCGTGCTTCCGGTTCACGCGGCAAGCGCCGGCGAGCCACGGCTGACGCTGTCATTGGCGCGGATCATCAATGCCGCCTTCATCGCGCTGCATATCGAGGGCGCGGAAAAACGCACCGCATTCGAGGCCGCGCTTGGAACTGGAACACGAAAGCCCATTCGCGCTGTGCTCGATGCCACTCAAAAGCCCGTAGAGGTTTTCTGGGCACCCTGATCTCAACTTGGCTGCAGGTCCCGGCAACAGCCGGAAGGTATTTGCGGGACCTCGCCTGAAAGGACCGACCGCCATGACCGCAAGACGCGACATCGAAGCCATCACCCAGCGCATCCGTGAGCGCTCCAAGCCCGGTCGCGAGGCCTATCTCGGCCGCATCGCCGAAGCCTCGAACCGCACCGCCAACCGGGCCGTGCTGTCCTGCGGCAACTTGGCCCACGGCTTTGCCGTCTGCAGCCCTTCCGAAAAGGTGGCGCTTGGCGGCGACCGGGTGCCGAACCTCGGCATCATCACCTCCTATAACGACATGCTGTCGGCGCATCAGCCTTTCGAGACATTCCCGGCGCTGATCAAGGACGCGGCGCGCGAGGCCGGCGGCATCGCCCAGGTGGCCGGCGGCGTGCCGGCGATGTGTGACGGCGTCACCCAGGGCCAACCCGGAATGGAGCTGTCGCTGTTCTCGCGCGACGTGATCGCCATGGCCGCGGCAATCGGCCTGTCGCACAACATGTTCGATGCCGCCGTCTATCTCGGCGTCTGCGACAAGATCGTGCCGGGGCTGGTGATCGCGGCGCTGACCTTCGGCCATCTGCCGGCGGTCTTCATCCCGGCCGGGCCGATGACGACCGGCATTCCGAACGACGAAAAAGCCAAGATCCGCCAGCTCTATGCCGAGGGCAAGGCGGGGCGGGCCGAACTGCTCGAAGCGGAATCAAAATCCTATCACGGGCCGGGAACCTGCACTTTCTACGGTACCGCCAATTCCAACCAGATGCTGATGGAGATCATGGGCCTGCACACGCCTGGCGCTTCCTTCGTCAATCCCGGCACGCCGTTGCGCGACGCGCTGACCAGGGAAGCGACCAAGCGGGCGCTGGCGATCACCGCGCTCGGCAACGCCTACACGCCAGTCGGGCGGATGATCGACGAGCGCTCGATCGTCAATGGCATCGTCGGCCTGCACGCCACCGGCGGTTCGACCAACCACACCATCCACCTGATCGCCATGGCAGCGGCGGCCGGCATCGCCATTACCTGGCAGGACATCTCCGATATCTCGGAAGCGGTGCCGCTGCTGGCGCGGGTCTATCCGAACGGCCTTGCCGATGTGAACCATTTCCACGCCGCCGGCGGGCTCGGCTTCCTGATCCGCGAACTGCTCGACGCAGGCGTCTTGCATGAGGATGTGCAGACTGTGTGGGGCGAAGGGCTGCGCCCCTACGCGGTCGAGGCCAAGCTCGGTGCGGACGGCGGCGTCGTACGCGAGGCCTCCCCGCGCCAAAGCGGCAACGAGAAGGTGCTGGCACCGTTCAAGAAGGCGTTCCAGCCGAGCGGCGGGCTGAAAGTGCTTTCAGGCAATCTCGGCCACGCCGTCATCAAGACGTCGGCGGTCAAGCCGGAGCGGCGCATCATCGAGGCGCCGGCCAAGGTGTTCGACAGCCAGCAAGGGCTGAACGAGGCGTTCAAGGCGGGGTCGCTGACCGGCGACTTCATCGCCGTCATTCGGTTTCAGGGTCCGAAGGCCAACGGCATGCCAGAATTGCACAGGCTGACCACCGTGCTCGGCATCCTGCAGGACCGCGGCCAGCATGTGGCGCTGGTCACTGACGGGCGCATGTCGGGCGCTTCAGGCAAGGTGCCGGCGGCGATCCACGTGACTCCGGAAGCGGCGGAGGACGGGCCGATCGCCAGGATCCATGACGGCGATATCATCAGGCTCGACGCCGAGGCCGGGACTCTCGAAGTGCTGGTGCCGGCCGGCGACTTTGCCCTGCGCCGGCCCGCCGACAGCGACCTCATAGGCAATGAATTCGGCTTCGGCCGCGAGCTTTTCGCCGGGTTCCGGCAGTTGGTGGGCCGCGCCGACCATGGCGCCAGCGCCTTCGGTACAGCGTGACCTTTTTTCGGCAATAAGGAAGAGCGGCTGACGGCTCTCCCCTGGATCTATTGAACCGTCAGTTCGGCTCGCGCGCCGGCCCTGACCGTTACCGTGCCTTCCTTCGAGCTGTTGTCCGATTTCTCCGAAACCACCGCGTAGTCACCGGCCGACAGGGTGGCTTCATACTTCTGGTCATAGGCGTAGCCCACCGACTTGCGGGTTCCGTCGATGTTCTTCCTGGCCTCGAATATCTCGATCTTCGAGGCCCCTGGCGCGGTTATCGTCAGCATGCCGGCGTTCATCGCGATCTTCAGATCCTGATGGTCGCCAACCTTGACGCTGAACGGCTGCTCGGCAACCGCAAGGTCGACCGTCGCGACCAGCACATAATCGTCGGGCGGCAGATCGAACTTGCTGTCCGGACCGTAGGCATAAGTCACCTCCCGCCTGGTTCCGTCGACGCTCTTTTTCGCCTGGAGCACCTTGAAGCCGACGCCCGAACCCTCGGCCTTGTCGCCGCCGGCAGCATAATAGGCGTTGGCGACGATACGCCCGACGCCGACGATGACGTCCTTGTCGATGACCCTGCCGGCGGCAAGCGGGATCGTCTCGGTAACCATGCCCTGGCCGATCGTGACGGTAACCTTCTGGTCGCCGGCCGGCAGCACGACTTTCGTGTCGCCGTAATAGGTCGGCGGGGTGTCGACGCCGGGATAGCCGACTACGACAGCCGCGCCGCCGTCAACGTCCGCTCCTTCGCTTGGCCGCGGGTGGATGACCAGCGTGCCGGCATTCAGGTTGAAGTGCGGCTTGGCGGCCTGGCCAGGCTCTATCTTGATCTTCTGTTCGGCCCTGGCCTCGCCGGCGCGTGCGACGACGATATAGTCGCCCGGCTCAAGATTGCCCTTGTAGGCGCCATATTCAGTGGTGACGGGATCGCCGCGCGTGCCGTCGGAATTTGCCTTGTAGATCTCCCAGGCATTGCCGTCGGTGACGGGATCGCCACCCTCGGCAAGCACGACGGTGGGCACGAAATTGGACTCCGCCGGCTGCGCGGGCGCCGGCTGGGGAGCAGGCTGCGGGGCGGGAGCCGGTTCAGGGGCGGGCGGCGGAGGCGCGACGGTCTCGACGAGGGCGTCCTGCAATGCCTTTTCATCCGACGCTTCGATATATTTGCCGCCGGTGTTTTCGGCGAGGCAAGCGACCTGCTTGCCCTCGGCCGCCGTCAGGCCGAAGCCGACGACATTGACGGTGAAGTCGACGCCGGCAGCCTCCAGTTCCTTGCCGAGCGCACAGGGGTCGCCGTTGCATGTCTCGATGCCATCGGTGATGAGAACGACCGTCGCCTTGCCCTCGGTGTATTTCAACGCCTCCGTCGCTTGTTTGACGGCGGCGGTCAGCGGCGTCTTGCCCTGAAATTTCAGGCTGTCGGCCGCGGTTGAGATCGCACTGGCCGAGCCGGCCTGCGGTGGCACGATGAGTTCGATGTCGTCACAACTGGCCTTCTCGCGATGGCCATAGGCCATCAGGCCGATTTCCTCGTCGTCCGGGACCGATTGCAGTACGTTCCGCAGCGATTGACGGGCGATTTCGAGCTTGGGCTTGCCGTCGATCTGCGCCCACATCGAGCCGGAGGCATCAAGAACGATAATGACGCGATCGGCGGCGAAGCCGAACCCCGTCATCCACAGCAGCAGGGTCGCCGCCGCGGCGCTCCGCACAAATCCCACCATCGAATATTTCCCCATCAGTCGCCGCCGCTCGGCGCCGGAAAGCTATTTGACGCCGCGTCGCGGCACAAGCCCGGCTGGAGCACGAAGCTGCGCCGCCGCTGTGCAAAACCCTCAATAGGTCGTGCGCCGTTCCTCGGAAGGCGGCCGGCCGAACTGCAGCCGATAGCTCTGGGCAAAGTAGGAATGCGAGGTGAAGCCGGTGGCGATCGCCACGTCGAGGATCGGCATGTTGGTCTGGCGCAGCAGTTCGCGCGCCCGCTCGAGCCTAAGCCGCATATAGTAGCGCCCGGGCGTCACGCTGAGATGGCGCAGGAACAGGCGCTCGACCTGGCGCACCGACAGGCCCGCCGACTTGGCAAGCTGCACCGCCGACAGCGGCTCGTCGAGATGGTCGGCCATCAGCTCGACGATGCGGCGCAGCTTCTCCGACTTGCCGGTCAGGTCGCGCTCCGGGCCGACGCGCTGGCGGTCACCGGCCGAGCGGATGCGCTCATGCTGGAACTGGTTGGCGACGCCATTGGCGAGGCTCGAGCCGAAATCACCGCGCACGATCTCCAGCATCAGGTCGATCGAGGTGGTGCCGCCGGCGCAAGTGTAGCGCTTGCGGTCGATCTCGAAGACGTTGCCGGTGCAGTTGATATCCGGGAAACGCTCGAGGAAACCGGCGCGGTTTTCCCAATGGATGGTGCAGCGATAGCCATCGAGCTGGCCTGCCTCGGCAAGCAGATAGGAGCCGACCGAAAGCGCGCCGAGCGCATTACCGCGCCGGCCCCAGCTGCGCAGCGCCGCCAGCACCTTGCTCTTGCCGGGAAATTCCGTCGTCAGCCCGACCGAGACGAACAGGATATCGACCGGCGGCAGATCGGCGACGGCGTAGTCGATCTTGAGCGGCAGGCCGTTGGACGCCATGACGGCATCGCCGTCGGCCGACACCGTCGTCCAGCCATAGAAATCGCGGCCGAGCAGCCGGTTCGCCGACCGGAACGTGTCGATTGCCGCGGCCAGCGAGAACATAGAGAACTTGTCGACCAGCAGAAACCCGAACTGCCGGCCGCCCTGAACGGGATCATTGGTGACCGGCCGTTCTAAGGGAACAGTGAGGTTCGGCAAGGACGCTGCTTTCTGGTCAGAAGGAAGGCCGTTTCAACCCGGCCGCGAGATAGGCGGAAGCTAGCGTGTTGGCCATCAGCATGGCAATGGTCATCGGTCCGACGCCGCCAGGCACCGGCGTGATGGCGCCGGCCGCCGTCGCTGCTTCGGCAAAGGCGACATCGCCGACGAGGCGGGTCTTGCCTTCACCCTTCTCAGGTGCGGCGATGCGGTTGATGCCGACGTCGATGACGGTTGCGCCAGGCTTGACCCAGTCGCCGCGGACCATTTCGGGCCGGCCGACGGCTGCAACTAGAATATCGGCGGTGCGGGCAAGCGCTGGCAGGTCCCTGGTGCGGCTGTGTGCGATAGTGACGGTGCAGTTGGCGGCAAGCAGAAGATTGGCCATCGGTTTGCCGACGATGTTCGAACGCCCGACGACGACCGCATTGAGGCCGGACAGGTCCTTGCCACGCACCCGTTCGATCAGCAGCATCGAGCCGGCCGGCGTGCAAGGCACGAAGGCGGTCTCGAGCTCGCCGGTGCCGAGCTTGCCGACATTGATGAAGTGGAAGCCGTCGACATCCTTCTCCGGCGCGATGGTCTGGATGATCTTGCCGGCGTCGATATGGCCGGGAAGCGGAAGCTGCACCAGGATGCCGTTGATGGCCGGATCGGCATTGAGCTGGCCGATGATCTTCAAAAGGTCCGGCTCGGAGGTTTCGGCCGGCAGCGTGTGCTGAACCGAATGGAAGCCGCATTCCTTGGCGGTACGGGATTTGGAGGCGACATAGACCTGGCTCGCCGGATCCTCGCCGACGATGACCACCGCGAGACCGGGCTGCTGCCCACCTTTTTCCGCTAGTTCGGCGGTCAGTGTCTTGACCCGCCGCACCACGTCTTCGGCGACGCTTTTTCCGTCAATCAACTCGGCCATGAACCACCCTCGACGCCTATTGCTAGCCTGCCGCATCCATGCGGCGTGCTCCAGATATGTTTTTATGCAGGTCGTTGCCCAGAACCATGCGCGGGCGGGCGACATGCAGCGCGGCATTTTCACGAAAATCGAGCCGGGCAATCCCGTCAATGCGCCGTCCCATGCCGTTAACTCGAAACCGGCATGTTTTATTCGACGCTCAGAAATAGCGGCGATGCGTGCGGTTTTCGGTGAGCTCGCGAACCGCCTCGCGGAATTCGCGCAGGCTGGCGCGGATTTCCTCGATCTGGCTTTGCTGATCGGCGGCTTCCGAGGCCTGAATTGCGTCCCTCGACCAGGCCTGAGTATGGGCCGAATGCGGCGGCGTGGGTTGCTGCGGATACGGTGCCCGACCGGCATAGAGCGGCTGCGGGTAGAAGGCAGGCGACATGGCTGCGCTTGAATTTGTCGCGGTGGAAGTTTCACCGGATGCCCTCTCCGCCGGCGCTCTGCCGGGCATGAGCCGGCCCAGCGCCGACAACACGGCACCGATCGGACCCGGCCGTTTGGTGCGCGCGACCTCGAGCAGAGCGGTAGGCGGCGTTGCCGGGTATGCGGCGCGATCGGCGAAACCGGAATCGGAGCCGCCAAGGGAGCCAGCGGGGTCGAAAAACCGATCGGCAGCTGTAGCCTCTTCCATCAGCATGGGGCCGGCCTTTGACGCATCAGGATGGGGCTGGCCTATGCCTGCGGCTGCCAACAGGATCGGGCTGGCACGCGCTTCGCGGCGCGAGCGGGCCAGACGATGGCGTGTGGCGGCATCCTCGCGCCATGACGGGGCTGTACGGTCCTCCAGGGAAACCAGCGCTGCTTCGTCTTCGTCGCGCGCTGCCTCGACGAACGACAGCAGGGACTGCTCGTTCCTCCAGTGTTCACGATTATTCCTATAAGCCATGGTTTCTGGAGCTTCCCCCTCGGGCTGGGACGTAGCGACCGCCACTGGTTAAGCGATGCTAAACAGGCATAGGAAATAAAAGGTTAATGTGGTCGCCGCGCCCCTGCGCGACTACATGCGCATCCCAACCGCACGGTCCGGGTTTCCGCCTGATCACGGTCCCAAAAGGGCTTCCCCGCCCCGCCGCGAACGTCTATGGGAAGCCATCTCTATGGAGGCTTTCGATGACGATCAGGCTTGTTCTCGCCGGTTGCGGCAATATGGGCTCCGCCATGCTCTCGGGCTGGCTGAAAGCCGACAAGCTCCCTCCGGCTGCGGTGTTCGTGATCGAGCCCAATGCCGAGTTGCGCAAGCGTGCCGAAGCACTGGGCTGCTCTGCTGCCGCGGACGCCGACGCCATCCCGGCGCACGCCGTGCCGACCCTCGTCGTCATTGCGGTCAAGCCGCAGGTGATCCGTAACGTGACGGCTGGCTACATCCGCTTCAACGATGGCCGAACCACTTTCCTCAGCATCGCCGCCGGGACGCCGGTCGCTACGTTCGAAGGCATTCTCGGCGATCGCGCGCCGATCCTGCGCTGCATGCCCAATACGCCGGCGGCGATCGGCAAGGGCATGATGGTGGTGTTTTCCAACAGGCTGGTTTCCGAAGACACCAAACGCCTTGTCGCCGACCTGCTTTCGGCAAACGGGCAAGTGGCCGATATCGGCGACGAGGGCCTGATGGACGCGGTGACGGCGGTCTCCGGGTCGGGGCCGGCGTATATCTTCCACTTCATCGAAGCGCTGACCGTGGCCGCCGAGAAGGCCGGCCTGCCTGGCAAGGTCGCAAAGCTCCTGGCCATGCAAACGGTCTACGGCGCCGCCTCGCTTGCCGCCGAAAGCGGCGAGGAGCCCGGCGTGCTTAGACAACAGGTGACCAGCCCCAACGGCACCACGGCTGCCGCGCTTGCCGTGCTGATGGGCGAGGACCGTCTGACGCGCCTGCTCACCGAGGCGGTGGAAGCGGCGCGGCTTCGATCGATCGAACTGGGGAAGTAACAGCCGATTGCGGATACGCGAGATCGGTATGCGAAAAGTCGTTGCCGTTGTAGAGCAGTGCGGAGCCATGACTTTTTGCGCAAGCATAAGAAAGGCAGTCGGCTAAGTTGAGCTGGGCAGGATGTCCGCGCCCCTTTCCGTAGTCTGAAAATGCATGGATTGCGAGCTTGGCATAGCTGGCGTCGATAGGCACAATTTCGATTTCAGCCTCGCGAAGAAACGCCTCTATCGCATCTCCGGCGACAACCGGCGGCACGGCAAGCATCGTCGAAAGCCGCATCGCCGCTTCAAGCACCACCAACGCCGAAGTTATTCTTGCGGGCGCTGCCTCGATGCGGTTGCTCCACTCGCCGGCATCCTCTTCGCCTGAAAGAATCGCGACAACCACGGAGGTGTCGACGAACATCAGGAATGGCCCCACATCTCATCGATCTCATCCTTCGTCATAGCCCGACCATCTTGGCCTGCCTTGGCCTTGAAGTCGTTGGCAATGGCAGCAAGCCGCTCGGCCAAGGGAATGCGTCCGCTCTCCCGCTTCAACTCGGATTCAAGCGCTTCGATGACCGCTTCCGTCATCGAAATCTTGCGTTTGGCAGCAAGCTCTCGCGCCAGTTCGCGTGCGCGCGGATCCCTGATCTGAAGATTCATGTAATCGCCTCCGCCTTCATCGTCACTACAATATAGAGAATTCGTCATGACAACGCCAGTGCTCGGCCGGACGCGATTGCGACGGCTCACCGGTCGAGAGCCTTACGCCCCATACAGCATCCCGTCCTGCAGCCGGCGCAAGGCGAACAGCCTGGTCGTCGGGTCGGGCGCGGCATTGTCGGCGGTGAGCAATTCGCCTTTCCGCACCTGTTTCAGCACCTTGCCGCCTTCGAGCAGGCCGACGGGCACGGCGCGATGGGCGCGGGCTTCTTCGACGGTCATGGTCCAGGAGCGGTAGCAGGTCTCGCCGATCGCATCGAACGTCTCGCCCGTCGCCAGATCGCGCTTGGCCACGGCGCAGACCTCGGCCACCGGCCGTGGCAGCGGCACCATGTCGGGCCTGCCATAAAGCGCGATGCGAGCGGCCGTCAGCGGCACTTCCAGCGAGGTCAGATGGTAGGGCCTGAAGAAGCTGTAATAGGGGCCGTGGCCGATATGCAGATCGTCCATGCGCTCGATGATGCGCGGATGCGTCGCCTCGACGATTACGAAGACGCCGGGCGCCACGCCCTTGCCGACGGTGTAGTCGACGACGCCCTTTTTCGACAGGATGCCGCCCTGCTCGCGCGGGATCAGCACCTTGACCAGCTCGTCGCGATCGGCCTTGGGGCCGTGCATGCCGGGAACGTCGGGCACCAGCCCGGTGGCGTTGGCAATGGCGCACATCTCGACCATGGTTTTCGAGCCGTCGACGAACTCGACCAGCATGCGCGGATTCATGTTGCGGCGTAGCGCTTCCTCGCGATAGTCGTCAGGAACGGCGTCGTGGTTGAGCGGGTTGTTCTTGCCCTTGCCGGCGGAGACGATGGTGTAGCCGAGCGTCGAGGCGAACTCGATCAGCTCCATGCAGCTCGACGGCTCGTCGCCGGCGCCGACCGAATAGACGACGCCGAGCCGGTCGGCCTGCTGCTTCAGATAGCAGCCGATAGTGACGTCGGCCTCGACATTCATCATCACCAGATGCTTGCCGTGCTGCATCGCCATCAGGTCGAAATCGGCGGCGACGCCGGGCTTGCCGGTAGCATCGATGACGACATCGATAAGCGGATTGGTGACCAGCATTTCGTTCGAGGTGATGGCGATCTTGCCGCTTTCGATCGCCTGGCTGAGCTTCGACGGCGTATCGGCCTCCCGTGCCATCGCCTCGTCGCCATAGGCGATGCGGATGGCATCACGCGCCGTATGCGGGCGGCGCGTCGAGATCGCGCAAACCGAAATGCCCGGCATCAGCATGCCTTGCGTCACCAGGTCGGTTCCCATCTCGCCGGAACCGATGACGCCGATGCGCACCGGGCGGCCTTGTGCCGCGCGCTTGGCAAGATCGCGGGCAAGCCCGGTCAAGGCGACATTGGTCATGCGAGAGCGTCCACTGCTTTACGTCTTTGTTTTGTGCATGTCGCTGTCCCAAAACCGCGGCACACTTGGGCAACATGCATCAGGATGCGGGAATAGCAGGGAACGGTAACGGTTTGCCAACGAAACCGGCCGCCGGCGGTGTTTTCTTGCGCTTGGCCCCAAAATTCGGATTGCTCTCTGTGAAGACAATGCACCCGGCCAAAGTGTTACCGACGGTCCTGTGGGCCCAACGTCCGCGTTCTCAGATATTAGAAAATGCCTCTCAGGGCACAACCGGCGAACTGGTGCAGCAGAACCGCTAAGCGCCGTTTGAATGGATCACAGCCAAGAAATGGACGGAAATTCTTAGTCATTCCTTTATGCATCCCGGCTTAAATGAGGAATGGACTGGCGTGCCCGTATCTTCAGGCGTTTTTTCTGCATGCGACGAACCGGCAAGAGTGGCAACGTTGCCACTATTTTTGCCCTGTCGTTGCCGATCGTCGTCGGCGGCGCGGGTCTCGGCGTTGAGACTTCCTACTGGTATTACAGCGGCCTGAAGCTACAAGCGGTGGCGGATGCGGCAGCCTATGCTGGCGCTTTGGAAAAGGTTTCAGGATCCGACAAACCAAGGATAGTCTCCGCCGCGACATTGTCTGCGACAACGAATGGCTGGGACCCGTCGACAGGCACAATCGAAATCTTCACGCCCCCGTCCTCCGGCCCGAATGTGGCCCAAAAGGCTGTCGAGGTCATCGTTCATCAGACCCTCGATCGGTTTTTTACATCGATATTCACGCAAAATGCGGTCGGCGCACAGGCAAGGGCGGTGGCTCTTATCACCGACGCCTCAAAGGCCTGCGCTCTAGCTCTCAATCATTCCGCTCCGAAAGCGGCGCTCTTTTCCGGCAGTTCGAATCTCAAACTGAACGGCTGCGTCGTGATGTCGAATTCGATAGCCGCGGACGCCATCAAGCTTCAGGGATCGGCAAGCCTTCAGGTCGATTGCCTGGTATCGGCAGGCGGTGTTTCGTTGAGCAACCCCGTGACGACCGTGTGCGCCAGGCCGATAACCCAGGCGTTGCCCGCTGCCGATCCTTTTGCCGACTTGCCGGCGCCACCGGCCACGAACCCCTGTCGAAACAGCAATCAGTCGGTGTTGCAACCTGGAACATACTGCAGGGGGCTCAGCTTGAGCGGCAATGTAACGCTTTCGCCCGGGATATACGTCATTCAAGGCGGTGATTTCAAAGCGAACTCGAACGCGAATATTTCCGGCGACGGAGTCATCATTTATCTGGCCGGCAGCTCCGGCGTCAGCATGAACGGCACGGCCACCATCAAGCTCAGCGCACCAACGTCGGGCACCTATTCGGGGGTGCTGTTTTACGGCGACAAAGCCAACCTGACTGGATCGAACACGGTTAATGGCACGGCAGATTCGCTTTTGACCGGCGCTTTGTATTTTCCAACGCAAGACGTTAATTATCTCGGCAATTTCTCGGGCAAAGGCGGTTGCACTCAGGTCGTCGCCAGTACCGTGCAGTGGTCCGGCAACGCGAACGTCAATCAGGACTGCACGAGCCTTGGAATGCGAGACATTCCGGCCACGCAATCCATTAAGCTTGTCGAGTAATCTTCGTGACAGGGTCAGCAGTCCGGATGTTCCGCAGCGATTCGGGTGCTGCCGCGGTAGAGTTTGCGCTGATTGTGCCGATCCTTTGCCTGGTACTCCTTGGCATCATTGACGGCTGGTCCTTTGTGTCGAACGCGTTGTCGATGCGTGCAGGCGTCAAAACGGCGGCGAATCTCGTGATGCAAGGAGCAGCCGAGGATGCGACTATCCAAGCTGTCGCTCTTTCAGGCTGGGAAAACCATCCCGGCGACGCGCAGGTGACGCTGAGCCGGAAATATATGTGCGGGACCACCGTGGTCGATCCATCTGTCCTGTGCGACAGTTTGAAAGCTCCCGCGGTTTTTGTCGAAATCCAAGCGACAGCCACTTGGTCACCGCCCTTCAGTTTCGGCGCGTTTTCGCTCTCGCGCGCGCTCACTCACCAACAGGTGATCCGTGTTCGCTAAAGCGAGGGCCTTCATACGGGAAGCATCAGGCGGAGCTGCGTTGGAGTTCGCGCTGATCGCCCCTGTTCTGATAATGGTCTTGATCGGCGTCTTCGCATTCGGCTGGGCCTTGAATGCCATGTCCAGCGTTCGGTATACGCTGGAAACGTCCGCGCGTGCGCTGCAGATGAAGAACTCGCTGACGCAGGCCGAGATAGAAGCCATAGCCACGGCAAAATTGCTAACTTTGGGATTGAAAGACGTAGACGTAACAATAGCAATCGACGCCCCCAGCGGCGGCTTTCGAATGGCACATCTCACGGCCAGGTATGCTTTCGTTATCGAGTTCCCGTACTTCGATCGGTATCCGATAAATTATGGGACGACTGTCGCAGTTCCATTGGTTGGATCATGAGCGCGTCCAATTTCCTTAGGCAATAAGGGTGAGCGGCTCAACGAAAGCGGCTGCGTCGGTTTCTCGCGGGCTACCGCAATTCGGCCAGCAACACCTGCGCCTCGGCGAGGTTTTTTCAGAGCCGGGGGCCAGGTCGTCCACTACCCCTCGCCCACTTCTATCTCGCCGCTACTTGTTTAATGACAAGTATGCGAGGCCCACATGTGGAACTTGGCGACGGAGGGCTGGGTACTCCTCAGGCAGAGCATCCTCGGCTTCGTCAACGACAATGCGCTGAGCCATGGGGCGGCGATAGCGTTTTATGCCACGACGTCGCTTGCGCCGATCCTGCTCATCGTTGTCGCTATCGCCGGCATGGCCTTCGGGCACGAGGCGGCGCAACTCGCCCTTTCGGCACAGATCGCCGGCCTGATGGGGCCGCAAAGTGCCGAGCTGCTGCAGGCGACGATCGAGAACGCCTCGCAGAAGGAAGCGGGAACCCTTGCCAGCATTCTGGGGCTGGTCACGCTGTTCGTCGCCGCATCCGGCGTGTTCGGCGAAATGCAGCTGGCGCTGAACGAAATCTGGAAAGTCAAACCGAGCGGGGCAACGATCTCGCGGCTGGTTCGGGCACGCATTGCAAGCCTGGGCCTGGTCGCCGCGCTTGGCTTCCTGCTCCTGGTGTCGCTGGTCGTAAGCGCTGCAATTTCGGCGCTCGGAGAGGTCATCAACGCCTATCTGCCGTTCGGCACCATCATCCTCAGCGCCATCAACGGGATCGTCTCGTTTGCCCTGATCACGCTGCTGTTTGCCGCGATCTACAAGGTGCTGCCCGACCGCAGCCTGCAATGGCGCGATGTCGGCCTGGGCGCCGTGGTCACCGGGTTTCTGTTCACCATCGGCAAGTCGCTGATTGGCTGGTATATCGGAACCAGCGCCATCTCATCGTCATACGGCGCAGCCGGCGCCCTGCTCGTCGTGCTGTTATGGGTCTATTATTCGGCGGAGATATTTCTGCTCGGCGCCGAATTCACGCGAGCCTATTCGGTTCGACACGGCAGCCGGACCGATTTGAAGAACAAGGTGGAATCGCACGGCAGATGAATTCACGCCGAAATTCCACCTCGCCGGCAAGATGGTGCTGGTCACCGGCGCCTCGCGCGGCAGCGGCCGCGCCAGGACAACCGCACTGGGTGAAACCTGGTGTCCGGCTTTCTCATTCATCGCCGGCGAGCCAACGGACCATGTTCGCCATCAGTCTTCCGTAGAACGGCCATGCGAGGAAATCCTGCGAGAGCCAATGCGGGCCGATATCGGTTGCCCAGGCAATCGTGCGGCCGCGGCTGTAGCTGCCGACGGCAAGGAGCGGCCAGTCGGTGCCGCGATGATGGCAGGTCGCCAGAAGCCGGGACGAACCGTCGCGCCTGAATTCCAGCTTGTTCATGCCGAGAATCGGCGGCAAAGGCCCCTCCACCCCGGAAAAAATCGGATGTGACGACTGCAGGATGGAGGCCTGCAGGCCTTGCGGCACCTCCATGCCGTCGCAGTAGGGTAGGCAACGGACCGGCAGAATGTCCTCGACCGGGGTGTCGTGGAAACGCGCCGTCCCGAACATGCCCTGAAAGCCCATGTAACCGCCGGCCAGCATCAGCCCGCCGCCAGCTTCGACATAGGCCTTGAGCACATCGAGGCGGTTGACGCCGACACGCCCGGCGCGGGCATCCGGCGTGACCAGCAATGTCAGGGCGCCGACGTCGGAGATCACCACCGCCTGATATTGGGCGAGCCCATCGAGATCATAGGGAAACTCCGCGCTGCAACGCTCGCCGCCGATCTGCGTGACGGCGATGCCTTCAGTGGCCAGCGCGGCATTGAAGGCCGTCGCGCCATTTGTCGAGGCCGCACTTGTAAGCACGTCGCTGCCGATGGCAACCGAGGTCGTCGCTGCAAAGGTTTCGCCTGCAAGCAAGATCTTCATTGCCGCCCCGCACTGTTTTCATTCGAGAGGTTTTTAGGAAGGGCGCCGGATCGACCAGCGCCCCTCTGGAGCGTGAGCTCCATAGAATTAGAACTTGAACTCGGCCAGATTTTCGGGGGTCACGATCTTGGCCGGACCAAGGATCAGTTCGCCGCCGGCGCCAATCGTGTATTCGCCGAGCCTGCCTGCCGTGAACTTCTCACCCTCCTTGCCGGTGATCTTGCACTGCGCAATCGCCTGGGCTGTCTGATAGGTAAGATAGCCAAGATCGGTGACGTTCCACCAGATATCCTGAGCCGCCCCGTCCTTGATGTATTTCGAGATCAGAGTGGCCGGCGCGAGGCCGGTCAGCTTGACCTTGCCGATCATGCCCGCTTCCTCGAGTGCACGCGCGGCCGCCGGAAGGCCAATGCCTGCCGGGACGATGATCACCTTGAGATCGGGAAACGCCTGGACCAGCGCCAATGCCTGCTGCTGGTTGATCTGTTCGCTTTCTTCACCATAAGCCACCTGCACCAGCTTCATCTTGGAGAACTTCGGCTCGGCCGCCATCTTCGCCTTCATGAAGTCGATCCAGGCATTCTGGTTGGTCGCCGTCGGCGTCGACGACAGGATCGCGAATTCGCCTTCACCGTCGCTGAGGGCGAATGCACTTTCCAGCATCATTTCTGCCAGACTGTCGCCCTTGACCTGATTGACAAACACCGCGCGGGCATCGGCAGCCACATCGGAGTCGTACGAAATCACCCTGACGCCCTGCTGAACGGCGCGCTTCAGCGCAGGCGCGACCGCATTGGCGTCATTGCCTGCAATCGCGATGACCCCGACCTTCTGCGAGACGAGGCTGTTGATGAATTCGATCTGCGCCTCGGCAGCCGCCTGCGACGGAGCGACCTGGGTGGCGGTGCCGCCAATCTCCTTGGCCGCCTCTTGTGCGCCTCCGAACGCCACTTTGAAATAGGGATCTGTGTCGAGCTTGGGCAGGAAACCGACCGTTACGGGTTCCTTGGCGCATTCCTGGCTGAAGGCCAGCGACATTGGCGCAAGCAGAACCGCGGATGCGAGCAGGGCTAATCTAAACGCTTTCATTGTGACTCCTCCGTCGAAATTCGGGCTTGAAGGAAGGGGCCCGAGATCACCCCTTTGTCTCGCGCATTGCGCGGGATCTGCTGAGCATCTCCTGTGTGGAGCGCCAGTAATTGCCGACCAGCAGCGAACCGATCAGAAGCAAGCCGATGATCATGCCCTGCGCGTCGCCACCGATCTGGTTCAGCGCCAGTACGTTGCGGATGATGGCGATGAGGACCAGTGCCAGCATGACGCCGGTCAGGCGGCCCTTGCCGCCAAAGACGCTGACGCCGCCGAGCAGCACGATGGTGATGACGTCGAGTTCCATGCCGAGCGCATTGTTGGCGCGGGCGTTGGAGAGGCGCGCGGTATAGACGATGCCGGCTATGGCGGCGACAACGCCCGAGACGACGAACAGGTTCAGCACCATCCGCCGCGTGTTTATGCCCGAATAGCGCGCCACTTCGGGGCCGCCGCCGAGCGCGTAGATGCGCTTGCCGGTCGGCGTCTTCTGCAGCACGACCGCAAACACCGGCGCCAGCACCAGGAAGGGCACGATGGTCCACGGTATCTCGGTGCCAGGCAGGTTGTTGATGCCGAAATCGACGACCGCGGGCGGCAGGATGTTGACCGAGCCGGTGCCGAGCAGGATGTAGCCAAGGCCTCGATAGAGCGCCATGGTGCCGAGCGTCACAACCAACGACTGCAGTCCAAGGCCCGAGACCAGATAGCCGTTGAAGGCGCCGAGCAGGCCGCCGCCGACGAGTGTCAGCGGGATTGCGGCAAGCGTCGGCATACCGGCCTGGACCAGCGAGCCAAAGACGACGGATGTCAGCGCCAGCACCGAGGCGATCGACAGGTCGATCTCGCGGGTGATGATGAGCAGCGTCATCGGCAGGATCAGCAATGCCTTTTCCGAGGCGCTGGCGGCCAGTTGCGAGAGATTGAAGCCGGAAACGAAATTCGGCACGAAGATCGCGGCATAGAGGAAGATGGCTACACAGGAGGTCGCCAGCAGCAGATCCCAGAAATCGATCGAACGGAGGAACTTTTTCACCGCGCCCTCGCCTGTCTTGCCTGCTCGGCGCGCCGTACGATGAAGGTGTCGATGCCGATGGCGACCAGGATCACCAGGCCGTAGACGCCCTGCAGCCACAGCGGATCGACGCGCACCAGCGTCAGCCCGTTTTTGATGACCAGCAGCGTGAGGGCTCCGAGGATGATGCCGAGCAGCGTGCCCGAACCACCGCGGATGGCGACGCCGCCGACCACCGCTGACGCGATCACCGTGAGTTCGAAGCCGAGCGCAACGCGGGCGTCGATGGTCGCATAGCGCGATGCCCACAGCGCGCCGCACAGGCCGCCGAGCAGGCCGGCCATGCCAAAGGCCAGCAGAATGCGCCGGTCGACGGGGATGCCGATCAGACGCGCGCCGTCGGGATTGGAGCCGGCGGCGAACAGTTCGCGCCCGAAGGCGGTGCGATAGAGCAGCACGTAGCCCAGGCATAGGATGACGATTGCGATGACGACGATCAGCGGCACGCCGGCGATCTTCAGGCCGGTCATGTCGAGCCAGGCTTGCGTGACTTCGTCGGCGCTGATCTGGTCGCCGGCTGCCCAGATCGAGTTGAAGCCGCGGAAGATAGACATCGAGGCCAGCGTGACGACGATCGCCGGGATCTTTCCCCTGGTGACGACGAGGCCGTTGATCAGGCCGGCGACGCCACCGACGGCGCATGCGGTCATCAGCCCGATGCCGATGTCGAGTCCTGGATAGGCCTGGACCATGCTGGCCGCCATGTAGGCCGACAGGCCAATCACCGCGGCGATCGAAAGGTCGATGTTGCGGGTGATCAGCACCAGCATCTGCGCGAGTGCTGCAACCACGAGCAGCGCGGCATCCATCGACACGGCGGTCAGGTTTGCAGCGCTCACCATCCGCGGGTTGATGATGGTGACCGGGATCGCGACCGCCAGCATCGCGGCGAGCAGGCCGAACTCCCGCCGCTTCAGTATGTTGAGCGGCCCTTTTCTCTTCTCCTCGCCAGCGGCCTGTGCTACCGGGCCGGCGCTTTCGCCGGCTTTCGTCGCTGCTTCCAGCACCTTTTCCTGGGTGGCTTCGCCCCTGGCAAATTCGGCCGTCCGATGGCCTTCGCGCAGGACGATAATGCGGTCGCACATGCCGATGAGTTCGGGCATTTCGGAGGAGATCAGGATGATGGCCATGCCCTGCGCGGCAAGGTCGGCGATCATCGCATGCACTTCCGCCTTGGTGCCGACATCGATGCCTTGCGTCGGCTCGTCGAGGATGAGGATGCGCGGTTCGGTGCGCAGCCATTTGGCCAACACCACCTTCTGCTGGTTGCCGCCGGACAGTTCCTTCACCGGCTGCGCGTAGCCGGAAAAACGAAGCTTCATACGTTTCAGCCAACCCGAAACCAGATCGATCGCGCGGTTCGTGCCGTAGAAGCCGGAGCGGGCTGCCTTGTCGAGGACGGGCAGCACCGCATTGTCGAGAATGGAAAAATCCATCACCAGGCTCTGGCCCATGCGGTCTTCCGAGACATAGGCGATGCGCGCATCCATGGCGTCGCGTGCCGAGGCGAAGCGCACAGCTTCGCCGTCGATCAGGATTTCGCCGGCATCGGGCTGGTCGATGCCGAACAGCACGCGCGCGATCTCGGTCCGACCGCTGCCGACCAGGCCGCCGAGCCCGAGCACCTCGCCGGCATGGAGCTTGAGGTCGATATTGGAAAAGCCACCGGCGTG
Source organism: Mesorhizobium sp. M0045 (assembly GCF_040323385.1). NCBI lineage: Bacteria > Pseudomonadati > Pseudomonadota > Alphaproteobacteria > Hyphomicrobiales > Phyllobacteriaceae > Mesorhizobium > Mesorhizobium sp. M0045. Next base: position 174,404 of record NZ_JAMYUY010000002.1, read on the forward strand.
CGAAAGCCCCCTCGCCTCCAGCACCAGTGCGCCGGTGGCGTGGCTTCGTTGCGGATAGAGGTCGGTCACCTCGCGGCCGACCATCATGCCGATGGCGGCGGCGCGGCCAAGCTCGGCCTTCGGCTTGACGCCAATGAGACGCCCGTCGCGCAGCACCGCGATGCGGTCGGCGATGCGGAAGATCTCGTCCATGCGGTGGCCGACGAACATCATCGCCACGCCGTGCAGCCGCAGGTCGGCGACGACAGTGAACAGCCGCTCGACCTCGCGCTGCGACAGGGCGGCCGTCGGCTCGTCCATGATCAGCACCCGCGCGTCGAGCGACAGGGCGCGGGCGATCTCGACCAGTTGCTGTTCGGAGGTGCGCAACGTTCCGAGCCGGGTTTCGGCCGGCACGTCGAGGCCGACTGTCGCCAGCACCCTGCGCGCGCCGGTAAGCATGGCGGCGTTGTCGATGCCGCCGAAGCGGTCGCGCGGCATATGGCCGAGATAGATGTTTTCCGCCACCGAAAGATCAGGGAAAAGACCGGGATGCTGGTGCATGACCGAGATGCCGGCAGCCTGGGCCTCGTGCGGCGAATGGAAGACCACAGGCTTGCCATCGACTTCGACATGGCCGCCGGTCGGGAGATACACGCCGGCCAGCAGCTTTACGCACGTGCTCTTGCCGGCGCCGTTTTCGCCAAGCAGAGCCAGCACCTCGCCTGAGCGCAATTCGAAGGACGCGTCCTTGAGGGCAATGGTGCCGCCAAAGGCTTTTGTCGCATGAACCAGGGCAACGGGGACAGCCGCGTCGTTCTTCACCATGGCGTCGGCTTCGCCTAATGCGCCCAAGTGCAGCACCTTTCCTCCCTGGTTCTGTTTTTTCAATTTGCTATATTAAATGGTCGAATGCCGCAACTGGAAAATTGACTTCCATGGCCGCGAAGGGCACTGTCGCGTCGCGCACGGGTGCGATTGGAGTGCTCGACCCCGCAGCAGCCTCAAAGCTGCAAGCGGCTGGAGTGGCTCTGCGGGAATGATGGGGAGGCGCCGGTTTGTCCGGAAAAGGCAGCAATTCGGTCAAGGTTCGGCATTATAACGAGCGCTTCGTGCTTGATGCCATTCGCCGCCTGAAGGAGGCATCCAAGTCCGATCTGGCGCGCGCCGCAAATCTGACGCCGGCCGCGGTCGCCACCATTGTCGACGGGCTAGAATCGTCAGGATTTGTAAAGCAAGTGGGAAAAAGGTTCGGACAACGCGGATCGCCGTCCACTCTCTACCGACTTGCACCGGAGCGCATCTACAGCGTCGGCATCAAGATCGGCCGGCGCGCGCTGGAAGCCGTGCTCGTCGACTTCGCCGGCGAGGTCCGCTCGCGCGAGTCGCACGAATATCGCTTTCCGGATCCCGACATGGTGCTTAAGGCCGGCAACATGTCGCTGGCCAATTTCGACAAGTTGATCGAGGGGCTTGGCGATGCCAGCATCGTCGGTGTCGGCATCGCCTCGCCGTATTTCCTCGGCGGCTGGAGCGAGGAACTCGGCTTTCCCGACGACCTTGGCAGCCGCTGGGAAGCAATCGATCTGACGACGTTCTTCGCCACAAAGCCGAAGACCCCGGTCTTCGTGGAAAACGACGCGTCATCGGCTGCACTCGCAGAGCTCATCCAAGGGACCGGCGCGCGGTTCCGCGACTTCATGCATATCTCGATCGACACCTTTGTCGGCGGCGGACTGGTGCAAGGCGGCAAGGTCCACACCGGGCCGCACGGCAACAGCGCCGCGCTCGGTCCTTTGCCGGTCTCGCCTTCAAGCCTCGATTCGGTGGCGGCCAAGCCGGCGCGCTACCAGAGCCTGCTGCATCGCGCTTCGATCTATGTGCTGGTCAATCATCTCAAATCGCGCGGCATCGAAATCAATCGCGTGCGCGAACTCGACCCCTTGCCGTCGGGGGCGCGCGAACCGCTGTCCGAATGGATCGACGATTGCGCCAATGCGCTGGTCGAGGCGATCATCGCCATCACCTCCGTCATCGACATCGAGGCGATCGTTCTCGACAGCATCCTGCCGCGGCCGATCCATCTCGAGCTGCTGGCAAAGGTGCAGACCCAGTTCAACAGGATCAGCGCCATCGGCATCGTGGCGCCGGAAATCGTATCGGGACAATTCGGCCCCGAGGCTTCGCCAATCGGCGCGGCGATGCTGCCGTTCTCGGCACTGTTGGCACCCGACAGCGGCGTGCTGATGATCGGCAAGGACAGAACGATGCTGCTGGGCAGCCTGTCGAGACTTGCCAGCCAAAGTCAACCAGGGAGAAGCTCAGCGGCTTCAACGGGATAGGATGGCGCTGCAAAGAGCATCAAGCTCCAGGCATCATCAACATCAGCTCGCAGTCCGGCACGGGCAGGGCGTGCTTTTTGCACCGGCACCGGAACTTTTAGCGGCCGCTAATCTTCATTCGTCACCGACATTGAAATGCCGATCGGTCCGCGCTCCGCTTCAGTGCGGGCCCAGGAAGCAAGGAGGAACATATGAACTGGGATCAAATCAAGGGAAAATGGACGCAGTTCAAAGGCAAGGCGAAAGAGCAGTGGGGTGACTTAACCGACGATGATCTTGATCGGATCGAGGGCAACCGGGACCAGCTCTTGGGGCGTATCCAGGAGCGATATGGCATCGCCAAGGAAGAGGCGGAGCGCCAGGTTGATGACTGGTCCAGAAGCATCAGCTGAGCCTTGGACGCAACGCCCTCTTCTCCCACCGGGGTGAAACTCTGCGTCGCCCGCCGTGCCGACTGGTGCGGTGGGCTCTTTCGACAGGCAGGCCCCGCGAGGAACCTTTAGCCGTATCTAATGTTCTACTTGCGTGGCGGGCTTCGCCCCGGCGTGCGCCCCGCCTAGGAGGCGAAGGAGTGCAATCATGAACAACATTATCTGGCTGGTCGGCGCGATAGTGATCGTAATAGCCATTTTGAGCTTTTTGGGTCTGCGATAGCATCTGAACCGTCTCTTCGAGCTGGCGACCGTCCCCGCGCGGCATGGCCTCAGCACGCCCAAGCTGGTCAGACTTAGGTCCCAAGCAAGACACTCTGGGGTTGGACCGAAGCCTCGGCTGAGGAACGTAGCCGGCTGGCTCACGTTGTGGTGAACTTTGGCGCGACGAAGATGTGTCGGGGCGGAAGAGTTCAAAGCCAGGGAGGAGAGGCCCGACGCCGCTAACGAGCGTCGGACCTGGGCGTAAATGCAAACAATCAGCAGACTGTTCAATTCCCATGCCCAGGCAGCACGTGCCGTTGCCGCGCTTCAGGCTGCCGGGATTCGCCGCCGCCAGATCAGCGTGGTCGGATCTTACAACGACAACGATGAACCGATCAGCGTTGCTGGATATTACGACGATGAGATGAGCGCTCTCTGGCGGAGCGCCGTCGCCGGTGCCGCACTTGGCGCCACGGCTGGTCTGTTAGCCGGTTTCAGCGCTTTTGGAGCTCAAGACGTTGATCCTGCGGGGATGACCGGCATGGCTCTGGTCGGTGCGGCGTGGGGCGGCTTTGCCGGCGTGCTTCTCGGAACTTTGGCCAATTTCGCCCAGAAGCCGCGCAAGCCGAAGATCGCAGAAGGTGTCATACTGGTGATGGCCCGGGTCGATGAAAGGCAGGCCGGCGCCGCGCATACGGTGCTCCGGAGTTTCGCGGAGATGCCTTCCGGGCCGATGAAGAGGAGCGCTTTGCCAAATTCAAGCCGGCTCCGCGTCCGATCTGGTGCCCGATGAAGTTTGGTTCGCGAAACAGCAATTCAAACCGGAGGCGCCCGACGAAAGCTTGGCAAACCAACACTTTGGAAGCATGGGGGCTACTTACCGTCGTGTTGTCCTTTATTCTTACCGTTCTGTTGGCTGGTCTCATCCTTGGCTGAACCGAACCCATGCCCTAGCCACCGGCGACACTATGCCCGGCAATTGGCGAAGGTTGTGGCCAGTTCGAAGGATTAAACCATTCGTGCTAAGCGTTAATAGCTTGTAGCCATAGGAGAGGACGCCGACGTGGACAAACGGGCTGAAGGAGACAGGGAGAAATTGGCCCGAGGCGAGTTCGAGCTCAAAGCCGAACGATATGGTGTGAACGCCTTTCTTCTCGTTGTCGAGCTTGTAAATCTGCTGGAAAAGCGCGGATTAATCAGCAGCGACGACGTCGCGAAAATAGCCGAGGCCGCCGCACTTGCCGTCGCCGCATCCAGTCAACCTGACGTGAACAGCATCAATCTGTTGCAGACCATCGCTGCCGCACGCCGGCCCAAATAGGCTTATATCAAATCCGCCGGCAATCAGCGCCAACCAAACGCTATGGATTGAACTGATCTCGGTCGAGCGTACGGAGCCTTTCCATGTGCAATGACTACGAGCAGCACATCGCCTGGGCCGAATACTGCCGGATGATGGAATCGCTGGCGCTCGAAATCCCCAGCCATCAAACCGAGCTGGATCTGCCGCAGGCGGATGACATCCACATCAACGACCCCGGGCCTGTAATGCGCGCCGCCGGCGACGCAATCGAACTGGCGTCGATGACGTTCGGCTTTCCCCCGGCCGGGCCAAAAGGCGGACCTGTATTCAACTTTCGCTCGGAGGGCCGGCAGTTCGGCAACAGCAAGCGCTGTCTCGTTCCGGCGTCGGCATTCTTCGAATTCACGGGAACGAAATATCCAAAAACCAAGCACAGGTTCACGCTGAATGGCCATTCGTTCATGGCGATTGCCGGGTTGTGGCGCGAGGGAATCGGCAACAAGCCGCCAACGTTCACGATGCTGACGAGCGAGCCGGGGCCGGACGTGGCGCCATATCACAACCGGCAAGTGGTTGTGCTGCGGCCGTCGGACTGGGCGGCCTGGATCCACCTGACGAGGTCCGAGGCCGAACTCCTGCGCCCGTTGCCGGAAGGGTCGCTCAGAGTCGAGACAGCTCGGGCGGGTTCGGAGTAGGAACCATCGGAAAATTGCTCGCTTAGCTGCGGCCGCGCCGCATAGCCACGGCGCGCGCCCCATGCTCAGAACGAATGCCCGCGCGATATAAGCGCTTCAGCCCGGCTTGACGTAGCCGGCGGTGACCTCGTCCTTGTGAGCGGCGAAAGCTTCCAGGACTTCGGTTTTCTCAGGCTTCGGAATTTTGAAATGATCCAAGGTCCGCCCGAGTTCCGCTGCGACCTCATCGAATTCCGCGGGGGAAATCCGCAGGTCGCGATGCGCCTCCTCGAGGCCGAGCGGCGTCGTGCCGGGCTTGGTGGCGACGAACTTGAAGGGCCCGCCAGAAACGTCGCAGACCCACAGCGTCCGCATGAACTTGAGGCCGGGCAACCTTTCAAGGTTCTTGGTGTGCCATTTGCGCAATTGTGGGTTCTTGGACTTCTTGCCGACAATCGGGTTCATCACGACGGCGTCGCTGAAATGATCGATCACCGCTGCGATGGCGAACACACCACCCAGGCGCTCATATAGAGTCTTCCCCGATGTGGCTTTCTTAGCCTGGGCGAGTGCGTTGTCGGCAGGCAATACCGACGTCGATGCGGCGGCCAGCGCCAGCCCGGCGACAACACTTCGTCTTGTCAAAGAGGTCGAAATTTTCATCCCTGGTTCCCTTCGAGGTTAGGCCAGAGCAAGCCGCAGCCTGTCTGGCGGGCTTCATGAAGTGACATTCGGACACGTTGCCGTATTTTTAGCATCGTCTAATGAACTAACGCGCCCTTCGCCCGAATTATTCCGATGGACGGCATTGCCGTGGTCAACATGCGTGAAGGTCGCGCGGATGAGGAAGGCTTAAGCACGCGTCGCCGCGCGCGGCAGCGGTCGCGAAGCCACTTCGGCCGCATCGGCGGCCCGATCGATGTTGTTGCGGGCACCGTAGTGTTCCTGGCCTTGCTGGCGGCGGTCGCCTGCGGCCAATAGCCTGTGCTTTTCGAAGATCGCTAGCTTCTGCGGGTAGGTGATCCGCACCTTTGCGTTGCACCCGTCGCATTTGAAGTGCGCGATTGTTCTTAGTGCAGAGCCCTTTCTTACCGCCGGATGCAAGCAATCCGGACATTCGAATGTGAGCGCGACATCTGATAAGTCTTCGGCTAAGCCCATTTCCATCCCCTTCGCAAGCTCGGTGGCTACACTCTGGCGATTCTCAATGAGCAATTCAGATACCAAATGGCTGTGCCAAAGCGGGACTAGGCCAATTCGCCCCAGAACGTTGCGAAGCTAGTGCGCCTTCTCTGTGCCTTTTGAGCCACGAAGAGACCTAACTTCCTCCAGCAGTTCGCGCTCATTGGTAGTCACGTTTCGGAAGATTGCGACAATCATCACCGCCAAGGCTTCAGCAGCCAGGCTTAGAGGGTCAATGTGCTCATCTGCGCAAACCTGATCGAACACGCGTTCACAAATAGCCAAATCGTGAGGGCTGAGGCGGGTGCGATTGAAACGCCGGCGCGACATTTGCGAGCCTTCGAGGCCGCTGCCCGTGCAAAAGAAGCGGGTCTTCGCAAGAAACGCGAGTCATTGAGCGATTGTTCCCGGCTACAAGCTTTGTTAAGCCGCCTGCGGCGGGGGCAGATCAGAACGCTTCCCCACTGCGCATCATGGCGCGTGCGAGCGCGAGCTGTGGCTCGACCTTGGCATTTTCTATCATGGCGAGATGCTTGGCATTCAGGCATTTTCGGACGTCCGCCCGAACGGCGCTGGCCGCCATGCGCGGGCCGATTTTGGACGGCTGGACCGTTGGGCTCACGTCAGACGCAGTAGCCTGGGGGCAAAGACCGCTTCGAACCCTAAACGGGGCCGTCGGCTATCCATTTGACGACGCTGAGGAGCCACGCCTTCCGCCCCTGACAATCGCCATCGCAGCCAGTGCCACCGCGACGACCGAGTTCCAATATTTGAAAACTATTTGAAAACTCTCCCTAGACGGTTTGGCATCATGAACAGTCTTCTTTGGCGGCAGGCGCTCTAGGGTGACCCGAAACTTGGTCAGTGCTGTAAGGCGGTACATATGCTATAGCTAATATTGGGTCGAGGGGGCGACCATGAAAGGGAGGACCAACCATGAAGCCGCATTCCCTCAGCGCCCGCCGTATTGGCCTGCTTATATTCTCGGTGTGTGCTTTCGGGCTGATAACGTCAGCCGCAATGCCCGCAGACAGCAAATTCGCCGTCGAGCCGGTGGTTGAGAAAAGGGTGAAGGAACTGCCCTCCGGACCGTTGTACTGGCGGCTGGAAAGTTTCCCAACGCTGGCGCAGGCCCAAAGCGCTGCGGGCCCGACCTCGCTTGCGGCGGAGGTCGCAGGCAAGGTCTGGCTGTTCACGCTTGGACCGAAGGATGGCTCTACGACCGGCGGAACCAAGGTCGTCGAGATCGGACCGGTCCCTCCGATCAGCGCAAGCGAGTATTTGCTGCGCGTGAACCGCGCCGGTGGAGCGCCCGGCGTCAAGACGAAGATCCATACGCATCCGGGACCGGAGGCCTTCTATGTGCTGACCGGCAAGCTCGGCCAGAGAACGCCCCACGGAGTGACCTATGCTGAAGCTGGTACGGCCATGATCGGACACGGGGCCAACACGCCGATGGAGGTGTTCAGCGCCGGCACAACCGATCTCGATGAGCTGGCGATCTTCGTGGTCGACGCCAATCAGCCGTTCTCGTCGCCGGCCAGCCTCGACTGAGGCGACATTTCCCAGGGTGGTACTTCCGCTCTGTTGCAGACAATCGGTCAACAAGCTGAGAATGTCTGCCCTGGGGTCGAACTCGGGTCCTTCAGGGTGTTGGGTCTTGGCCCCAACGCCATCGGATTGGGTTCGCCTGACCCATAGCCGTCCACTTCCCGCTCGGGGGCGTCGCCACTCCCATGCCAGCGAGCGTTGCCGCGCGATCTGACTGGGGTTCCGACCGGCCCCTTCAGCGGCCCAATGACGGCCGTGAGCTGCTTGACCTCCACAACGGCCTTGGCCTTGGTCGCCTCAGCCCTGGCCATGGTCCCTGGCCTCAGACCCCGCATCGAGATTGCGCTGGGTCGCGGCCACCTAAGCCAATGGCAAAGACAACTCCTCGTCGGCATTCACGGTCGTCTGGTGAAGTACGGCCCAAACACGAGAAGCGCACCAGGGTGCGATTGTCATCGATCGCTTCAGTGTGGTTCGAATGATGCGGGAGTCTGCCCAGGATACTAGCGACCAGTTGACGCTGACAGGTGCATGCTGAATTCGATGGTGCTGCGAGAGAGGATTGAACTCTCGACCTCTCCCTTACCAAGGGAGTGCTCTACCACTGAGCTACCGCAGCCGCCGATGGCGGGGCTTCTGCCATATCGAACCGGCAAGCGCAAGGCCAAGACAAGGGGCACAAACGGGGGCCGGGTTGAAAGGCCGCACCAGGCGATCGTTGCGGACATGGCCGTGCCACAATGTTGGCTATCCCTTGATCCGTACCGGCGGGTCGCCGGGCCGGGGACGGAACGATGAACGACAAGGCAGTTTCTCCGAACAAGCCACCGAAGAAGGATGGTTCCGCGAAAAAGGCAGGAACTGGCCGCAAGGACCGGCTGGCCGAGCAGTTGCGCGCCAATCTGCAGAAGCGCAAGGCGCAATTGCGCTCACGAAGGACCGGCGACGCCGACCAGCGGCCGGACGGGCTGCAGGCGGCGATGAAAAAAGATTAACGCGAATCGGCTATGTTGGTCGCCGGTACTTTGGCCAAATCAGCGTGGGCCAAAGTGGGGAATAGCCTGTTTCTTGAACCAAGCCGGCCAATGGTCTAGATGGCGGCAACAGACTCAACCGATTTAAACCGGCCTTTTAGCCGAGGGGACGCTCTTCATGGATCGCATCAGAATTGTCGGCGGCAACAAGCTTGCCGGAAGCATCCCGATCTCGGGCGCGAAAAACGCCGCGCTGCCGCTGATGATCGCTTCGCTTTTGACCGACGACACGCTGACGCTGGAAAACGTGCCGCATCTGGCCGATGTCGAACAGCTCATCCGCATCCTCGGCAATCACGGCGTCGACTACTCGGTCAATGGCCGCCGCGAAAAGCAGCAGGAAGGCTATTCGCGCACCATCACTTTCTCCGCCCGCAACATTGTCGACACGACGGCGCCTTACGAGCTGGTGTCGAAGATGCGGGCCTCGTTCTGGGTGATCGGGCCGCTGCTGGCCCGCATGGGCGAAGCCAAGGTGTCGCTGCCCGGCGGCTGCGCCATCGGCACGCGCCCAGTCGACCTCTTCCTCGAAGGCCTGCAGGCGCTGGGCGCCGATATCGACGTCGACACCGGCTACGTCATCGCCAAGACCAGGAACGGCCGGCTTGTCGGCAACCGTTATGTGTTCCCGAAAGTCTCGGTCGGCGCCACCCATGTGCTGATGATGGCGGCCTCGCTGGCCAAGGGCGAGACGGTGCTCGAAAACGCCGCCCGCGAGCCGGAGATCGTCAACCTCGCCGAATGCCTCAACGCCATGGGCGCGAAGATCTCGGGCGCCGGCACGGCGACCATCACCATCGACGGCGTCGAGGCGCTGTCGGGCGCCCGCGTCAGGGTGATCCCCGACCGTATCGAGACCGGCACCTATGCTATGGCGGTGGCGATGACCGGCGGCGACGTCGTGCTGGAAGGCGCGCGGCCCGACCTGTTGCAGACGGTGCTGGACATCATTTCGCAGACCGGCGCCGAGATCACGCAGACCAATTCCGGCATCCGCGTCAGGCGCAATGGCGCCGGCATTTCACCGGTTGACGTGACGACGGCGCCCTTCCCGGCTTTCCCGACCGATCTGCAGGCGCAGTTCATGGGGCTGATGACGATGGCCAAGGGCAAGTCGCGCATCACCGAGACGATCTTCGAAAACCGCTTCATGCACGTCCAGGAACTCGCCCGGCTCGGCGCCCACATCACGCTGTCCGGCCAGACCGCGATCGTCGACGGGGTGGCGAAGCTGAAGGGCGCGCCGGTCATGGCGACCGATCTTCGCGCCTCGGTGTCGCTGGTCATCGCCGGCCTCGCGGCCGAAGGCGAAACCACGGTCAACCGTGTCTACCATCTCGACCGCGGCTTCGAGCGGCTGGAGGAAAAGCTGTCCGGCTGCGGCGCGGAGATCGAGCGCATTTCGGGCTAGAGCCTTTCCGCAGGGCTTGTGGCGCGGTTGCACGGACCGGAAAGACCGCCTAACAGAAGGCTGAATAGTCCAACCTTCAGGTGTGAAATCCGCATGGCCCTCAAGCTTGTCGCGCTCGACGATCAGGATCTGAGCATCATCTCGGCGCATGTCCAGGATGCCGTCATGAAGGTCAGCGATCTCGAATACCTGCCTTCGGTAAAGCGCTTCGTGCTGACCATGAATCGCTTCGTCTGGGAGGCCAAATCCGGCTTCTTTCGCCAGCACAACGAGCGGCGGCAGGCTGTGCTGCATTTCGACCGGGTGCTCGGCGCCAAGACCAGCGGCATTGCCCGCGACAAGCCCGACGAAGTGCTGTCGCTGCTGGCGATCAGCTTTCTCGCGCTCGACAAGCCGGCCGGCATCGTCGAGCTGATCTTTTCGGGCGGCGGCGCGATCATGCTCGATGTCGAATGCATCGAGGCGCGGCTTGCCGATGTCGGCGGCGCCTGGGAAGCGACGTCGCGCCCGGCCCACAGGGTTTGAGCCGATGGCCATCACGCTTCGCCAGTCCGACGCCGATTTCGAGCAGCGCTTTGCCGCGTTCCTGCTGACCAAGCGGGAAGTCTCGGCCGATGTCGACGCCGTGGTGCGCGAGATCATCGCCAAGGTGCGCGCCGAGGGCGACGCCGCGCTGGTCGAGTACACGCAGAAATTCGGCGGCGGCGACCTGGCCGAGCTCGGCATCGCCGTCTCCAGGAACGACATTGCCAAGGCTTACGATGCAGCCGACCCGCAAACGGTCGAGGCGCTGAAATTCGCCCGCGAGCGCATCCGCGCCCATCACCAGCGGCAGCTGCCGCAGGACGACCGCTACACCGATGCCGCCGGCGTCGAGCTCGGCTCGCGCTGGACGGCGATCGAGGCCGTGGGGCTCTATGTGCCGGGCGGCACGGCGAGCTATCCGAGCTCGGTGCTGATGAACGCGGTGCCGGCCAAGGTCGCCGGCGTCGAGCGCATCGCCATGGTGGTGCCGGCCTCCGGCGGCGACGTGCCGCCGCTGGTGCTGGTGGCAGCGGACCTTGCCGGCGTCTCAGAAATCTACCGCGTCGGTGGCGCCCAGGCGATCGCCGCCCTTGCCTTTGGCACCGAAACGATAAAGCCTGTCGCCAAGATCGTCGGCCCCGGCAATGCCTATGTCGCGGCGGCCAAGCGCCAGGTGTTCGGAACGGTCGGCATCGACATGATCGCCGGGCCTTCGGAAGTGCTGGTTGTGGCGGACGGCAGCAACGATCCGGACTGGATCGCCGCCGACCTGCTCGCCCAGGCCGAGCACGACGTATCGTCGCAGTCGATCCTGATCACCGACGATTCTGCGTTTGGCGAGGCGGTCGAACAGGCGGTGGAGCGGCAGTTGCAGAACCTGCCGCGCGGAGAAACGGCGGCGGCGAGCTGGCGCGATTTCGGCGCGGTGATCCTGGTGCCGACGATCGAGGCGGCACTGCCGCTGGTCGACCGCATCGCCGCCGAACATGTCGAGCTTGCCATCGACGACCCCGAAGCTTTCCTGGCGCGAATGCGCAATGCCGGTGCGGTGTTTCTCGGCCGCCACACGCCGGAGGCCATCGGCGACTATGTCGCCGGCTCCAACCACGTGCTGCCGACAGCGCGCTCGGCGCGCTTCTCGTCCGGACTTTCGGTGCTCGATTTCGTCAAGCGCACTTCGGTCCTGAAGCTCGGGCCGGAGCAGTTGCGGGCGCTGGCGCCGGCGGCGATTACGCTCGCCAAGGCGGAAGGCCTCGATGCGCATGGACGCTCCGTCGGCATCCGGCTGAACATGTAGACATGTCCGACTACGACCAAACCCGCGCCAGGCTGATCGATGTCGAGCTCGACGAGACGATCGGCCGCTCGACGCCCGATGTCGAGCATGAGCGGGCGGTGGCGATCTTCGACCTGATCGAGGAGAACCGTTTTCAACCGGTCAATGACGATGGCGCCGGGCCGTACCGACTAAAACTGTCGCTGGCCCAATCCCGGCTGGTTTTCGCCGTGACGCGCGAGGACGGCGCAGCCGTGGTCACCCACATTCTGTCGCTGACGCCGCTCAGGCGCATCGTCAAGGATTACTACATGATCTGCGAAAGCTATTATGATGCCATCCGAACCGCGACGCCCAGCCATATCGAGGCGATCGACATGGGCCGGCGCGGCCTGCACAATGAAGGCTCGCAAACGCTGATGGACCGGCTTGCCGGCAAGATCGAGATTGACTTCGACACGGCGCGCCGGCTGTTCACGCTGGTTTGCGTGCTGCACTGGCGAGGCTGAACTGGCCGCCCCGCTGCCCCGCCCGATCCTGCCCCGCTCGATCCTGTTTGTCTGCGGCATGAACGCAGTGCGCTCGCCGATGGCCGAATTGCTGGCACGCAAGGTGCTCCCGCCCACCACCTTCGTCGCCTCGGCCGGGGTGCGCGGCGGGGAACGCGATCCGTTCGTCGATGCCGTGCTGGCCGAAGAGGGCCTTTCACTGGGCGAACGGCACCCGAGAACGATGGACGACCTCGAGGACGATTATTTCGACCTGATCGTGACGCTGGCGCCGGAAGCCCACCACACCGCGCTCGAGCTCACCCGTTCGCTGGCCGTCGAAGTCGAATATTGGCCGATGCCCGACCCGACCGGCGTCAGCGGCACGCGCGAGCAGATCATGGCTGCCTATCGCGACGTGCGCGAGCGGCTGAAGGCGCGGATCGGCCGCCGTTTTCTCGGCAACGGGGCTGAAAACGCCGCGGATTAAGCATGTTCACAAGCGGACGTTTATCATATAGGTTCCGCGCAACTTTCCGGCCGGGGCGCTGGAAGTACCCATCCAAGCAAAGGTATCGAATGCCGAAGGAAGAAGTCCTCGAGTTTCCGGGTGTCGTCACGGAACTGCTGCCCAACGCGATGTTCAGGGTCAAGCTCGAAAACGAACATGAAATCATCGCCCATACGGCCGGCCGCATGCGCAAGAACCGCATCCGCGTTCTGACCGGCGACAAGGTCCTGGTCGAGATGACGCCCTACGACCTGACCAAGGGCCGCATCACCTACCGCTTCAAGTAAGTTCAAGGACCCGGCCGGGATCGCGATGGGCATTTTGCAGAAGCTCGTGCTTGCCTCGGGTTCGCCACGCCGGATCGAGCTGCTGCAGCAGGCCGGCATCGAGCCGGACCGTGTGTTGCCGGCCGATGTCGACGAGACGCCGCTGCGTGCCGAGCATCCGCGCTCGCTGGCCAAGCGGTTGGCGACGCAGAAGGCCGAGAAGGCGCTGGCCTCGCTGAAGACCGAGACCGACTACGTGCCGACATTCGTGCTGGCCGCCGACACGGTGGTCGCCGTCGGGCGGCGCATCCTGCCCAAGGCCGAGACGCTCGACGACGCCGCCAACTGCCTCGGGCTTTTGTCCGGCCGTTCGCACCGCGTCTATTCCGGCATCTGCCTGATCACGCCAGGCGGCAAGCAGCGCTTGCGGCTGGTCGAAACCAGGGTGCGCTTCAAGCGGCTGCCGCGCGAGGAGATCGAGGCCTACATCGCGTCGGGAGAATGGCGCGGCAAGGCAGGCGGCTATGCCGTCCAGGGGCTTGCCGGCGCCTTCGTCGTCAAGCTTGTCGGCTCCTACACCAACGTGGTCGGCCTGCCTCTCTACGAGACGGTGGCGCTGCTCAGCGGCGAAGGCTTCAAGGTGCAGGCCAACTGGCTGTCGGGTACGCGGCTATGAGCCCGGACGACAAGGTCACGCCGTTGCGGCCCAAGCGGCCATGCCCGGAATGCGGCAAGCCATCGGCGCGCGAAACTTACCCGTTCTGCTCGACGCGCTGCAAGGACATCGACCTCAACCGCTGGCTGAAGGGGGTCTACGTCATCCCGGGCCGCGACGAGGATGAGAACGACGACCAGAAATAGCACCGTCCACCTGCGGTTTTGCACAGGCTTGGGACGGTTTCGCAGCCGCGATCGTGACCGGTGATCGGCCTTGCGGACTGGCTGTCGCTTCCCGACTGAAATTAATGTCCAGAACCTATTCCATTCCGGGTAGTATCGGACAGAACAGGTTCCGGCGTTTTGTCTGAGCATGATCTTTTCCGAAAACCGGATTCCGCTTTTCGGGATCATGCTTTTTGTCTGAGCATAATCTTTTTTCCGAAAACCGGATTCCACTTTTCGGGATCATGCTTTTTGTCTGAGCATAATCTTTTTTCCGAAAACCGGATTCCACTTTTCGGGATCATGCTCTAAGCGCTGGACAGGCCGAATTCCCGTGCTATAACCCACGCGCTTTCAAGGGGTGCCGACGGCGCTTTCATGAACCCGGTGTGCAGATTGCCGCCCACTGGGGCAGGCCCAGATAGCTCAGTTGGTAGAGCAGCGGACTGAAAATCCGCGTGTCGGTGGTTCGAATCCGCCTCTGGGCACCATCCACCTCGGTCCATTCTGGACACATAGGTTACGGTTTATACCAGAGACATAGGTAACCCTTTGGCCCGAAAGGGTTTTTGGGGTGGTTCGGGCCTACATGTCTCATCATCGAAATAGCCCAGATCGTGTCCACGAAGCTGACCAGCCAGATATGGTCCTCGCCCTGTTTGGTGCCCGACGGTCTGGCCGGCGAAGACCTGGCTGAGGTTGATCTTTTTGTCCAAAAACCTCATCCGACTTTTTCGGCTGGCATCCAGAAGGCCCGCTTCTGCACTCAGCTCGACCGACAGGGAAACCTTTGCCGAAGTTGACTGTTGTAGCTCCAAGACAGAGGAGAAGGTTGAATGGCTTCCGTCCGATACATCGTTGCGGACGTCGATGAGGCGGTCGCATTCTATCGAGACTATCTCGATTTCAAGATCGAAATGCACAATCCGGGCAAGTTCGCCGCGCTGCTGCGTGACGACTTGACGCTGTATCTCAGCGCCCCAGGTGCGGGGAGCGGTGGTCAGGCGGGCGGCGATCCGAAGCCGGGCGGGTGGAACCGGTTTATGATCGTTACGAAGGGACTCGATGTGCTCATTGAGCGGTTGCGCCGGGCTGATGCAAGATTCCGCGGCGACGTCAGCGACGGCGGTGCCGGTCGCGCCATCTTGCTCGAGGATCCATCGGGCAACGTGATCGAGCTATTCGAGTTCAAGAAGGACTGAGCTTGAACAAATAGCCGGTGGTTGAGGGAATACGAATTCCCGCGATAAATGTGGATTGCCGCGCGTTTGCGAGTTGTTACGCCATAGTTCGACTCAGAACCACGCAGAGGAGCGCGAGCCCGAGCACGACCGTTGTCACGACGTTGACCCTTTCGGCTTTGGCGATTGCTGTCGCCACGTCGCTGCCCTGGTCTCCTGTTGCAGAGCCCCGGATGGTCCCGACCAGGTGGACCCACTTCCTCTCGGCGATCCGATTGGCCGATGCACCGAGAAACAGCGCCAGTATTGCCAAGCCTACGCTCAGCGTTGTCCACACGCCGCGGGCACCGGCCACGTACATCCACATGCCGGTCGCAACCGTCAGAAAGGCCAAGACGGCATAGAAGGGGCCGGTGCCGTAGCGTCGCGCGAGCGTCTGCAGGAATCCGACGCCGGACGGCCCCGCTTGAACGACGGCGGGGGCTATAACCACCACATAAAACACGGCTGCGCCGAACCAAGTCCCGAGCAAGGCAACAAAGATCGGAATCAGTGGGTTGGTCGGTTCCATGATGATATCTCCTTTGTCTCACCCCAGGCCGTTGAAATGGAGTTGTCACATCGGATGAGCCTCCTCCGTCATCACTGTGACGGACAGCGATGGGAAAATGTGACAGATGGACCCGGATGAATGGCTGGCAGAGCGCTTCGAAGCTGATCGCACGCGTCTGCGGAAGGTTGCATACCGCCTGCTCGGTTCATCGACAGAGGCCGACGATGCAGTGCAAGAAGCGTGGCTGCGCCTCAGCCGCTCAGATGCCCGGAGCGTCGACAATCTTACCGCTTGGCTCACTACAGTCGTTGCGCGCGTCTGCCTCGACATGCTGCGGGCGCGCAAATCACGCGCGGAGACTCTGCAGGCGCTCTCCGAGTGGGGCGCGGATTCGGGAGACGCCGCGGACCTCGACAAGGAATTAGCGATTGCCGATTCGGTCGGCCTTGCGCTGAGTGTCGTACTCGAAAAGCTTGCTCCTGCCGAACGTGTCGCCTTCGTGCTGCACGACGTCTTTGATGTGCCCTTCGAAGAGATTGCCCCTATCGTCGGCCGCACCCCGGTCATGGCGCGGCAACTGGCAAGCCGAGCTCGTCGTCGCATACGGGGTCAGCCCACTGTTTCCGCTGCTGAATTGAACGGGCGGCGGCGGCTTGTGGATGAGTTTCTTAACGCAGTTCGTTCCGGCAACATTGATGCGATCGTGGCCCTCCTCGACCCGGACGTCGTTATCCGTGTTGATTCGTCTGCGGCTCCTGACGGAAGAGCGGTGGAAGCACATGGGTCCACAACAGTTGCGAGGGGGGCTCTTGCCTTCGCGGCACGTACGCAATTCGCGACGCCAATGCTTCTGAACGGGGCGCCAGGGATTGTTGTGGCGCCGACCGGACGTGCGCGATATGCACTGACGATAGACGCGGCAGGGGAGAAAATCCGAGCCATTGAAGTGATCGGCGATCCCGCTCGCCTGAGTCAGATCGATTTTGCCACGCTCAATTCACCAGATTAGCACAAGTCGCGACTTATGATTTGTCGCTACATCCAGCTGCCTGCCGTTGTCGATGGCGTGCGAGAATTATCTGGACCATGGCCAGCGACGCCGGTCAAATGTCGATGAAAAACGGCTTCGGCATCTCGGATCCCGCTCTGGCCACAACCTACAGACCGAGGGCGCAGCCGTCCTTGCGCGGTTCAGAACCGCCCAGCAGGGTCCCGTTTGCCCAATCGATGCGGATAGCCTGCGCACCGCCGATCGGGTCCGTGGCAGGAATGATTTCGAAACCGCGTCGGCTAAGTTCAGCTAGGGTCTCGCCAGCGAGCCCGTGTTCGGCCTGGACCTTCATCGTGCCGCTGACGGGGGCGATCCGCGGCAGATCGATCGCCTCCTGCAGATCCATCCCGAAGTCGAGCACTTTCGTCAGCAGGTGCGCGTGGCCCATTGCCTGGTAGTAGCCACCCATGACGCCGAAAGGCATTTCTGCCCGGCCGCCTCTCGCAAGCATCCCGGGTATGATGGTATGCAAAGGTCGCTTGTTCGGCGCCACTGCATTAGGGTGCCTGGGGTCAAGCGAAAAGCTTTGCCCGCGATTGTGCAAGACGACACCGGAGCGTGGCGAGACCAGGCCCGAGCCAAAGCTGTCGAAGACCGAGTTGATGAAACTGACCGCATTGCGATCCTTGTCGACAACGGAAATATAGACCGTGTCGCTGTGCAGCGGCATATCGAACGCCGGCAGATCCGCGCGGGCACGCTTTAGGTCAATCATGCCGGCCAGACGATCGGCCCAGGCATTCGACAACATATCGGCCACCGGGACCTCGGACATGTCGGGATCGGCGACGAGCAGGTCACGCGCGGCGTAAGCGAGGCGTGTTGCTTCGATTTCCAGGTGAAGCCGGTCCGCGGATTGCGGGTCGCCGTAGGCTTCGAAGCGCGAGAGGATGTTTAGAATGAGCAGCGCGATCACACCCTGGCCATTCGGCGGACATTCGAACACATCGCAGCCTCGAAACGCCGCGCTGATCGGGGTCACGTACTCGCCTGTTGCCGAGGCGAAATCTTCGAGTGTGTGCAATCCGCCGAGCCCACGAAGATAGGCGACCATGTCTTCGGCCACAGGGCCAGTGTAGAAGGCCTCTCGTCCCTTCTTGGCGATCAGCCGCAGCGTTGCAGCCAACTCAGGCTGGCGATGCACTTCGCCAACGCCTGGCGCGCGGCCGTTTGGCAGGAAAATCCGTTTCGCCGTAACATCAGAGGCCAGAAGTTCTTCCTCCAACGCCCAGTCACGATGGACCCGCGGTGAAATGGCGTAGCCTTCCTCGGCGAAACGTATAGCGGGGGCCAGGATTTGATCGAAGGGCATATGCCCGTGATCAGCGTGCAATCTGGTCCAGGCATCGATCGCCCCCGGGATGGTGACGGAGCCAGGAGAATTACGGGCCACCTCGGCCATGCCACGTTCAAGGAACCAGTCAATTGTCAGGGCGGCGGGTGTCCTGCCCGATCCGTTGTAGGCGATGACCTCGCCGGATCCGTTTCGCGACAGAAGAGCGAAGCAGTCGCCTCCAATGCCGGTCGAGGCTGGCTCGACGACACATTGCACCGCGCAGGCTGCGATGGCGGCATCCATGGCGTTGCCGCCGGCCGCCATGATCTCCACCGCCGTCAGGGTCGCCGACGGATGAGAGGTGGCGGCCATGGCCTCGCGTGAAACGACAACCGAGCGCGTTGGTTTCTCAAAATTTCGCATGCTATGCCCTTCTGGTCGTGCTCAAGAGGCGGCGTCGCTCATCGTCGAGGGGCGGTGCCGCAGATGCCGCGACATCCAGTATTCGAGTGCCGCCAAGGCACGGATGATCGCGAAGTTCAAAGTGAGATAAATGGCGCCCGCGCAGATGAAGACTTCAAAGGCGCGGTAGGTCTGGGAGATCAATCCCTGGGCAATTCCAGTCACCTCCATCAAGGTTACGATGGAAGCCAGAGACGTGCCCTTGACCATCAGGATGATTTCATTGCCGTAACTCGGCAGCGCCTGGCGAAAGGCCAGCGGCAGGATAATGTGCCGATAGGTCAAACAGGTGGACAGGCCGACAGACCGGGCCGCCTCGACAAGGCCGCGTGGCACCGATTGAATCGCGCCGCGGAGGATTTCGCTGCCATAGGCGGTGGTGTTGAGTGTCAGCGCGATGATTGCGCACCAGTAGGGTTCGCGGAAAACGGTCCATAATCCAATTGCCGACAGTTGGTGCCGGAACTGACCAAGGCCATAATAGGTCAGAAAAATCTGCACCAGCAGGGGCGTCCCCCTGAACACGGCAACGAAGCCACGGATCGGCAGGACGACGAAGGGCGATTCCGATTGCTGGGCAAGCGCCAATGTGACGGCAAGAACGAAGCCGGCAACGATGGAAGTCAGGGCCAATTCCATCGTGAGCGGCAGGCCGGCGAGTAGTTTCGGCAGGATTTCGACGAAAAACCTGAAATCTATCATGCCGACCGGACGCGCCACGGCGCCTTTCGTTCCAGACGGTAAAAGGCATTGCCCGTGACGGAAGCGATAGCCAGATAGAGCAAGGCTGCAGCAATGTAGAAGATGAACGGTTCACGGGTCGAACCTGCGGCGATCTGTGCCTGGCGCATCAGTTCAACGAGGCCGATTACCGATATCAGCGACGAGTCCTTCAGAACCAATTGCCACACATTGCCGAGGCCTGGCAGCGCGTATCTCAGGAGCTGGGGAAAAATAACCTGGCGCAGCCGCTGCAGCCGGTTGAGACCAAGCGCGCAAGCGGCATCGTGCTGTCCCTGGTCGACGGCAACGTAAGCCCCTCGATAGACCTCGGCTTGATAGGCGCCCGAGATGATTGCGATAGCCAAGGTTCCAGTGGCAAAGGCCGGAACGCCGACGAATCCGGACCCTCCCAGGCTATGACCAAGCGAGGTCAGGGCGACACTACCTCCATAGTAAAGCAGATAAATGGTCAGAAGGTCGGGCACGCCCCTGAAAACCGTGCAATAGCCAAGGGCCAAGAAACTTAGCAGTTGGGAGTTGTGGAGACGCCCGGCCGCTGCCAGCCCGCCAAATACAGCGCCAAGCGCAAAGCCCAGCACAGACAGAAGCACTGTGACCGAGGCCGCCATGAGAAGAGCAGCCCCCCAACCTCCGTTCTGGAAACCAAGCAGCCGGAATGCGTCAACCATTGATACCCCCGGCAGGACGAACGGCTCAGCTCCGGAACGGGTCAGGAATGGCCGTTCGCCGGCAAGCGCTTACTTGACTGGAGTGACGTCGCTCTTGAGCCATTTAAGTGACAGGGTTTTGATCGTGCCGTCGGCGGTCGCGGCGTCGATGGCGCCGTTGAGCATGTCTTTCAGCTTGGTGTCCTCTTTGCGGATACCGGCCCCGGAGCCAAGACCGAAGAGACCCCCGACAAATCCTGGTCCTGCAAGCGTATAGTCGCTGAACTCCGGTTTGCTCAGCGTGGCAGCCAGCGCTGTCTGCTGTGCGAAGAGCGCGTCGATGCGACCCGCGGCGAGATCGAGATCGTGTTGCTCGGTGGTCTTGTATTCGCGAATCTCGGCGACGTCCGAGAAGTATTTTTTCACAAATTCCAGGTTTGCCGTCGCAGCCTGAACTCCAATGATCTTTCCCTTCAGCAATGGCTTGAGCCTGTCGATTGCCGCCTGCGCAGAGGCTTCATTGTCCAGCTTGAACCGCTCGTTGGAAATGCCGAGCTTGCCCAGTTCGCTATCCTTGGCGACCGCGAAACCTGAGGGATCCACGGCATATGGCTGGGTAAAATCGATGACCTTCAGACGTTTTTCAGTGATGAACATGCTCGCCATGATCACGTCGAACTTGCCGACGGTCAGCGCGGGGATCATGCCGTCCCAGTCCTGTGCGACTATCTTGCACTCGATCTTCATTCGCCCGCACAGATCATTGGCCAGATCGACCTCGAAGCCGTCCAGTTTGCCGTCGGCCGTTGTGAAGTTCCAAGGCGCGTAGGCTCCTTCGGTGGCAATGGTAATTGCTTTTGGCGTTTCTTGTGCGACAGCGGCCTGGACCAGGCCGAACAGGACCGACGCAATGGCTGCGATGCGGCTAATTTTCATGTCAATCTCCTCTTTTGCCGGTATGGCAGTTCCCTTTCGTCGTGCCGGATTATCTTCCGGCTTCAACGATTTAGATGGTATTCCTAGCGGCGGCCGGGACTTGCAAAGCTAGCCAGAAGCGGCGCTGTCTCGACGATGTGATCCCGCATGACGATCTCTGCCTTGCCGGCATCACCTGACCGCAACACCTCGATCAGGATCTCGTGCTCGGCGCGCGCGCTGGCGGGTTTGTCGACATAGTCGAACCAGATGCGCAGGTAGGGCTCGATCACGACGTGCAGGCTGGCAATCTGCCGGACCAGCTTGGGTCTGTTGCTCAATTGGCAAATCTGCAGATGGAAGGCCTGATGGCGCACGACCCAGTCGCTGCTGCCGGTCTGGCTGGCGCGCTCCATCCGGTCGAGCTGGCGTTCCAGTTCTTCAAGCACTTCGACATCGATGTGCGGCATGGCAAGCCTCACCGCCAACCCTTCGAGCACTGAGCGTATTTCAAAGGTTTCGTAGATCTCATCGAGGGTAAGCCCGGCGACGATGCAGCCACGGTTCGGGCGAATGACCACAAGACCTTCCGCGGCCAGTTGGCGGAATGCTTCGCGAACCGGCATGCGGCTCATGCCGATTTCCGTCGCGATCTCTTCCGGGATCAGCCGGTCCCCGGCCCGGTAACGCCCCATCCTCAGGGCCCGCTGAATGTGGCGATAAGCCTCCTCCTCGGCGGTCGTGATACCCAACGGCTCGATTGCGTCTGCTGCCACGTCCTTGGTCCGGTCAAAGCGTATCTGTGTATCCACTTATCCAGTTGTCGAGACCTGTGTCAAGCACCGAAGCTTGCGCGCGTTAGAATTTCTGTTGTGAGAATAAGGACTTGATCGGGGAAATCGGGCAAGCGCACCGTGGTCAGCTAAGCCGCTGATCGGCCGCTTTTCGACGCCCGCGCGTCGGAAACCTTCAACGCCACCGAACTTTACAAAAAGGCCCGCCGCTCCATTTGCGAAGCGGCGAGGCCCCATATTCGGGGACGATCGCCGGAGTGTTCCCCGGCATTGCTTCCAGTGCAATTCAGGTGCCAGAATTGTTGACCCAAAACGGGTCACCGCACCGGAGGCGCGAGCGCGGACATTCCGCGATCACGCTACTGCCGCGCATTGCCATTCCTGCTACGTTATTTTGCGGCGGACCTGATTTTTCCGCCTGGCCGGCGCTCGATCAGGCAACTTACCCCAACGCGCCCCCCAGTGGCGCCGGCCATTTTCACAACCTTGGAGCGCGGGTGGGCCGGCGCCGTTAGGCTCCCAGCACCTATGGCAATCCGCCAGCGAGCCGCTTTGTCCAGCCTGCAACCATCAGTCCGCACGCAATTCCCACGCAGTCGGCGATCCAGTCGAACAGATCCGGGTCGCGCCCTATCAGTTGCACGGCCTGAAGCCCCTCGATCGCTGCGCCCGTGATAACGAGCAGTACGATCAGCTTCGCCTTGCGTTCCGGCCAGCCGAGACTTCCGAGAGCCGCCAGGACGACGAAGGCGGCGGCGTGATTGAGCTTGTCGTGATCAAACGTGAAAGCCAGGCCAAGACCCAGCAGGAGCTGCTCCGGCAAAAGGGCGAACAGCAGAACGCCGGCAAACGCGGCCGGAAAGGCAATCCTTGCCACGATCTGATAGGAATCCAGGCGCAACAAGGATAAAATGGCCTTTCGTCCGAAATCTGCGGGGGAACACCACCGGCCAGAGCGAGCGCGGCGTCCAATTTCCGCCGTCCGGGCGTCCGGTGCATCGTCAGAATGAATGAATGCCTCGGGTCAGCCGCCGCACAGGCCGGGCTCGTGGCGAGTGCAATAGGCCAGCGGTAGCTTCCGCGATCACGCAATTCCCTGCCGCGCTGACCCGGCTACTATCTGGCTGCGGCGGACCTGACTTCCGCTTGGCCGGCGCTGCGTCGGGGCACCTTACCCATGCCACACGAATCGGCGCCGGCCAGAATTCCACCGATTGCGCAAAGGGGTTAAAAGCCCGCCGCCCTGTCGGACGACGGGCTCCGTTGCCTGGGCGCCAGGGCGCCGCGGTAGCGACCGACGGTACGAATGCTCCCGCAGGTCTCCAATATGCTGCTGCCGAACGGCGTTGCGCATCGGCTAAACAAACGAAGCCCGCGCCTCTGGCGGAGGGCGCGGGCCGACCGGGTTTGCACCCGATCTGCAGCAGAAACCCGGGAGGTTCCCGCTGCTTAGGATAACAATTAGAGACTACTAATGTTCCGGTCTAGGGAAGATGCGGCTGCGCCAGAAACCTCATGGTCGGCGCGATGACGATCGAGGCGTCAGTTCGTGCGCAAGTCGATCTGGAAAATACGCTCGTCGAAATGCCGCGTTTCGACGGCAAAGGTCAAAGCCACTTCAAGGATCAGGCCGCCACGGTCGTCCCGGACCTTGACTGCAATCCTGCGGTGAGGAAGGCCATCCCTGGCCATCTCGGCCAATGTGCGAAGGGCTTCTTTCCTGACCAGCGGGAAATCGTCATATAACGTTCCCTGATCGTCGGAATAGACGATTCCGTCTTCGTCGGAATCAAAGAAGCAGTGGGGCATTGCGCTTGGCCGAAGCTCGGCATCCGGGAACGTTGTCGGCAGATCGCCGCGATCTCGGCCAATCGCGATCAGTGCCTCTCCACCGTTGGCTTCGCCACCATCTCACTTGCGCTCGCGCAATGCCTTCACCGCCTGCGAGAGGATCATCCGGTCGCCGCCGGTCCTTTTGATCAGCTTGCTCACCTGGCTGGGCGAAACACCATTTTCCCGCGCGAAATATTCGACCTCGTAATACTCATCCACCGAAACACGCTTGCGGTCGCTGAAGTCTCGCTTGCTCTTGTCGTCGGCCATTTCTGTTCTCCTCGCCCCTTCTCTTCGCTTCAGGGGGTCAGCTTTGATGCACGCAGCAATTTGAGGGTTCGCTCGCCACAAGGTGACGGGCGAACCTATCGGCGCAGGAAGGGACAGGCTGCGCAGCTGCCGGGTTGGATCGGAATGGAAACAGCCAAGATCCGTGCGAGCAACCGTCGACTTTTCCATGGAATCCTCCCGGAACGTGCAGCCAGCAACGGCTACGCGCCGCCACGGTTCCGGGTCACGCGGCAAACCCACCCTTTGCGCGCAAGGATCAGACTTAGGTCCTGCGGCAACACGTCGGTTGGTCCCTGCCGGGCGGGACCGAAGCCCCGTCGACGGAACGTTTTCAGCTGCCTTACGTTCGAGTGAGCCTTGGCGCGAAGAGCGGACCGAGTTCGCAAAGGAGACGACCATGAGAATGCATTTATCCACCGCAGTGGCGGGATTTCTGCTACTGGCAGGCGTCGGAGCCGTTGCGGCGCAAGACGTCGTCATCGAGCCGGAGCAGGAAACGGTCATCAAGGAGTATGTGAAGAAGCAGCCGCTGGCCTCGGTGAAAATCCCTGGGGTGGAGCTCAATATCGGCTCAACGCTTCCCGATACCGTCGAGCTTCATGAGGTCCCCAACGTCAAATACCGCTATGTCGTCATCGACAACCGCACCGTCGTCGTCGACCCCGGCACGCGCAAGATCGTCAAGATCGTCGAGTGACGTGAAAACTCGGGCAGCCGTCACCCGCCGCTCAGAATGAGCGGCGGGTGACGTTTGCGTTAGGCGGCTCCGCGGCGTCGTCGCTCGGCAGGAACCCGCCGTACCGTGGACGGCCGGGGGGCCTCACAGGCAGTTTCAATGCGAACAATCAGCAGACTTTTCGATTCCCATGACCAGGCAGCGCGTGCCGTCGAAACGCTTCAGGCAGCAGGAATTGCGCGCCACCAGATCAGCGTCATCGGACCCTACGATGATGAAATCGGCGTCGTCTTGCGCGGTCCAGGCAGCGGTTCCGCCCTTGGCGCAGCGGCGGGTTTGTTGGCCGGCCTCGGCGCCTTTGATATCCCAGGCATCGATCCCGTCGGCGCGGGATGGCTGGCATCGGCCCTCGTCGGCGCAGCCTTGGGCTGCGTTGCCGGCAGGCTTTTCGACACATCGTCCGCTAGCGGCAAGCAGCCAGGCCGGCGGGATGCCGAACAGGGTGTGATCCTGGTGCTGGCGCATGTCGATGAAAGACAGGCCGACGCCGCACAGGCGGTGCTTGGAGCTTCCGTTCAGGCGATGCAGTCTTTGGCCAGGGCGGCCTGAAGATTCAACTCCTGCAAAGCGCTTGACCAGACCGCACAGCGGGGCCATCAAGGCACGCACCCAAAAATCTCTGGCAAGCCGCCGCGAGAAAGTGTTGAACACCGTGCCAATCACATTCGGCGAGCGGTTGCGCTCGGCGAGGCTTGATGATTTGCTGTCGGTTTGCGGAGAACGAATGATGCATGAGCCTGTCGGTCAAGACGAATATGGGTCGACCAGCCCGTTCGATCCGGACGATCTGTCGAGGTTGAACGCAATCGGCCCGAGCGCCGGCAGCAACGATTTCGAAAAATACGCAGTCGCCGTGATCATCGTGTTCGGCGCCCTGATCATCGGCGGCCTGATGGCTGCCGGCTTGAGCTTCGGGCGCCGCAGCACCTTCTTTTTCGCGCTTGGCGGCGCCACCGCGGCATGGATCTCCGGCAATGCGCTTCTGCTCGACCGGCCGCGCCTCTACGCGCTGTTCGTCGGCATCGCGGCGCTGATGCTGATTGCGTCGACGATCGCGCTGGTCACCTGAAGCAAGGCGCAATCTTCTTGTTGACCATGATCTTATCCGAAACCGGTTCCCACTTTTTGCCGCGCTGACCTTCGGTTCGGGATCATCGTCTAATACCCGATGGCCTCGCCGGCTGCGGCGCGGCTGTCGATGGCGCCGTTGTAGCGGGCGCCGCCACCCTTCTCGATTTCCGCCAGGCTCTTGCCGCCGACAAGGATGCCGGCCGCCTGGCCCCAGGTCGTGTCGGCAAGATCGAGGCGGTAGCCCATGCCGGTAAGCAGCTTTTCAGTATCCGGCGACAGGCCGAAGGGTTCGATATAGACCGTGTCGGGCAGCCATTGGTGGTGGATGCGCGGCGCGTCGATCGCCTCCTGGATATTCATGCCGTGATCGATGACGTTAACGATCGCCTCCAGCGTGATGGTGATGATGCGTGAACCGCCGGGGCTGCCGATGACCATGAACGGCTTGCCGTCTTTGGCGAGGATGGTCGGGCTCATCGACGACAGCGGCGTCTTTTTCGGCGCGATCGCATTCGCCTCGCCCTGGACCAGGCCATAGAGATTGGGGACGCCGGGTTTCTGGGTGAAGTCGTCCATCTCGTTGTTGAGCAGGAAGCCGGTGCCAGCGGCGACAACGCCGGCGCCGAAAGAGCCGTTCAGCGTGTAGGTCACCGCGACGGCGTTGCCGTCATTGTCGATGATCGAATAGTGCGTCGTCTCGCTGCTTTCGCCAAAGCCCTTCGGCATCAGTTCCTGCGACACCCCGGCCCGGAACGGATCGATCTTTTCGCGGATTTCCCTGGCGTAATTCTTGTCGAGCAGTTTTGCGACCGGATTGTCCACGAAGCCGGGATCGCCGAGCGCCGAATTGCGGTCGACATAGGCGTGGCGCATCGCCTCGACCATGACGTGAACCGTCTCGGCCGAACCGGCACCTAGATAGGACAGCGGGTAGAACTCAAGCACGTTGAGGATCTCGCAGATGATGACGCCGCCGGAGCTTGGCGGCGGCGAGGAAATGATCTCGTAGCCGCGATAATTGCAGGTCACCGGCTGGAGCTCGCGCACTGCATAATTTTCGAAATCCGCCTTGGCCAGAATGCCGCCCTTCTCGCCGCTCGCCTTGACGATGGCGTCGGCGATCGCACCTTTGTAGAAGGCATCCACGCCGCGTTCCGAAATCGCGGCAAGCGAGGCCGCGAGATCGGCCTGGATGAGGCGCTCGCCGACGGCATAGGGCTTGCCGTCCGGCTTGAGGAAAATGGCGGCCGCCGCTGGGTCCCTGGCCAGCCGCTCGGCGCCGCCCAGGAGCGAGGCCACATCGCCCTGCTCCAGCACGAAACCGTCCTTGGCATAGCGGATAGCCGGCGCCAGCAAATCCTGCCGCGTCAGCGTGCCGTATTTCTCCCGCGCCATCTCGAAGCCGGCCACCGAACCGGGCACGCCGACCGCCAGATAGCCGTCGAGACTGGCGCCCTTTACCGGCTTGCCGTCCTTGTCGAGATACATGGTTTTGGTCGCGGCGAGCGGCGCGCGCTCGCGGAAATCGAGGAAGGTCGAACGGCCGTCCTTGAAGCGGATGGTCATGAAGCCGCCGCCGCCGATGTTGCCGGCGGTCGGGTAGACGACAGCCAGAGCGTAGCCGACAGCGACCGCTGCATCGACCGCGTTGCCGCCCTTCTTCAGCACCTCGACGCCGACTTGCGACGCCAGATGCTGGGCGGTCACCACCATGCCGTGCTCGCCCTTCGCCGGCTGCGGCGAGGCGGCAAAGGCGAGGAACGGCACGAAGGTCAGGGTGAGGGAAAGGGTGACGGCGATTAGGGTTCGGCGGGTGTTGTGCATGGCCGTTCTCCGAGGCGTGGGTAGGCCTAGGAAACGCGCTTGGAGAGGTTGAGTCTACTGACATTAATGGGAAGATATGGCGAGGCTTGCGCCTTTATCGACACCTGGGGTTCCTCGCCCCCATTCATGGCGGAAAGGAACCCAAGCTGAAATGAAGCCACGATCCAACGCTGACAAGCAATTTTGTTCTTGCTTTGTGCCGGCAGCTATGCTACTAATCCAACTATGGTGCTGAATCGCACCGCGACCCGCCTCAGGCGGGTTTTTCTTTTTCGACCCGTTCCTTCAAACAATCCCGCCGCCGACGCTCGCCACCGCCGGCCGTTCCGCTGCAACCTTCGCCCGGTAGCCGGCGGCGCGGTAGGCGGCGACCGGATCGATGGCGCCGCCTGTCTTCAGCCGTGCCGTGGCAAGTATCGGCTCGACATCGGTGCGATAGGCTATCTTCAGCGTCTGCGTCGCCATCAGCGCGTCGTTGGTATCCTGGAAGCCTTCGAGCGCCCTGCGGTCGACCAGCAGCGCCTGCGCATAGGCGCGCTGCACTTCTATCGCCGACAGCATCAGGCTTTCGATCGGATCGGTGACGTTGTGGCTCTGGTCGAGCATGTGGGCCGGATCGAAGCCTTCGGCGCCTGAAAGCTCGGCATCGACCAGTTCGTTGAAGACCAGAAAGAGGCGGTAGGGATCGATCGAGCCGGCGTCGAGGTCGTCGTCGCCATATTTCGAATCGTTGAAGTGGAAGCCTCCGAGTTTTTTGAACTGGATCAGCCGCGACACGATCATCTCGATATTGACGTTGGGGGCGTGATGGCCGAGGTCGACCAGGCAGAACGCCTTGTCGCCAAGCTCTTTGGCGATGATGTAGTTGGTGCCCCAATCCTGCACGACGGTCGAATAGAAGGCCGGCTCGTACATCTTGTGCTCGGTGAACAGCTTCCAGTCGTCCGGCAGCCCGGCATAGATCTCCTTCATCGCGTCGAGATAGCGCTCGAATGCCTTGGCGAAGTTGACCTGGCCGGGGAAGTTCGAGCCGTCGCCGATCCACACCGTCAGCGCTTTCGAGCCCAGCGTCCTGCCGATCTCGATGCATTCGAGGTTGTGCTCGACCGCCTGCCGGCGTGTTGCTGCATCGGCATGCGACAGCGAGCCGAATTTATAGGAAAGCCTCTGGTCGCTGGCGTCGGAGAAGGTGTTGGAGTTGATGGCGTCGAAGCCGAGACCGAAGCGGGATGCCGCCTGCTTCAGCCGGTTCGGATCGGCCTTGTCCCAGGGAATATGCAGCGAGACGGTCGGCGTCGCCTGCGTCAGTTGCCGGATGACGGCGCAGTCCTCGATCTTATCGAAAATGTCGCGCGGCTCGCCGGCGCCGGGAAAACGGGCAAAGCGGGTGCCGCCGGTGCCGACGCCCCAGGACGGGATCGCCACGGCGAATTTCTCGACCTTGTCTCTGACAGCGTCGATGGCGATGCCGCGGCGGTCGAGACGCTCGCCGAGAGAGTCGTAATCGCGCTTGAGGTCGGCGTTGCGCGCGGCATTATGCTTGTCGACGAGGTCGACGGAGATGATGGTTTCGGACATGGTTCCTCCCAAATGCGTTCGGTTGGCGCTGCCCCTTACCCGCCTGCCGGCACCTTCTCCCCGGGGAGAAGGGTAACGCTCCGGCCTCGGCGCCAACCCCTCAAAGACGGTCGCTTATCGCGTAAAACTCTGCGCGTTGCCGGCGTCGACGTTGATGATGTTGCCGGTCGATTTTGCCGACATGTCGGAGGCGAAGAAATAGATCGCCTCGGCGATGTCCTCTGGGAATACCGAGCGCTTCAGCATCGAACGCGAGCGGTAATGCTCCTCGAGATCGTCGGTCGACATCTTGTAGGCGGCGGCGCGCTGTTCCTTCCACTCGCCACTCCAGATCTTCGAGCCGCGCAGCACGGCGTCGGGATTGACGACATTGACCCTGATCTGTGCTTCCGCGCCTTCCAGCGCCAGACAGCGTGCCAGATGGATCTCGGCGGCCTTGGCCGTGCAATAGGCGGCGGCGTTGGGCGATGCGGCAAGCCCGTTCTTGGAAGCGACGAAGACGACGTTACCGCCGATCTTCTGCGCCCGGAACAGCCGGAACGCTTCGCGCGAAACGAGGAAGTAGCCGGTCGACAAGATGTCCATGTTCTTATTCCACAGCGCCAGCGTGGTGTCCTCGATCGGCGCCGAGGAAGCCAGGCCGGCATTCGACACGAGGATATCGATGCCGCCGAATTCGACCGCCGTCTCGGCAAAACCGGCGATCACCTGATCCTCGGACGTGACGTTGATGGCGACGGGCCGCACGAAATCCTTGCCATAGGCATTGGCAAGCTCGTCATTGGCGCTGGCAAGGGCTGCTTCGTCGATGTCGGCCAGCACGACGCAGGCGCCTTCGCGCAGCAGCCGGTTGGCGGTGGCCCGGCCGATGCCGCCGGCGCCGCCGGTGACGAGCGCGATCTGGCCGGCAAGAGCCTTTGGTTTCGGCAGGCGCTGCAGCTTTGCCTCTTCGAGCAGCCAGTATTCGATGTCGAAGGCTTCCTGGTCGGGCAGGCCGACATAGGCCGACACCGTCGAAGCGCCGCGCATGACGTTGATGGCGTTGACGTAGAATTCGCCTGAAATGCGCGCCGTCGCCTTGTCGCCGGCGAAGGTGAACATGCCGACGCCGGGCACCAGATAGACGACGGCGTTGGGATCGCGCGCCGGCGGCGAATCCGGGTGCTTGCAGCGGTCATAATAAGCCTGATAGCCGACGCGATACTCCGCCACGTCATCGGCAAGACGGGCAATGACGGCATCGACGTCGGGATTTTGAGGGTCGAACTCGATGACCATCGGCCGGATCTTGGTGCGCAGGAAATGGTCCGGGCAGGACGTGCCGAGTGCCGCCAGCGGCCGCAAATCCCTGGAATTGACGAATTCGAGCACGGCAGGGGAATCATCGAAATGGCCGAGCTTGTGGCTGTTCTCGGAGATCAGGCCGCGGATCCTCGGCATCAGTTTTGCGGCCACGGCGCGACGCGCCGGCGCATCGAGGGATTTGACGACTTCGCCGCCGAAGATCGGCTTGCCCTGGCTCTTGCGCTCGAACCAGTCGATTGCCTGATTGATCACCGAGATCGTCGTCTCGTAGCATTCCTTCGGCGTGTCGCCCCAGCTGAACAGACCATGGCTGGCCAGCACGACGCCCCTGGCGTCGGGGTTCTCGAGGCAGAATTTCTCCAGCCACAGGCCGAGTTCGAAGCCCGGACGTTTCCATGGCAGCCAGCCGATCGTGTCGCCGAAGATCTCCTTGGTCAGCGCCTGCGAATCCTTGGCAGCGGCAATGGCGATGATGGCGTCGGGATGCATATGATCGACATAAGGCTTCGGCACGAAGGCATGCAGCGGCGTGTCGATCGAGGCCGCGCGCGGGTTGAGATTGAAGGTGCAATGAGGCAGATAGCCGACCATCTCGTCTTCATGTTCGAGGCCGCGATAGAGACCCTTCAGCGCCCGCAGTTTATCCATGTAGAGCGTGGCGAAGCCGTCGAGCTTGATCGAGGCGCTGTCGCCGCCCGAGCCCTTGACCCACAGCACTTCCACGCTTTCGCCGGTGAGCGGATCGTTTTGCCAGATCTTGGAGGAGGTGTTGCCGCCGCCATAATTGGTGACGCGCTTGTCGGAGCCAAGGACGTTCGAGCGATAGACCAGACGTTCCGGTTCGCTCATTGCTTGCGCTTTTGCGTCATCCCAAAGATTGGCGAGGCGCGTGCCGGAGCGCTTGTCGAGCATAGGTATCCTCCCTTTGGGACACGCAAACGGCGCCGGTCCCTTTTGTACGAATTTCTACGCAAGCGGCTGTCTTGTCAATCACAAACGATCAATATCAGTCATATTGCACTGCACAATGAAATTATCTGATCGGAAATGATTGACACTGCGCGTTTTGGGTGCCTAGATGCTCAAGCAGGGAGGAACCATGCACGAGAAAGAGCGCCACAGGATCATTCTGTCCGCCGTCCAGGAAAAACCTGTGGTGACGGTGCAGGAGATGGTCGACCTGACGGAGTCGTCCGAGGCGACGATCCGGCGCGACATCGCGGCATTGCACGTGCAAAAACGCCTGCGCCGGGTGCGCGGCGGTGCAGAGGCGCTTTCGCCGCCGCAGTTCATCGGCCTTGCCGGCAGGCCCTTTTCCGTCAACGAGACCATCAACGCTTCGCAGAAGCGGGCAATCGCGCGGGAAGCCGTGGATCTGTGCAAGGACGGCGAGCCGATCATCATCAATGGCGGCACCACCACCTTCCAGATGGTGCATTTCCTGACCGGCCGCCGCATGCCGATCTTCACCAATTCCTTCCCGATCGCGGAGCATTTGCTCAGGCACTCCAAGAACACGGTGATGCTGTCGGGCGGCACCATCTACCGCGAGCAGAACATCATCCTGTCGCCGTTCGACAATGACGTGACACGCAATTTTTACGCGCGCCGCATGTTCATGGGCGCGCAGGGACTGGGACCGCTCGGTCTGATGGAAGGCGACCCGCTGCTGATCCAGGCCGAGCAGAAGCTGATCGACCAGGCAGACGAGTTGGTGGTGCTGGTCGATTCCTCGAAGTTCCGCAAACGCTCGAGCCTGATCCTGTGCGGCCTGTCGCGCATCGCCACGGTGATCACCGACGACGCCATCGAGGAGCGCGAAGCCAAGATGCTTGAGGCCGCCGGCGTGACGCTGATCATCGCCCGCACAACGGCAGGGAATAAGGAAGAATCTTCGCTGCAGGCCTGAGAAAACTCGCACCCGCAGCGGCGATGGAATGCAACGCTCAAGGGAGGATATTCGATGAGCTTCTTTAGGAAATTGATGGTTACGGCGGCGTTCTCCGCCGCCATGTTCGTGAATGCCGCCTACGCCGAAAACGTCAAGATCGCGCTGGTGGTGAAGTCGCTCGGCAACGGCTTCTTCGACGCCGCCAACAAGGGCGCCGAAGAGGCGGCCAAGGAGCTCGGCGATGTCGACATCATCTACACCGGCCCGACCAAGGCGACCGCCGAAGCGCAGATCGAAGTGGTCAATTCGCTGATCGCACAGAAGGTCAACGCCATCGCCATTTCGGCGAACGACGCCGACGCGCTGGTGCCGGTGCTCAAGAAGGCGATGGAGCGCGGCATCACCGTTATCTCGTGGGATTCGGGCGTCGCGCCGGAAGGACGCCAGCTTCACCTCAACCCCTCCGACACCAACCTGATCGGCGAGACCATCATCAAGCTTGCCGCCGACTACCTGCCTGAAGGCGGCGACGTCGCCATCCTGTCGGCTTCGTCGACGGCGACCAACCAGAATGCCTGGATCGACGCGGCCAAGAAGGTGCTGCCGGAGAAGTTCCCCAAGATCAAGCTCGTCGCCACCGTCTATGGCGACGACGACTCGGCCAAGAGCACGGATGAAGCCAAGGGTCTTTTGAAGTCCTATCCGAACCTCAAGGCGATCATCGCACCGACCACGGTCGGCGTCGTTGCCGCCGCGCAGGTGGTGACCGACGAAGGCCTGATCGGCAAAGTCAACGTCACCGGCCTGGCGCTGCCGTCGGAGTTCAAGAAGTTCATTGACAATGGCGCCAGCCAAGCGGTTGCCCTGTGGAACCCGATCGATCTCGGCTACTCCGCCGTCTACCTCGCCCACGACCTGGCGGTGAAGAAGGAAGAAGCCAAGCCCGGTGCTACGCTGTCGATCGGCCGCGTCGGCAAGGTCACGCTCGACGATACCAACTCGGCTGCGATGGCTCCGCCCTTCCAGTTCGACAAGTCGAACATCGAAAAGTTCTCCAAGATCTATTGATCCTGGAGCCTTCGAAACGGTGCGGCGGGGCTCAGGTCCCGCCGCGCTTTCAAACGAACCTTGTTTCAGGGCTTGATACGATTATGGACACGACAGCCCAACACGAAATGGCGAAGGAAGCGCCTTTGTCTTCCGGACCGCGCCTGACGCTGTCCGGCATCTCGAAAAGCTTTCCCGGCGTGCGCGCGCTGCACGACGTCGGCCTGTCGCTCTATCCCGGCCAGGTAACCGCGCTGATCGGCGAAAACGGCGCCGGCAAGTCGACGCTGGTCAAAATAATGACCGGCATCTACCAGCCGGATGCTGGCACCATCAGCATCGACGGCCAGCCGGTCACACTGCCCAGCGCGCACGCCGCGTTCGGGCACGGCATCACCGCCATCCACCAGGAAACGGTGCTGTTCGACGATCTGACGGTGGCCGAAAACATCTTCCTCGGCCATGCGCCGCGCACGCGTTTCAAAACCATCGACTGGCGCACCATGCGCAAGAATGCCCGCGAGGTGCTCGACACGATGGGCGCCGGCCATATCGAAGCCGAGGCCAGGCTGAAGGATCTCGGCATCGCCAACAAGCACCTCGTGGCGGTTGCCCGCGCCATGTCGATCGACGCCCGGATCGTCATCATGGACGAGCCGACGGCAGCGCTTTCGATGAAGGAGATCGAAGAGCTTTTCCTGCTGATCGAATTCCTCAAGAGCGACGGCAAGGCGATCCTGTTCATCAGCCACAAATTCGATGAGATCTACCGCATCGCCGACCGCTATACCGTGTTCCGTGACGGCGAGATGGTCGGCGAAGGCCTGATCAAGGACGCCGGCCAGAGCCAGATCGTGCGCATGATGGTCGGCCGCTCGGTCGATCACATCTTTCCGCAGCGCAAGGCCGAGATCGGCGCGCCGGTGCTGGCCGTCTCCGGCCTGTCGCACCCGACCGAGTTCGACGACATAGGCTTCGAGCTGCACAGGGGCGAAATCCTTGGCTTCTACGGCCTTGTCGGCGCCGGGCGCAGCGAGGTGATGCAGGCGATATCGGGCATCACCCGCACCAGCCGCGGCACGATCACGCTGGAAGGCAAGGCGATCGCGCCGAAATCGGCGGCGGATTCGATCGATGCCGGCATCGTCTATGTGCCGGAGGAACGCGGCAAGCAAGGTGTGGTGATCGGCCTGCCGATCTTCCAGAATGTCTCGCTGCCTTCGCTCAAACGGACATCCAAATCCGGCATATTGCGGCTGGCCGAAGAGTTCGCGCTGGCCCGCTCCTACACCGAGCGGCTCGATCTGCGCGCCTCCTCGCTCAGCCAGGACGTCGGCACGCTGTCGGGCGGCAACCAGCAGAAGATCGTCATCGCCAAATGGCTGGCGACCGCGCCCAGGGTGATCATCCTGGACGAGCCGACGAAGGGCATCGACATCGGCTCCAAGGCGGCCGTGCACGGCTTCATGGCCGAGCTCGTCGCGCAAGGCCTGTCGGTGATCATGGTGTCGTCCGAACTGCCGGAAATCCTCGGCATGTCCGACCGCGTCGTTGTCATGCGCGAGGGCCGTATTGCCGCGGTCTACGACAATAAGGGGCTCGACGCCGAAACCTTGGTCAGGACGGCAGCGGGGATCGCGTCATGAAGCCTTTTCTCAGATATCGCGAGGTCTGGCTGCTGGCGGCAATCGTCGTGCTGATCGGGCTGATCTCAACGCGGTTTCCAGGTTTTGCCGATCCTGCCAATCTGCGCCAGGTGTTCAACGACACGTCGATCCTGATGATCCTGGCGCTCGGCCAGATGGTCGTCATCCTGACCCGCTCGATCGACCTGTCGATGGCTTCCAACCTCTGCTTCACCGGCATGGTGGTGGCGATGCTGAACGCCGCGCATCCGGCGATCCCGATCCCGCTGCTGATCGTCATCGCACTGCTGGTCGGCCTGGTGCTCGGCGCCATCAACGGCCTGCTGGTATGGCGGTTGAACATTCCCTCGATCGTGGTAACGCTCGGCACCCTCACCATCTACCGCGGCGCCACCTTCGTCATATCAGGCGGCGCCTGGGTCAACGCCGACCAGATGAGCGCTGAGTTCATCGGCCTGCAGCGCACGGCTTTCCTCGGCATTCCGGTTCTGTCCTGGATCGCCATACTGGTCATTGCATTGTTTTTCCTCGTGATGACGCGCACCGCGCTCGGCCGCTCGATCTATGCCATCGGCGTCAACCCGACCGCATCGGTCTATGCCGGCATCGATGTCGGCCGGACGAAATTCATCGTCTTCTGCATCTCGGGGATGATCGGCGGCCTCTGCGGCTATCTGTGGATCTCGCGCTACGTCATCGCCTCGGTCGAGGTCGCGAATGGTTATGAGCTCAATATCATCGCCGCCTGCGTCATCGGCGGCATTTCGATTGCCGGCGGCATCGGTTCGGTCGGCGGCGCGGTGCTCGGCGCGCTGTTCCTCGGCATCATCTCCAACGCGCTGCCGGTGATCAACATTTCACCCTTCTGGCAGATGGCGATTTCAGGCAGCGCCATCATCCTGGCCGTGGTGCTCAACGCACGCGGCGAACGCCGGCAAGGCCGCATCATTCTCAAAAAGGCGGAAGCGGCATGATGGACGCCTCGCTTCATTTCTCTGGGACGATTGGAATGTTGCCGTCCGCAACAGTCCCGTTTTCAAAGTGGACGCTGCCCCTCACCCTTGCCCTCTCCCCGTGCAGATACAAGGGGCATCGCCAAGTTTCGGATGGTGTTGTCACATGACCGATATCGCCAACGCCCCTGCCGCACGCCACATTCCGGATCGGCTCGACAACCCTTTCACCGCGGCGGTCTTCTCCTGGGAGGCGCTGCTCGTCGCGGTGGCGGTCGCCATCTTTGCCGTCAACAGTTTTGCCTCGCCCTATTTCCTCGACGCTTGGTCGCTCTCGGACCTGACCTTCAACTTCACGGAAAAGGCGCTGATCGCGCTGGCCATGGCGCTGCTGATCATCTCCGGCGAAATCGACCTGTCGGTCGCCGCCATCATTGCGCTGGCGTCAACGATGATGGGCATGGCAGTGCAGGCCGGCGCCGGCACTCCGGCGCTGGTGGCAATCGGCCTCGTCGTCGGGCTCGGCTGCGGCGCCTTCAACGGCGTGCTCGTCACCAGGCTCGGCTTGCCGTCGATCGTCGTCACCATCGGCACGATGAGCCTGTTTCGCGGCATTGCCTTCATCATCCTGGGCGACCAGGCCTACAAGGGCTATCCCGCGAGCTTCGCCTTCTTCGGCCAGGGCTATGTCTGGTGGGTGGTGTCGTTCGAACTGACGCTGTTCCTGATCGCGGCAGTCGTCTACTGGTTCCTTCTGCACCGGACGAGCTTCGGCCGCCGGGTCTTTGCCATCGGCAACAACCCGGTCGCGGCGCAGTTTTCCGGCGTACGTGTCGGCCGCATCAAATTCATCCTGTTTTGCCTGACCGGCCTGATGGCGGGCATCGCCTCGGTGCTGATCACATCGCGGCTCGGCTCGACCCGGCCGTCGATCGCGCAGGGCTACGAGCTGGAAGTCATCACCATGGTGGTGCTCGGCGGCGTCAGCATCCTGGGCGGCGCCGGCAGCATTCTTGGTGTGGTGCTGGCGGCGTTCATCATGGGACTGGTGACCTTCGGCCTCGGCCTGCTCAACGTGCCGGGGATCGTCATGTCGATCTTCATCGGCCTGCTGCTGATCATCGTCATCGCACTGCCGATCCTGTGGCGGCGCGTACGGCGGGAGCGCTTTGCCTGATGCCCGAAAAATACGCGTTCAAGATGAAGCTCAATCCGGGCATGAAGGCCGAATACAAGCGGCGCCACGACGACATCTGGCCGTCACTCGTAGCGTTGCTGAAACAGGCCGGTATCTCCGATTATTCGATCCATCTCGACGAGGAGACAAACACCCTGTTCGGCGTGCTGTGGCGACGCGATGGCCACGGCATGGACGAATTGCCGAAGCATCCGGTGATGCAGCGCTGGTGGGCCGAGATGGCGGACATCATGGAGACCAGGCCGAACAACGAGCCGGTGGCGGTGCCGCTGGAAACAATGTTCCATATGGAATGACCCGCAACGTCGCCGTCATCGATATCGGCAAGACCAACGCCAAGGTGGCGCTGGTCGATCTCGCCACATCGAGCGAAGTGGCCCTGCGCACGGTGGCGAACGAGCCGGTTCGGCAAGGCCAGTACCCCCACCATGACGTCGAACGGTTATGGGCGTTTATCCTCGGCAGCCTGGCCGAGATCGATCGCGAGCAGCGCATCGATGCGATATCGATCACCACCCATGGCGCAACGGGCGTGCTGGTCGACGCATCAGGCGAACTGGCGCTGCCGGTGCTCGACTACGAATTCGACGGGCCGGATGCCCTTGCCAGGGACTATGACACGATCCGTCCCGCGTTCTCCGAGACCGGCACGCCGCGCCTGCCGGCCGGCCTCAATCTCGGTGCGCAGCTGTTCTGGCAGCAGAAGCGCTTTCCGGCGGATTTCGCCAGAACCGCCGCGATGCTGATGTATCCGCAATACTGGGCCTTGCGCCTGACCGGCGTCGCCGCCAGCGAAGTGACGTCGCTCGGCTGCCACACTGATCTATGGAACCCGTGGAAAGCGGATTTTTCCTCGCTGGTCGACCGGCTGCAATGGCGCCGGCTAATGGCGCCGGCGCGGCAGGCCAAGGACCGCCTGGGCCCGATCCTGCCCGCTCTGGCGCGGCAAACCGGCCTCGACCCGCAAACGCCGGTGTTTTGCGGCCTGCACGATTCCAACGCCTCGCTGCTGCCGCATCTCCTATCCAGCAAGCCGCCTTTCTCCGTCGTCTCGACCGGCACCTGGGTGGTGTCGATGGCGGTCGGCGGCAGCAAGGTCAGGCTCGATCCGGCACGCGACACGCTGGTCAATGTCAACGCACTCGGCGATCCCGTGCCGTCGGCGCGCTTCATGGGCGGCCGTGAGTTCTCCCTGCTGACCGAGGGCCAATCGGAGAACTGGACGGAAGACGATGTTGCTACGGTGCTGGCGCGCAAGACGTCCCTATTGCCTTCCACGCAACAGGGTTCGGGGCCG
Source organism: Mesorhizobium sp. M0045 (assembly GCF_040323385.1). Classification (NCBI taxonomy): domain Bacteria; kingdom Pseudomonadati; phylum Pseudomonadota; class Alphaproteobacteria; order Hyphomicrobiales; family Phyllobacteriaceae; genus Mesorhizobium; species Mesorhizobium sp. M0045. The sequence continues at coordinate 212,756 of NZ_JAMYUY010000002.1, forward strand.
TTTCCGCATCGTACCGCATCATGGTTTAACGCGGACGGTATGAGCGCCGGCCAGCGCTTTGTCGCCATCTCGTTCTACCTGGCGCTGATGACCGCGACCTGCCTCGACCTGATCGGCGCCGAGGGGTCAACCATCGTCGAAGGACCCTTCGCCCGCAACCGGCTGTTCACCCGCATGCTGGCTGCGGCGACAGCACGCGCCGCCATTGCCTCCGAGGCTGCGACAGGCACCAGCATCGGCGCCGCCTTGCTGGCGTCGGACCAGGGGACACCGCAAGGCAGAGGCGAAAGGACCGAACCGTCGGCCGATCCGGTCTGGACAAGTTACGTGCGCTCCTGGCGTTCGGCGATCGACGAACGAGCCTGACCGCCGAGCTCATGGCGTCCTGATGTTCGGAAATGCCTAAAGCGCATCGCGTTCGATCGGCCTCATGCGATGCGCTTTAGGTTCTTGTTTTTAATGCATGTCGTTATCGCAAAACCGCTGCACACTTTTGCGCGACATGCATTAGCCCGCGTAGAGCAATCCCTGCGGATCGATCTCCGGCTTGCGGCCGGCAATGAGGTCGGCGAGGAACTTTCCCGAACCGCAGGCCATGGTCCAGCCGAGATGGCCGTGGCCGGTGTCGAGGTAGAGATTGTCGTACAGCGCCCGGCCGATGACCGGCACGGAGTTCGGCATCATCGGGCGAAGTCCAGCCCAGAGCTCGGCCTTGCTCTCGTCGAAAGCCCCGGGGAACAGGTCTTTGCCGGTGTTCAGGATCGAGTTGAAATCGCGTGGCTTGAACGTGCGGTCGAAACCGGTGAACTCCGCCGTCGAGGACATCCGCAGCCGGTTTCCCAGCCTGGAATAGCCGATCAGCCGGTCCTCGTCGGCGCCGCCCATGATCGGCCCCTTGCTTTCATCTTCCAGCGGAACAGTCACGGTATAGCCCTTCACCGGATAGACGGGCAGATCGATGCCGTAGCGGCGGCCGAGCAGACCGCTCTCCGGCCCCATCGAAATGACCACCGCGTCACCGGCCACCGGGCCGGCCGAGGTCATCACGGCGCGCACTTGGCCGCCGTCGATGTCGAGGCCTTCGACCGTGGTGTCGTAAAGGAATTGGACGCCGAGTTTCTCGGCGGCATAGGCAGCGAGGCGCTGCGTGAATTGGCTGGAGTCGCCGGTCTGGTCGATCGGCGAATAGACGCCGCCGGCTATCTTGTCCTTGGCGCCGGCAAGGCCGGGCTCGAGCTCGACCAGCCGGTCGCGGCCGACGATTTCGATCGGCAGGCCGTGTTCGCCGAGATAGCGATAATTGTCGGTGCCGGTATCAAAGCTTTGCTGCGAGCGGAAGAAATAGAGAATGCCTTTCTTGCGCTCGTCATAGTGGATGCCGGTTTCGGCGGAGACGGCGTTGATGCAGTCGCGCGAATAGAGCGCCAGACGCAGCTTGACGTCGGTGTTGGCGCGCATGCGCTTTTGCGTGCACTGGCGAAGGAAGCGCAGGCTCCAGGCGAAAAAATACGGATCGAAGCGCAGCCGCACCTTGATGCCGAGATCGTGGTTGTAGAGGCCGCGCAGGAACGTCTTCAGCGCGGCTGGCGAGGCCCAGGCGGTGGCGTCTCCGGGCGACACCAGGCCGGCATTCGACCGGCTGGTGCCGCGTGCCGCCGCCGGATGGCGCTCGATCACCGTCACCTCATGGCCGTCGCTGGCCAGATAATAGGCCGCCGCCGTACCGACGACGCCGGCTCCAAGCACCAGGATTTTCATTCCGCCCCCAGCGCGCTGAACCAAACTTTGCGGAGAGCCCACTTCACCCCAGAGCCGAATTCTTGCTGGTCAGGATGCGCTCCCAGGCAAGCGCATCGGCAACGATCTGGTCGAGGTTGTCGCGCTGCGGGGTCCAGCCGAGCTCGCCGCGCGCCAGCTTCGAATTGGCGACGACCGCGGCGGCGTCGCCGGCGCGGCGATCGCCCATCCGTACCTCGAAATCATGGCCGAAGACGCGGCGGACGCTGTCGATGACCTCGAGCACCGAATAGCCGTGGCTGTAACCACAATTGGCGACCAGGCTCGATCCGCCGGCACGCAGCCGCTGAAGCGCCAGCCGATGCGCCGCCGCCAGGTCGCTGACGTGGATATAGTCGCGCATGCAGGTGCCGTCCGGCGTCGGATAGTCGGTGCCGAACACCTGCATGAAGGAGCGCTTGCCGAGCGCCGTCTCGCAGGCGACCTTGATCAGATGCGTGGCACCGGGCGTCGACTGGCCGGTGCGGCCCTTCGGATCGGCGCCGGCGACGTTGAAATAGCGCAGCGCCGTATAGCGCAACCCATGGGCAATCGCCGCGTCGCGCAGCATCCATTCGCTCATCAGCTTGGACAGGCCATAGGGCGATTCCGGCGCAAGCCGGGCATCCTCGCGTACCGGTTCCAGGCCGGCGCCGCCATAGACGGCGGCGGTCGAGGAAAAGATGAAATTGGGCACGCCTTCGCGCACCGCGGTCTCGATCAAGGTGCGCGTCTTGCAGGTGTTGTTCTCGTAATAGGCAAGCGGGTCGGCGACCGATTCGGGGACCACGATCGAGCCGGCGAAATGGATGATCGCGTCGACCTTATTGTCGCGGATGATCGAGGCAACAAGTTCCCTGTCGGCGACGTCGCCGACGACGAGCTTTGCTTCCGGAGCCACTGCCCATTCAAAGCCGGTGGAAAGCCGGTCAAGGACGACGACGCTGTCACCCGTGTCCAGCAATTCCCAGACCATATGGCTACCGATATAGCCGGCCCCGCCTGTCACCAAAACCGTCATCCGCATCCTCGCTATTCATGATTTGTCGGAACTGTCTCAATCGTCGCCTTACTGGAAAACCTGCCGCCGAGCCATTAGAACCTGCGGTAACCGGTCTCATCGGCGCGTGGCATTGTCCTGAAACAAGATTGATCCACATCAAGGGAATAGGCCACGTTCCGTGGTCGTTAGGAACAGGCTCGGGGCGTGGCATTTTGACCAAAAAGGCCAAGTGGACGACCAATGGCCCAATGACTATGATCGCGCGCAAAATTGGGAAGGCGACATGAACTACCAGCGGTTTTTCGAGGAAGCGATCGACCAGCTCCATGCAGAGCGTCGCTACCGCGTCTTCGCCGACCTTGAGCGTATCGTCGGGAAATTCCCGCGCGCCATCTGGCGCGCCAATGGCCGCGCCGAGGAAATCACCGTCTGGTGCTCCAACGACTATCTCGGCATGGGCCAGCATCCCGACGTCATTGCCGCGTTCCAGAAGGCGGCAGGCAAGATGGGGTCGGGCGCCGGCGGCACCCGCAACATCTCCGGCACCAGCAACCCGCTGGTCGAGCTCGAACTGGAGCTGGCCGACCTGCACGACAAGGAAGCGGCACTGGTTTTCACCTCCGGCTTCGTTTCAAACGAGGCGTCGATCTCGACCATTGCAAAGCTGCTTCCCAATTGCCTGATCATCTCGGACGAGCTCAACCACGCTTCGATGATCGAGGGCGTGCGGCGCTCGGGCGCCGAGAAGAAGATCTTCCGCCATAATGACGTGGCGCATCTCGAAAGCCTGCTGCAGACGGCTGGCCGCGAGCGCGCCAAGCTGATCGTCTTCGAGAGCGTCTATTCGATGGACGGCGACATCGCGCCGATCAAGCAGATCGTCGAACTCGCCGAGCGTTACAACGCCATGACCTACATCGACGAGGTCCACGCCGTCGGCATGTACGGGCCGCGCGGCGGCGGCATCACCGAGCGCGAAGGGCTGGCCGACCGCATCGACATCATCGAGGGCACGCTGGCCAAGGCGTTCGGCACGCTTGGCGGCTACATCGCCGGCAACACTGCGGTGATCGACGCGGTGCGTTCCTATGCGCCGGGCTTCATCTTCACCACGGCGTTGCCGCCGGCGATCGCTGCAGCGGCAACCACCTCGATCCGCCATCTCAAGCGTTCGCAGGCCGAGCGCGACGCGCAGCTGCGTCAGGCGACACGGACCAAGCAAGTGCTGGCCTCAGCCGGCCTGCCGGTGATGGAATCGCCTACCCACATCGTGCCGCTTCTGGTCGGCGATCCCGAGCTCTGCAAGATGGCCAGCGACCGCCTGCTCGGTGTGCACGGCATCTATATCCAGCCGATCAACTACCCGACAGTGCCGCGCGGCACCGAGCGGCTGCGCATCACGCCTACGCCGTTCCATTCGGACGCGCTGATTGCTTCCCTGCAGGACGCGCTGGTCGAGACATGGGACGCGTTGGGGATTCCCTACGGTTCGGCCGGCCGGCCTTCAGTCGCCAAGAGCGACCGCGTCATTCCGTTGCTGGTGCCGAAGTCGGGCGGGTGAAGCCCGTTTGAAACTCGACTCAGGCTTCGAGGCAGCTCATACACTCGTCATCCATTTCGCCAGCCGGTGCGCGGCTTCTTCGAGCTGGTCGAGGCGGCGGTGGAAGCACAGCCTGAGGAAGGCTTCGCCGCCGGGGCCGAAGGCGGTGCCGGGGGCCAGGCCGACATTGGCGCGGTCAACCATGTCGAAGGCGGCAGCGCGGGAATCGGTGATGCCGTCGACCGCGAAGAACAGATAGAATGCGCCCTGGGGCACGGTGAAGCGCGCCCGCCCGGTTTCGGCAAGAATCCCGCAGACCAGGTCGCGCGCCGCCCTCGCCCGCTCCACCTGCTCGACGATGAAGGCATCGCCCTCATCCAGCGCAACGACGGCCCCGCGCTGCATGAACTGGGCAACGCCGGAAGTCGAATACTGGACCAGGTTTTCGAACACCTGCTGCAAGGCGGGATGGATCTTGATCCAGCCGATGCGCCAGCCGGTCATCGCCCAGTTCTTGGAAAAAGAATTGACGAACAGAATGCGGTCCTCATCGGCCATGATGTCGATGAACGACGGCGCGCGGCCGTGGCCGTAATGAAACAGCGAGTAGATCTCGTCGGCGATGATCCACAGCCCCCTTTCGCGGGCAAGATCGAGGATCGCCTGCAACGTTTCCTTGTCGGCGGTCCAGCCGGTCGGGTTGGACGGCGTGTTGACAAACAGCGCCTTGGTCCGCGGCGTGATCGCCGCTGCGATCTTGTCGACATCGCAGGACCAGCCATTGCCCGACTGATCGAGCGTGACCGCAACTGGCACGGCGCCGGCTACCCCGGCGGCGGCGGCGAAGTTCGGCCATGCCGGCGACAGGTAGACGAGTTCGTCGCCCTTGCCGGCCACCGCGTCGATGGCCATCTGGATGGCATGCATGCCGGAGCCGGTGACGATGAATTCTTCGTTGGCGAAAGTCTTGCCGAAATGCCTGGTGTAGTAGCGGGCGAGCGCCTGCCTGAGTTCGGGAATGCCTCTCTGCCAGGTGTAGAAGGTTTCGCCGTCGGCGAGCGCCTTGGCGGCGGCATCGGTGATGAAGGCGGGCGTCGGCAGGTCACCCTCGCCGGCCCAGAGCGGGATCATGCCGTCGCGGCCGCGGCCACGGTTCATGACGGCCACAATGCCGCTTTCAGGCGCCGCCCGAGCCTCGGCGCGCAAGGTATCGATCAAGGTCATGGATAGGTCCGTTTTCGTTTGCTCGACTGCTAGCGTGTTTCAGGGCGGACGAAAACAGAAAACCCCGGCCGCAGCGACCAGGGTTTTGGTCCAGAAAGTTGCCGCAGGCGCTACTTTCTGGCGAGGAGATCGCGAATTTCGGTGAGCAGCGCGACATCGGCCGGCGGCGGGGCAGCCGGGGCGGCCGGTTTCTCGCGCTCCAGCCGCTGGCGCAGATTGTTCACCGCCTTGACCATCAGGAAGATGATGAAGGCGAGGATAAGGAAGTTCAGCGCCACGGTGATGAAGCTGCCATAGGCGAAAACAGCCCCCTGTTTCCTCGCATCCGCCAGCGATGTTGCGTTAACAGCCGAGGACAAGGGCAGAAAGTAGTTGTTGAAGTCCAATCCGCCCAAAATCGCCCCGATGACCGGCATGATGATGTCGTTGACCAAGGAGTCGACGATTCTGCCGAAAGCAGCGCCGATGATGACGCCGACGGCCAGGTCCATCACATTGCCCCTGGAAATGAATTCCTGAAATTCTTTCAGCATTCGACTCCTCCTTCCCATGACTGGCCGTGCTGCCGTCCGCGCCCTCGGCATCGACCAGCAGGCAGGATAGCAAAAACCTGCGGTTGCAAACAGGAGCAAAAGACCGGTTTCAGCCGGTCACGATTGCCCGAGGCAGCCGATAAAATACGCCAAAAGCCGCGATGGACTTGATCGCCAAGCTGTGATTGCGTCTGATCAAGCCGATCCAAAACCGGCACAGGGAGGAAGTTCGAGGCGTGCAGGGCTGGTTCATCGTCATCATCGCGATTGCCTATGTGACGTTGCTGTTTGCCATCGCCAGCCTGGGCGACCGGCGCTCGACTTCATCCGGCCCCGGCCGCGCCCGGCCCTTCATCTATGCGCTCAGCCTTGCCATCTACTGCACCTCCTGGACCTTCTTCGGCTCGGTCGGGCTGTCCTCCGAGCGCGGCCTGGAGTTCCTCGGCATCTATATCGGACCGGTGCTGGTGTTTGTGTTCGGCTTTCCGCTGCTGCAGCGCATTGTCAGGCTGGCCAAGACCGAGAAGATCACCTCGATCGCCGACTTTCTCGGCGCCCGCTACGGCAAGAGTTTTGCTGTCGCGGCGATCGCCACACTGATCGCGACCATCGGCGCGGTGCCCTATATGGCGCTGCAATTGAAGGCAATCTCCGGCTCGGTCAGCCTGATGGTCGAGCACTATACCGGCGCGCCGCCCTCCTTCGATCCGTTCGTCAGCGACATCTCGCTGGTCGTGGCCATGCTGCTGGCGCTGTTCGCGGTGCTGTTCGGCACGCGCCATGCCGACGCCACCGAACACCAGGACGGGCTGGTGCTGGCTGTGGCAGTCGAAACGGTGGTCAAGCTCGCCGCCTTCCTGGCGATCGGCCTTATGGTCACGTTCCTGATCTTCGGCGGGCCGGGCGACATGTTCGACCGGCTCGCCGAAAACACGCAGGTGCGTCAGGCGATGGGCTACAACACCTCGCTCGCTACCTGGCTGGTGCTGACATGCCTGAGCGGCTTTGCCATCCTCATGTTGCCGCGCCAGTTCTACGTCACCATCGTCGAAAACCGCAGCGAGGCCGAGCTGCGCACCGCGACATGGGTGTTTCCGCTCTATCTGGTGGCGATCAACCTGTTCGTGCTGCCGATCGCGCTGGCCGGCCTGGAACTGGTCGGCACGAGAACCAGCAGCGACCTCTATGTGCTGTCACTGCCGCTGTTCAGCGGCCACGACGTGCTGGCCATGGCCGCCTTCATCGGCGGCCTGTCGGCGGCGACCGCAATGGTGATCGTCGAGAGCGTCGCGCTGTCGATCATGATCTCCAACGATCTGGTCATTCCTCTGTTCGTGAGGCGATTGCTGCGGACCACGACCTCCGAGAACGAGGACTGGTCGACGCTCATCTTGAATGTGCGGCGGGCGGCGATCTTCATCATGCTGTTTATCGCCTTCCTCTACTACCGCGAGAGCACCAACAACGCGCGTCTGTCCTCGATCGGCCTGATGTCGTTCGCCGCGATCGCGCAGTTCGCGCCGGCAATGATCGGCGGCCTGGTCTGGCGCGGCGCCAACGGCCGGGGTGCCGCACTAGGCATGGTCGCCGGCATCGTCGTCTGGAGCTACACGCTGCTGCTTCCCTCGCTCGTCGCGGCCGATACCGGCATCCTCGTCCACGGCCTGTTCGGCTTAGATGCGTTGCGGCCGCAAGCTCTTTTCGGCACCGTCGCCGAGCCGCTGAACCATGGCGTGCTGTGGAGCCTGTCGATCAACACGCTGTTTTTTGTGTTCGGCTCGCTGTCGCGGGCGTCGGTGCCGCTGGAGCGCATCCAGGCGTCGATCTTCGTGCCGCGCGAGGCGGGGCCGCTGCCGAGCCTGCGCCGCTTCCGCACCACCATCACCGTCAACGACCTCAAGGACACGATCGCGCGCTATCTCGGTGTCGAACGCACCGAGCGGTCATTCCAGTCATTCGAAAAGAGCAGCGGCACTTCACTGCACGGCAACGAGCAGGCCAGCATGGATGTCATCCGTTTCTCCGAGCAGCTTCTGGCCAGCGCCGTCGGCTCGTCCTCGGCGCGGCTGATCCTGTCGTTGCTGCTGCGCCGCAACGACCGCGAATCCAAGGACGCCTTCCGCCTGCTCGACGACGCCACAGAGGCGCTGCAACACAATCGCGACCTGCTGCAGATCGCGCTCGACCAGATGGAACAGGGCATCACTGTCTTCGACCGGGATTTTCGGTTGATCTGCTGGAACCGCCAGTACCGGGCGCTGTTCGACCTGCCCGACGAGATGGGCCAGGTCGGTGTCTCACTCGATCGTATCCTGCGCCACCTTGCCGAGCGCGGCGATATACCGGCAGATCAACGCGTTACCATGCTGAACCGCCTGACCAGCTTCGTCAGCCCCTGGCAGATGGAGCTGAAGACCAGCGGGCGCATTCTCGAATTGCGCTCCAACCCGATGCCGGACGGCGGCATCGTCGCCACCTACGCCGACATTTCCGGACGCGTCGAGCAGGATCTGGCGCTTAAGCGCGCCAACGAATCCCTGGAACAGCGGGTGAAGAGCCGCACCGCCGAGCTCACCCGCGTCAACGAGGAGCTGGCGCAGGCGCAGATGCTGGCAGAGGAGGCCAATCTCGGCAAGACCCGCTTCCTCGCTGCCGCCGGCCACGACATCTTGCAGCCGTTGAACGCCGCCCGCCTCTATTGCTCGTCGCTGATCGAGAAGACCGGCAAGGGGCCTGCCGGCAAGGCGGCGATGAACATCGAATCGTCGCTGGAATCGGTCGAGACCATCCTCGGCGCGGTGCTCGACATTTCGCGCCTCGATGCCGGCGCGATGAAGCCGGACGATACGACCTTCGGCCTCGACGGGCTGCTGCGCCAGATCGGCAACGATTTCCGGCCGCTTGCCGCCGAAAAGAAGCTCGAGCTCTCGATCATGCCGTCGTCGCTCAGCGTGATGACGGACCGCAATCTGCTGCGCCGCTTGATCCAGAACCTGGTCTCCAACGCCATCAAGTATACCCGCCGTGGCCGTATCCTGGTCGGCGTGCGGCGGCGCGGCGAACTGGCCGAGATCCAGGTGATCGACACCGGCATCGGCATTGCCGGCGACAAGCTGAACACCGTGTTTCGCGAATTCACCCGGCTGGACGAGGGCGCTCGCGAGGCGGAAGGCCTCGGCCTTGGGCTCTCCATCGTCGACCGCATCGCCCGCGTCCTGCGGCTCGAAATCCGGATCTTCTCCAACCCCGGCAAGGGCACACGCTTTTCCGTGCTGCTGCCGGTGGCGGCCGTGCAGGCACCGCGGCGAGAGGCCGAGGCGAAGCCGCCTGCCCGTGCCGCGGCCTCGCTTGCCGGGCTCAATGTGCTCTGCATCGACAACGACGCCCGCATCCTCGACGGCATGCGGCTGCTGCTCGAGGGCTGGGGCTGCAGCGTCGACACGCTTTCCGGCGCGGAGGATCTCGACAGGTCCGGCATGCATCGGCCGGACATCGTGCTTGCCGACTATCATCTCGACAACAGGACCGGCCTCGAATTGATCGCCCAGTTGCGTGCGATCCATGGCGAGGACCTGCCGGCCGTGCTGGTCACCGCCGACCGCTCCAGCGAGGTTCGCGCCGCCGCCGGCAGGCTCGACGTGCCGGTGATCAGCAAACCGCTGAAACCGGCGATGCTGCGCTCGATGATGGCCAGGGTCAGGCCGCTGGCGCCGGCGGCCGAATAGGGATCAGCCGGCCGTCTGCAGCGGGTCGCTGCCGATTTTGGACAAAAGGATGACCGCCTGGGTGCGGCTGTCGACGCCGAGCTTCTGCAGGATGGCCGAGACATGCGCTTTGATCGTCGCTTCGGAGACCCCGAGCTCATAGGCGATCTGCTTGTTGAGCAGTCCCTCGGCCAGCATGCCGAGCACGCGCGTCTGCTGTGGGGTCAGCGCCTGCAGCCGCTTGATCAGGTCGGAAATCTCGGGATCGCGCTCGACGCCGAGATCGACCCCGGCGGGTGCCGCGATATCACCTGCGAGCACCGACTGCACCGCATTGCGGATCTCCTCCATGCTGGCCGATTTGGAGATGAAGCCGGAGGCGCCGAGATCGAGCGCGCGCCGGATCGTCACCGGATCGTCATGCGCCGAGACCACCATCATTGGCACCGCCGGATGGATGCCGCGCAACGAAATCAGGCCGGAAAGACCGCTTGCCCCCGGCATCGAGAGATCGAGCAGCACCAGATCGACATCCTCATTGGCCAGGACCAGCGCCTTGGCGCTTTCGAAATCGCCGGCCTCGTGAATGGCGGCAACGTCTCCGATGCCCGCGAGTGCCTCCCTCAATGCACCGCGAAAAAGCGGATGATCGTCGGCAATGACGAATGTGTAGCCCAACGGTGATATCCCTCCCCGAATCCCGTTGGCGATTTTCCGCCTTGCAGGATATGAACGATCATAACGCCAAGCCTGCTGTTCGGCGTGGCCGGCTTGCTATTCCCGCCCCAGGTCTTTTTGCGAATTGCCTAGGTCTTTTGCGAATTGGGCTTGGCGCCGTCTTCGTCCTTGTCCATGTCCTTGACGATGTCCATGAAGCTGCGCAGGAAGCGCTCCATGTAACCCATCGTCTTGTTGAAATCCTCCTCGCTGGGCAAAGTCGATTCGAGACGCGCGGCAAGCGAATTTTCGAGCTTGGCGACACGTTCGTCGAGCGCCTTCACCGAATTTTGCAGGCGGTCGACCTCATCCTGGAAGGCGGCACGTTCGTCGGCCGCCGTCTTGCAGACAAGCTGACCGGAGCGTTCCTCGCAGAGCGACATGGCGCCGGTTTGCGTATCCATACGGACATAGCCATTGGCCGATTTTTCCAACCGGTAGCGATCGGCTTCCTCGGAAAGGGCCGACGCCGCTATAAGCGAGACCAGTGCTGCGGGGATCAAGACGTGTTTCAGACGCATGTTTTCCTCCATGAGCCAGTCAGCGCAATCTATCACAGTTTGCGCCTGAAATGGGGACGAACCTGAAATGGGGAAGAACACGGGCCTGCCCTTCCCCGCGTGGTCGGTTCGGACTATAGCGCAACCATGTCCGAGATCATCTACAAGATAGTTCCCGAGGCGCTTTGGCGCGAGGCCGAAAGGGAAGGCCGCTTCACCGGCGCGCCGATCGACGTCGCCGACGGTTTCATCCATTTTTCCGCCGCCGGGCAGGTTCGGGAAACGGCGGCCAAACATTTCGCCGGCCAGGGCGGGTTGCTGCTGGTCGCCATCGACGGCGCGCGCCTTGGCGATGCGCTGAAATATGAGGTCTCGCGCGGCGGCGCCTTGTTCCCGCATCTCTACGACGCGCTCGGCCTCGATGCGGTCGTTTCGGTGCAGGCATTGCCGCTCGGCGCCGACGGACAGCATGAATTCCCGGCGCTGGAGGCCGAATGAGCGCGCTCGGCCGGATCGGCCAGAAACTGCTGTTCACGCTCGATCCGGAAACCGCGCATGGACTGTCGATCGCCGCGCTGAGATGCGGGCTGCCGGTCGCCGGTCGTCCGCCGCAGGACAACAGGCTAAAGGTCAGCCGTTGCGGACTCGATTTCCCGAACCCGCTCGGCATGGCGGCGGGTTACGACAAGAATGCCGAAGTGCCGGACGCGCTGCTCGGCCTCGGCTTCGGCTTCGCCGAGGTCGGCACGATCACGCCGCTGCCGCAGGGCGGCAATCCGAAGCCGCGCATTTTCCGGCTGCCTTCGGACGGGGCGGTGATCAATCGGCTGGGCTTCAACAATGAGGGCCACGACGCCGCGGAAAAGCGCCTTGCCGCCCGCATGGGCCGTGCCGGCATCGTCGGCGTCAACATCGGCGCCAACAAGGACAGCACCGACCGCGTCAGTGACTATGAACGCGGCGTGGTCCGGTTTGCGCGATATGCCAGTTATCTGGCAATCAACATCTCCTCGCCGAACACGCCGGGCCTGCGCAACATGCAGGCACGCGAACAACTTGGCGAACTTCTGTCGCGTGTCATGGCCGCGCGTGCGGCAGCATCCGCGAAACCACCCGTCTTCCTCAAGATCGCGCCGGACCTGGTCGAGGCCGAGTTGGAGGACATCGCCGCCGAGCTCACCGAGAAGCAGATTGACGGCCTCATCGTCTCCAACACCACGATCGCGCGATCCGGCCTGCGCAGCGCCGGCCTTGCCGGCGAGGCTGGCGGGCTTTCGGGGAAACCCTTGTTCGAGCGCTCGACCATCGTGCTGGCAAGGATGCGAAAACTGCTTGGCCCGGATACCACTATCATCGGCGTCGGCGGCGTTGATTCCGCCGAGACGGCCCTGGAAAAGATCCGCGCCGGCGCCGATCTCGTGCAGCTCTATACCGGCATGATCTATGCTGGGCCCGCGCTGCCGGGGCGCATTCTTTCCGGCATGGCTCGTTTCATGAACAGTCAAGGGCTGAAGTCGCTGCGCGAGCTTCGCGACAGCCGCCTCGCTCACTGGGCGGTGAAACCGCTTTAGCGATTAGTTAAAGGCGGTGCGCACCCGCAGCCGCAATATGGCGAGCAGGCTGAAGCCGCGTACCAGCAGGAAGACATGCAACGCCGCCCACAAGCCGTGATTGCCGAAGGCCGGCACCAGAATCAGCAGGGCGGCGCTGAACGACAGGAACGACACCAGCATCATGTTGCGCATGTCGCGCGACCATGTTGCGCCGATGAAGACACCGTCCATCTCGAAAGCCAGCACGCCGCTGAGCGCGGTGAACGCCGCCCATGGCAAGTAGATGTCGGCAATGGCGCGGACGTCCGTCGAGGTCGTGATCAGGGCGACGAGATCGGTGCCCTCCAGCAGGAAGAAGAGCGTCGCCGCGCCCGCCAGACCGAGCCCCCAAAGCAGCGTCAGCCGCACCGCCTGGTTAAAGGCGGTGGCGGCGCGCGCTCCAATGGCGCGGCCGGCGAGCTGCTCGGCGGCAGTGGCGAAACCGTCGAGGAAATAGCCGGCAACCAGGAAGAGGTTCATCAGCACGGCGTTGGCGGCCAGCGTCAGCGTGCCGAACTGCGCGCCTTGGCGCGTGAACAGCGCAAAGGCGGCGAGCAGCGAAAAAGAGCGGATCATGATATCGCGATTGAGCGACATCATGCGCAGGAATGACGGCAAATCGAGGACGCGGTGGCGCGGCAGCGTGGGCGCTGCCCAAAAGCGCCGGCCGACAATGGCGAGACCAAGCAGCATGGCGACGAATTCGCCGGTGACCGTTGCCCAGGCAACGCCGGCAACGCCCCAGCCGAGCTCCAGGCCAAGCAGGAAGCAGAGGGCGATGTTGATGCCGTTCAATATCAATTGCAGCATCAGCCCAAGCCCGCCCTCGCCGCGCCCAAGTACGTAGCCAAGGATGGCGTAATTGATCAGCGAGAACGGTGCTGCGAGCATCCTGATGCGGATATAGACGTCCATCGCCGCGCTGACGCGCGGTTCGGCGCCGATGAACCATTGCCCGGCGGCGGAAACCAGCGGCGCAAGCGCGGCAAGCACGACGCCGGCGACGACCGCGATCAGCACGGCGCGCCAGAACACCGCCTGCTCCTCCAACGCATCGCCGCGCCCGAAGGCCTGGGCGACGAGGCCGGTGGTGCCGGAGCGCAGGAAGTTGAAGGTGGTGAAAACGACGTCGAAGATCAGGGCGCCGGCCGCCAGGCCGCCGAGAAGAGCGGCCTCGCCGAACTGCCCAACCACCGCCGTGTCGACGATTCCGAGCAACGGCGTCGTCAGATAGGCAAGCGTCATCGGCACGGCGATGGCGAGCACCGAGCGGTTGGTGACCACGAAGGCCCTGGCTTCGGTGGCGTGGGCTTCGGTGGGTAAAGCCTGCTCCAAACGCGTGTTGCTTCCTGTTGCGGCTTGATCGGCTGGCCGATGTGCCCCAATTTGCGGACCTCGCGCAACCATCCACCCCGCTATGGTCAACCGAAACCCGCCTCTGGCGCACCGCCCGTCCCATGCCCTTGCAGATCGTTCATCATCCCGACTACGACGCCGGCTTCGCCGTCAACCACCGCTTCCCGATGAGCAAATATCCGCTGCTGATGGATGCCTTGCGGGCGCGCGGCCTGGCGCAGCCCGAAGCGCTCAACATGCCGGAGGCGGCGCGGCCATCATGGCTGAAGCTTGCCCACGCGGCAGACTATGTCGACCAGGTGCTTGCCTGCGAAGTGCCGGTGAGGATCGAGCGCGAGATCGGTTTCCCCATTGGACAGCGGGTTTCGCTGAGGGCGCAGCTCGCAACGGCCGGCACGGTGCTGGCTGCGCGGCTGGCCTTGCTGACCGGCATCGCCTGCAACACCGCCGGCGGCAGCCATCATGCGCGGCGCGCGCAAGGCGCCGGCTTCTGCACCTTCAATGACGTAGCCGTTGCCGCGCTGGTGCTGCTTGCCGAAGCTGCTGCCCAAAACATCCTGGTCGTCGACCTCGATGTGCATCAGGGCGACGGCACGGCCGACATCCTGGGCGACGAGCCGCGCGTGTTCACCTTCTCCATGCATGGCGACCGCAACTACCCCGCGCGCAAGATCGCCTCCGATCTGGACATCGCCCTGTCCGACGGCGCCGGCGATGCAGCCTATCTGGAGCGGCTGAACGCCATCCTGCCGGAGCTGTCGGCGCGAAGGCGCTGGGATCTCGTCTTCTACAATGCCGGCGTCGATGTCCATGTCGAGGACCGGCTCGGCAGGTTGTCGCTCACGGATGACGGGCTGCGCGCCCGTGACGATATGGTGATCCGCCATTTCCGCACGCTCGATATCCCGGTGTGCGGGGTCATCGGCGGCGGCTATTCGGCGGATGTCGCAGCACTCGCCGCACGCCACGCCATCCTGTTCGAGGTGGCTGCGGAATACGCCTGAAATTCACTTCCTGAAATTGGCGATCCTGAGCAGGATGAAGGCCGGCACGACGATTGCAGCACCGAGCAGGATGTAGCCGAGGAAACGGTCGATGGCGTGGAAGCCCAAGTTCCACAGGTCGATGAAGAATTTGCGGATGCCGTAAAGCACGTCCATCGGCGACCAGCCGAAGGCATTCATGACCAAGCCGACGAGGAACGACACCACAAGCAGCTTCAGGATCACCCGGAGCGGCGTATCGCCGAGAAAGCGGTTCAGTGCGGACAAGGCCTGTCTCCACAGTCGGGTGCCGCGATTCGGGCACATGCCCAGAAATACGCAGTTGACAGCCCTGCATCAAGCCGAGCCCTCAAACCGGATTGCGCATCGGCGCCGGGCCATGATATCGGAGGAACCAGCGCGGGTATGATGTAATGGTAGCTTGTCAGCTTCCCAAGCTGAACGCGCGGGTTCGATTCCCGCTACCCGCTCCAGCTTTTGCCTCAGTGCATTGCACTTGTTTTTGGCCAATCTGAAAACCAGCGGATTTACAGCCAGTTTTTTGCAACCCGGCTGGCCGCCTTTCATCTGTTTGGCCGATGTACCGGTTCCTGGAATATTTCACATTGAGGGTCGGCGGGGCCTCGAATGACCCCAACCGGAATGTCTACCCTTTGCCCGCTGGCTTCTGCTGGCGGGCTTTTTTGAGCATCCTCGGTATTGCCAACGTGCACCGGCGCCGCTCGGGGCCACGGAATGCGCCCCGCTACTCGCTCCAAGCCTCAGCCCACCTCTCGCAAAATGAAATCGTGCAGCATCTTGGCTGCCGGCGACAGCGCGCGGTTCTTCACCGTGATCAGGCTGTAGGGTCTGACCTCGATGTCGAACTCGGTCTGGACAACATCGATGGCGCCGGCCAGGCCTTCCGGGTTCTGGATGAACTTCGCGACCTGGATCGAAACCGGCGCGATGGCGTCGGATTGCGCGACCATGACCAGAGTCAACAGCAGCGAGCTGGTATTCAGGATGCGGTCCGGCAGCGCGATGTTTCGGTTCAGGAAGTTACTCTCCATCGCCTGGCGTAGCGGCGAGCCGCCCGACTGGAAAACCCAGTCATAGGCGGCGGTGTCTTCCAGCCGCACCACCTTGCCCTTGGTCAGCGGGTGGCCGCGGCGCACGATCAGGCAGGCCTTCTCGACGCCGATGACGCGGGCTTCGAACAGCCGCGGATTGAGGTCGTCGGGGATGCGGGCGATGATGAAATCGTGGCGCGAGGCGATCAGCTCGCGCGCCAACACGTTCGAGGTCTCGACCTGCATGGTGATTTCGATGCGCGGATAGAGGCGCCGGATCTCGCGGATCGCCGGTACCGCCAGCTCGATCGCCGGTGCTGTCACCGCGCCCAGGAACACCGAGCCGCCCTTGCCCGCCTTGAGCTCGAAAATCTCGCGGTCGACCTCGCGCATCTCGAGCAGGATCGATCGCGCGCGCCGTGCCAACGCCTTGCCATAGGGCGTCAGCGTGATGCCGCGCGGCAGCCTTTCGCAGAGCTTGACATCGAGCACGGCCTCCATCTCGGCGATCATGCGCGAGGCCGCCGGCTGCGAGATGTTCATGACCTGGGCCGCGGCGCTCACCCGGCCGTGCTCGTCGAGGGCTGCGATCATGCGCATGTGACGCAGGCTCAAGCCGCTGCGCAGCAAGGTTCCGCCATCGCCCGGGATTTCATCGTAACCGGCTGATATTCCGCCAGGATTTCGCAGCGCTGCCATGATTTTTCCCTACTCGCACGCCCGCCGCCCCTGCAAAATCCGGCAGCGTCGTCACTAGCCTAAGCCATATCAGTCTCGATATAGCAACCATCAAAGATCGCATTTGACAGTTATGGCAAAGCGACACACCCTTCGCGCGTCCTGAGACTTGACGATCGGTGACGAGAGAAAACTCGTATCGATTGAAACCAGAGTTTCGGGGCCGATTGGGAGGATACCGGAGATCGATTGACGGCAGCGGCGCCTCTGGCGCTCCTGCACGATTGCGCGGCCCACGAAACCCAAGGGTACGCGTCCATCAACCAGGGAGAGTTAATGTGAAGATTATCAAGACACTGGCCGCCGTCGCGGCCCTAGGCATCGCGGCCATGACGCTGCCGGCGCAGGCGGGCGAAGGCCTGATCGGCGTGCTGATGCCCACCAAGACCTCGCAGCGCTGGATCAACGACGGCGACGCTGTCAAGTCGCAGCTCGAGGCTTTGGGCTACACTGTCGACCTGCAATATGCGCAGGACGACATTCCGAACCAGCTCAGCCAGCTGGAAAACGAAATCACCAAGGGGCCGAAGGCGCTGATCATCGCTTCGATCGACGGCACCACGATGGGCGATGCGCTGCAGAAGGCCAATGACGCCGGCGTTGTCGTCGTCGCTTACGACCGCCTGATCAAGAAGACGCCAAATGTCGACTACTACACCACCTTCGACAATTTCGGCGTCGGCGTCATCCAGGCCAAATCGCTGCTCAAGGGCCTCGGTTATCCCGAGAAGAAGGGCCCGTTCAACATCGAGCTGTTCGGCGGTTCACCGGACGACAACAATGCGTTCTTCTTCTATAACGGCGCTATGTCGGTTCTTCAGCCGCTGATCGACGACAAGACCCTCGTCGTGAAGTCCGGCCAGATGGGCATGGACAAGGTCGGCACGCTGCGCTGGCTGGCGGCAACCGCCCAGGCCCGCATGGACAATCTGCTCTCCGCCAACTACTCGGACGGCAGCCGCGTCGATGGCGTGCTCTCGCCCTATGACGGCCTGTCGCGCGGCATCATCGCTTCGCTGCGCGCCGTAGGCTACGGCACCGCCGATCAGCCATGGCCGATCGTCACCGGACAGGACGCCGAGACCGCTTCGGTCAAGGCGATCATCGCCGGCGAACAGTATTCGACCGTGTTCAAGGACACCCGCGAACTCGCCAAGGCGACGGTCGAACTCGTCGATAAGGTGCTCTCTGGCGGCAAGCCGGAAGGCCTCGACACCACGACCTACAACAACGACGTCAAGGTCGTTCCCTCGATCCTGTTGACGCCGCATGACGTCGACAAGTCGAACTACCAGGCGCTGGTGGTCGACTCCGGCTACATCAAGGCTGAAGAACTGAAGTAATCGCGGTTACAAAGCCTGGGGTCCTGCGCAGGCAGGGCCCCTTTTCGTTGGCGAGCCAGCCCAGTATTGTTTGCGGACCTCGCAGGAGTGGTATTCTCAATGGCATCGACGATTTTGGAGATGCGCGACATCACCAAGACGTTTCCCGGCGTCAAGGCGCTGTCGAACGTCAAGCTCATGGTCGAGGAAGGCGAGATCCATGCCGTGGTCGGCGAGAACGGCGCCGGCAAGTCGACGCTGATGAAGGTGCTGTCGGGCGTGTATCCGTCCGGCACCTATGACGGCCAGATCATCTATCGCGGCGACGAGTGCCATTTCAAAGGTATCCACGACAGCGAGCGTAAGGGCATCGTCATCATCCACCAGGAGCTTGCGCTGGTGCCGATGCTGTCGATCGCCGAAAACATCTTTCTCGGCAACGAGCACGCCAGATACGGCGTCATCGACTGGAACGCCAACGAGGCGCGCACCAGCGCCCTGCTCAAGAAGGTCGGCCTCAAGGAAGACCCCAACACGCTGATCACCAATATCGGCGTCGGCAAGCAGCAGCTGGTCGAGATCGCCAAGGCGCTCAGCAAGGAAGTGAAGCTGCTCATTCTCGACGAGCCGACGGCGAGCCTGTCCGAAAAGGACAGCCAGGCGCTGCTCGATCTGCTGCTCGAATTCAAGCGGCAGGGCATCACTTCTATCCTGATCTCGCACAAGCTCAACGAGGTGAACCGGGTCGCCGACAAGGTCACCATCATCCGTGACGGCCGGACCATCGAGACGCTGGCCAAGAAGGACATCTCGGAGGACCGCATCATCACCTCGATGGTCGGCCGTTCGCTCGACGACCGCTATCCGCCGCGCGAGCCGAACATCGGCGAGACCGTTCTCGAAGTGAAAAACTGGTCGGTCTACCACCCCATCCATGCCGAGCGGCAGGTCATCAAGGGCATCAACCTCAACGCCCGCAAGGGCGAAGTGGTCGGCATTGCCGGGCTCATGGGCGCCGGCCGGACCGAGTTTGCCATGAGCCTGTTCGGCCGGTCCTACGGCCGCCGCATAACCGGCGAGGTGTTCCTCAACGGCAAGCCGATCGACGTCTCTTCGGTGAGCAAGGCGGTGGAACACGGCATCGCCTACGTTACCGAGGACCGCAAGACTTACGGTCTCAACCTGATCGACCACATCAAGCACAACATCACGCTGGCCAATCTGCCCGGCGTATCGCGCCACGGCGTGATCGACGATTTGCGCGAGCTTTCGGTCGCCAACGATTATCGCGGCAGGACCAATATTCGCGCCTCGAGCGTCTACCAGATGACCGGCAACCTTTCTGGCGGCAATCAGCAGAAGGTGGTGCTGTCGAAATGGCTGTTCGCCAATCCGGAAGTGCTGATCCTCGACGAGCCGACACGTGGTATCGACGTCGGCGCCAAATATGAAATCTATACGATCATCGCGCGTCTCGCCTCCGAGGGTAAGGCAATCATCGTCATCTCGTCGGAAATGCCCGAACTGCTCGGCATCACCGACCGCATCTACGTCATGAACGAAGGACGCATCGTCGGCGAAATGGCGGCAAGCGACGCCAGCCAGGAAAAGATAATGCGCGCCATCGTCCGCGGAGAAGGAAAAGCATCATGAGCACCGAAAGCGCTCCCGGGCCGCAGACCGGCGTTGCCCAGGATCTACAACAGGGACCTCGCATTGCCGTCTCGGCGCTGGTCACCAATCTGCGCGAATACGGGTTGGTGCTGGCGTTGATCGCAATCATGGTGTTCTTCCAGTTCACCACGTCCGGGACGCTGTTCAAGCCGGTGAACCTCAGCAATCTCGTGCAGCAGAACAGCTTCATCATCGTGATGGCGCTGGGCATGCTTCTGGTGATCGTTTCAGGTCACATCGATCTCAGCGTCGGCTCCGTCGCCGGCTTCATCGGCGCACTGGCGGCGATGATGATGGTCATCTGGCCGCTTGGGCCATTGAGCAATCCGCTGGTGGTGTCGATCATCTGCCTGATCGTCGGTGGTGCGATCGGCGCGGCACAAGGCTACTGGATTGCCTATCACCGAATACCGAGCTTTATCGTCACGCTGGCGGGCATGCTGATCTTCCGCGGCATCTGCCAGGCGCTGCTCGGTGGCGGGTCTTCCGTGGGGCCGCTTCCAGTCGGCTTCAAGGCGCTCAGTTCCGGCTTCATTCCGGACCTGATCGGCCCATTGACGCTGATACCGCCAACCGTGAACGCCGCCGGCAAAACCATTGTCGGCAGCGGCCTCACGCTGCACCTGACGACGATCGTGATCGGCCTCGTCGCCGTGCTCGCCTATGCCTATTTCGGGCTCAGGGCACGGCGCACTCGCGAGAAGCATGGCTACGAAGCCGAGCCCTTCTCGCTGTTCGTCGTCAAGACCCTGGTGATCAGCGCGCTGGCGCTGTTTCTCGTCTACCAATTCGCCACCTATAGGGGCCTCCCAATCGTTCTCATGGTGATGGGCGTGCTGATCGCGTTGTTCGTCTTTGTTACCAAACGCATGACGATCGGCCGCCGCATCTATGCGATGGGCGGCAATGCCAAGGCAGCCCAGCTATCGGGCATCAAGACCGAACGGCTGACGTTGATGGTGTTCATCAATATGGGCGTGCTGTCGGCACTCGGCGGCCTGATTATCGCAGCGCGCCTGGGGCAGGCGGTGCCGGCGGCCGGCCTCGGCAGCGAGCTCGACGTCATCGCCGCGGTGTTCATCGGTGGCGCTTCGGCGATGGGCGGCGTCGGCCAGGTCATCGGCGCGGTGGTCGGCGGCTTCATCATGGGCGTCATGAACAACGGCATGTCGATCATGGGCGTCAATGTCGACTGGCAGCAGGTGGTCAAAGGCCTGGTGCTGCTCGGCGCCGTCGTCTTCGACGTCTACAACAAGAACAAGGCTTGAGAGGCAACCAGGAGGCATACGGGTCACATCGCGGCGCTGCCGGGCGGCGCAAAGAAGTCCCTCGAGGGACCTGATCCGCGAGCGCAATCCGGACGAAGAATTTCAATCGAGGCGCGGACAACGGTCCGAGCCGCGCTGGGCAGGGTTTGCCAAGAAAGGCACGCCAAGCCCGCAATTCAGAGAGGGTTACCATGCTGATCTCACAGATCCTCGACGACGCCGAGACGATCCGCGTCGTTGCCCGCAACGGCGGCAAGACCCGCGTCATCAACGGCGCGCGCAGCGTCTATTCGCTGGCGATGGAAGCCGCGCGCACCGGCAGCGGGCTTGTCGCCCTGATCGAGCGCAAGGGCTTCGGCGAAACCATCGATCTGGACGCAGCCTACAAGAAGGGACGACTGCTGTCGCCGATCAACCATCCCGATCCGGCGCATCTCCATCTCACCGGCACCGGGCTGACGCATCTCGGCTCCGCCGCGACCCGCGATTCCATGCACAAGAAGCTCAGCACGGACGGCGAGGAACAGCTGACCGATTCCATGAAGATGTTCCGCATGGGGCTTGAGGGTGGCAAGCCGGCGAAGGGCCAGATCGGCGTGCAGCCGGAATGGTTCTACAAGGGCAACGGCACTATGGCGGTGGCGCCCGGTGCGGCGCTTGTGTCGCCGGCCTTCGCCCAGGATGCCGGCGAGGAGCCGGAGATCGCCGGGATCTATGTGATCGGCGACGACGGCGCCCCGTTCCGCGTCGGCTTCACCCTGTCGAACGAGTTTTCCGACCACGTCACCGAGCGTGTAAACTATCTCTTCCTCGCCCATTCCAAGCTGCGCAACGCTTCGTTCGGCCCGGAGATCCTGATCGGCGACCTGCCGTCCGATATCCGCGGCGCTTCACGCATCCTGCGCGACGGCAAGCTGCTTTGGGAAAAGCCGTTCCTGTCGGGCGAGGCGAACATGTCGCACACCATTGGCAATCTCGAGCATCACCACTTCAAATACTCGGCCTTCCGCCAGCCGGGTGATGTGCATGTACACATGTTCGGCACGGCGACGCTGTCCTTCGCCGACGGCATCAGGACCGAGGCCGGTGACGTATTTGAAATCGAGGCGCAGGATTTCGGCCTGCCGCTGCGCAACCCGCTTGAAATCGAGCAGCCGGTGAAGGTGGCGGTGAAGGCGTTGTAAACTGGTGACAGAATTCAGGAACGAAAATGAACGGCCTGCGGATTGGCACTGTGTCCCTAAGTTTAGTCCTGTTCCTCGCCTTTTTCTCCCCGTCGGCTTACAGCGCCGGACAATGCAGCGCAAAATCCTATCGCGAAGCCCGGATGTCGATGACTAACCGGCTTCTGGCCACCGGCTATTCGAAATCGCAAGTGAGCTTTCTGATGCGCAACGCGGATCGCATGACGTCCGCACTCCGCGCTGACAGACTGAACGACAATGGCAGAGCCTGCGGTATCGACTCCGCCAGAGCCCATGTGCTGGGATGTCTCGGCAAGCAGTTGTTCCCCTTGCGGTCCAGCTCAAGCGCCTCACTTGACGACGAGAAGCAAACCAGAGGATTTTGGGGGAAGAAGCGATTGGCAGTGCGAGAACTGCTCTTTGTCGGTCAGTTTCATGGCTGCCTTGGCGCCGCGAAAGAATATCTGTTTCGCGGCTGACGGCTTGCGAACAAGATCATCGCGCGGCGCGGAAATGCTTGGACAGTTTCAGACCCTGCGCCTGATAGTTCGAGCCGAGATCTGTGCCGTAGAGCGCCTGCGGCCGTTTCAGCATGTGCTCGTAGACCAACCGTCCGACGATCTGGCCGTGGTCGAGGATGAACGGCACTTCGTGGCTACGCACCTCGAGCACCGCCCGGCTGCCGGTGCCGCCCGACGCCGAATGGCCGAAACCCGGGTCGAAGAAACCGGCATAATGGACGCGGAACTCGCCGACCAGCGGGTCGAAAGGCGTCATTTCGGCGGCGTAGAGTGGCGGCACATGCACCGCCTCGCGCGACACCAGAATATAGAATTCGTCCGGATCGAGCACCAGCTCGCCGGCACCGCTCTTGTAGAGCGGCTCCCAGAAATCGACGACATCGTGCGCGGCGCGCTTGTCGACGTCGACCAGGCCCGTGTGGTGCTTGCCGCGATAGCCGACCAGCCCGTCCTTGTCGCCGTCGAGATCGATCGACAGCGCGATTCCCCCGCCTGAGATGTTGGGTGGTTCGGTGGCGACCAACATTTCGGCGCGGTGCAACTCGTGCAGCTCGCTTTCCGACAAGAGCGCATTGCCGGTGCGGAACCTGATCTGCGACAGCCGCGAGCCGGTCCGCACGACGATCGGGAAAGTGCGCGGGCTGACCTCCAGATAGAGCGGGCCTTCATAGCCGGCAGCGATCTTGTCGAACTCGTGGCCACGGTCGGTCATTACCCGGGTGAAGATATCGAGCCGTCCGGTCGAGCTTTTCGGGTTGGCGGAGGCGGAAATATGGGCGGGCAGCGCCAGGCTTTCGAGCAGCGGCACGATGTAGACGCAGCCGGTTTCCAGCACGGCACCTTCGGCGAGGTTGATCTCGTGCAGCTTCAGCCGGTCGAGCTTGTCGACAACCCTGTGGTCCGGGCCGGGCAAGAAGGAAGCACGCACTCGCCATGCCTTGTCGCCGAGCCTGAGGTCAAGGCTGGCCGGCTGGATCTGATCGGCATCGAGCATGCGCGGCGACTTCAGCGCGCCCGTCTGGAACAGCGCG
Source organism: Mesorhizobium sp. M0045 (assembly GCF_040323385.1). Lineage (NCBI taxonomy): Bacteria > Pseudomonadati > Pseudomonadota > Alphaproteobacteria > Hyphomicrobiales > Phyllobacteriaceae > Mesorhizobium > Mesorhizobium sp. M0045. The sequence goes on from NZ_JAMYUY010000002.1 coordinate 236,495, forward strand.
GAAATATCCTGATCGGGAAGAATGCCTGTCTGCCGCAAGGGTCTGGCTCCGTTCGAACGCCGGGCGAGGTCTTGTTCTGTCGCAGGTCCGACCGTGGACGCCTTTGGCACCTGCTTGGTACAACCCTCTTAATCATGCCGGCAATTGACGCAAGCGTGGCGCGGGTCTAAAGCTCGTTATCCCGTGGTGATTTGGCCGGTCGGCTTGCAGCCACGTTAAACAAGTCGCTAAAGGACCGTCGGGCCGCAAGGCCATATGGACCGGTTGCGACTTTCGCGGCCGGTTTTTTGTTGTTTGGACCAATTTTGGTGTTTGGATGGAATGATGACCAAGAAGCGCGACTGGAAGCCTCAGACCGCACTCGTGCATGCCGGGACGCTGCGTTCCGGCTTTGGCGAGACCTCCGAGGCGATGTATCTCACCCAAGGCTATGTCTACGAGACGGCGCAAGCGGCGGAGGCCCGCTTCAAGGGCGAGGAGCCGGGCTTCATCTATTCGCGCTATGCCAATCCGACGGTCGACATGTTTGAGAAACGCATGTGCGCGCTGGAAGGAGCCGAGGACGCGCGCGCCACGGCATCCGGCATGGCGGCGGTGACGGCAGCACTGCTGTGTAGCGCCAAGGCGGGCGACCATATCGTGGCGGCGCGCGCGCTGTTCGGCTCCTGCCGCTGGGTGATCGAGACGCTGGCGCCGAAATACGGCATTGAGGCAACGCTGGTCGACGGCACCGACATCGCCAATTGGGAAAAGGCGGTCAAGCCAAACACCAAACTGTTTTTCCTGGAAAGCCCTACCAATCCAACGCTGGAGGTAGTCGACATTGCCGCCGTCGCGGCACTTGCCAATTCGATCGGCGCCAGGCTGATCGTCGATAATGTCTTCGCTACGCCCTTGCAGCAGAAACCTCTGCAGCTCGGCGCCCACATCGTCGTCTATTCGGCCACGAAGCATATTGACGGCCAGGGGCGCTGTCTTGGCGGCATCGTTCTGTCGGACAAGAAATGGATCGACGAGAATCTGCATGACTATTTCCGCCACACCGGCCCAAGCCTCTCGCCCTTCAATGCCTGGACGCTGCTGAAAGGCCTGGAGACGCTGCCGCTACGCGTACGCCAGCAGACGGAAAGTGCCGGCCGCATCGCGGATTTCCTGGCCGAGCGCCCGCAAATCGCCCGCGTCATCTATCCCGGCCGCGCCGACCACCCGCAAGCGGCCGTGGTCAAGAAGCAGATGTCAGGCGGCTCGACGCTGATTTGCTTCGATGTGAAGGGCGGCAAGCAGGCGGCCTTTGCCTTCCAGAACACACTCGACGTCGTGCTGATTTCCAACAATCTCGGCGACGCCAAGAGCCTGATCACCCATCCGGCGACGACCACACACAAGAACTTGACTGATGAAGCCCGCGCCGAGCTCGGCATCGGACCGGGAACGCTCAGGCTGTCAGTCGGCCTTGAGGACGCCGACGACCTGCTCGAAGACATCGAGCAGGCACTGAGAGTTGCCGGATAAGGGCTGGCCGAACAGAGGCAGCGGGGACGTGCCGATCAGGCGCCGGACGGGGTCTCTTCCAGCTCCGCGACAGTCTTCGTCTGGATAGTCATCACGTTGCCGCGCCAGTCGATGGCGCCGCTCAGCCATCCGCGCGCCCAAATGACGGGAAGCATCAGGTCTCGTGCCATCATCGCCGGGATCGTGCGCGGCGACAGGTGCCATCCCTTGGTCGAGGCCAAGGCGCATTCCGGCAGGTAGGCCGCGACCAGCACGGCGATGGCGGTTGCCGGCAGGCTGACGCCGGCGTCAGCCGCGGCGATCAGTGCAAGCACTAGCGGCGGTGCCGCGCCGATCAGGATTTCGGGGGCAAAGAACAGTGCAAAGGTGACGCGGCGCAGCCGCGCCCAGCGCGCCTGCCGCGACCAGATCTCGCCAAGCGTGCGCCGGCCGAGCGGCTGTTCGAAGGGAGAGGCGACAAGATTGACTCGCAGTCCGAGCCCGTTGACCAGCTTGGTCGCGGCGGCGTCCTCGGCGATCTCGGCGGCAAGCGCGCGGATGCCGCCATTGGCATCGAGCATCGGCTTGTTCCACAACATGCTCTTGCCCTGGGCGAAGCCGAGGCCGAGCGCCTCTCCAGCGTACTGCCAGCGTGCCTGCAGCGTGTTGAGAAAGGCGCATTCGACCTCCCCCCAGAAGCCGTCCGGCCGCGAGCCGATCGGCGTCGAACAGACGAGGCCGGTGTCGTGCCGCCACGCCGCCATCAGGTGCTGGACGTAATCGCTTGGCATAAGCACGTTGGAATCGGCAAGGATGACCCAGCGATAATGCGCCGCCTCCCAACCCTTCACGCAATTGTTGAGTTTTGGATTGCCGCTGATGCGGTCGTCACCGATTAGAAGGCGGGCGCGAATAGCTGGAAAGCGCGCCATTGCGGCGGCGATCGGCTTGACCACCGGGTCGTCGGCATGGGCGACGCAGAAGATGAGTTCATAGCGCGGCCAGTCGAGGGAGAAGGCGCGCTCCAGCGTCTCTTCGGCAAACGGCTCGACGCCGCGCGCCGGGATGACGATCGATACCGGCGGCGCGTTGGCCGCGGGCGGTGCAATACTGGCTGGTCGCTTCAGCTTCTGCGAAGCTAACAAGATGCTGGCGAGATTTGAAAGAAGGAGGGCTATGGAAAGGAGGGCGGCTGCGAATGTCGGTTCCATCGAGATCTGGTCACTCCAGAAATGCCGGCCGCATGACAGCCGTTTTCAACAATTCGACAGAACGCTGAGTCGTCCGGCACAAGCCTGCACACCATCATTGTCATGTGTCACTCAAATGACATTGTTTTTCGGCACCTGCGCTTGAGATCGGGCAAGAAGATGCTGCGCATCGTTGACCAAACTGCGCTGAGCATCGAAAGTTCCATCTACATTGCTTTGGAGCAGTTTATGTACAGCGCCGTCACCCGCAACATCGAAGTGCAGGTCAGGCCGTTCTATCTGGAGGATCACTCCGACCCGCCGCAAAACCGCTATGTCTGGGGCTACCAGGTGACCATCGACAATCAGTCGGATGAGTTCGTGCAGCTTCTGTCACGCTACTGGCACATTACCGACGGTACCGGCAAAGTCGAGGAAGTGCGCGGCCCGGGGGTCGTCGGCGAGCAACCCGGACTCAACCCCGGCGACAGCTATCAGTATACGTCTGGATGCCCGCTCTCGACCCCGTCCGGCATCATGGTCGGGCACTACACAATGCGCAACAAGCGGGGCGAGACGTTCGACGTCGCCATCCCCGCCTTCTCGCTCGATTTGCCGGGCACGCGGCGCACCGTCAATTGAGGGCCGTCATCCAGCCGCTGCAAACTCCGCCGGGTCGAAGTCATATTGCTTCGAGCAGAATTCGCAGGCGACGTGAATGCTGCCATCCTCGGTGCTGTCCCTGATCTCCTCGGCGGAAAAGCCTTCGAGAATGCCGCGGATCTTCTCCCTCGAGCATGAGCACTGGTCGGCGACCGGCACGCCGCCGAACACGCGGACGCCATGCTCGTGGAAAAGCCGGTAAAGCAGCCGTTCGGCGCCGATCGTCGGATCGATCAGCTCGGTCGGTTCAATAGTACCAAGCAGCGCCAGCAGCTCCTGCCAGGAATTGTCGGTCGGGTCATGGATTTCCTCACGCGGATCGCCGTCGCCACCGGGAAGGTCGGGTACGCGCATACGCTCCGCCGACTGCGGCAGGAATTGTGCCAGCAGGCCACCGGCCCGCCATTGCTCGCGGGCACCGCCGACGCCGGGTGTCAGAAGCTTGGCAACCGAAAGGCGGAGGTCGGTCGGAATCTGCTCCGACTGGCGGAAATAGGTGCGTGCGGCATCTTCAAGTGTGACACCGTCGAGCTGGACGATGCCCTGGTAGCGTTGCGTGTGAGCGCCCTGGTCGATGGTCAGCGCCAGGATGCCGCTGCCGATCAGCGTCTGCGGTGACGTCTCGCCGGCAGAAGTCAAAGCCTGCAGCCGGTCGGCATCGAAGCGGGCATAAGCGCGCAGCGCGTGCGGCGTGGAGAAATCGGCGACCAGCATGTCGACGGGCCCGTCGGTGCGGGTCTGCAGAATGAACTTGCCCTCGAATTTCAGCGAAGTTCCGAGCAGTACCGTCAGCACACAGGCTTCGGCCAGGAGCCGGGCGACCGGCTCGGGATAGTCGTGGCGGCTGAGAATGGCGTCGAGCATCGGCCCGAGCTGGACGGTGCGGCCGCGCACGTCGAGCGGGCCGACCTCGAACGGCACGACATGATCGTCGCCGGCGTAGCCGAATTCGCCGAGCTTGGGTTTATGTTCAGCCAATTGATGAGTTTCCAACATGACAAAGCTCCGGGGCGCGGCGATGCCGCCCTCCGGGGCGCATGCGACGAGACGCGCTCGATTTGCGTGATGCGCCTGAGATAGGCACCACCCACTCCCGGATCAAGGCGGCCCAGATCAAGGCGGCGCAGATCAGGCCGGCCCGGATCATCGCGGCCCGTATCAAGCGCCCAGGCACCAGGCCAGGACCGCCTTCTGGGCATGGAGCCGGTTCTCGGCCTCATCGAACACCACAGAATGCGGTCCGTCGATGACCTCGTCGGTAACCTCCTCACCGCGATGCGCCGGCAGACAGTGCATGAACAGCGCGTCCGGCTTGGCTTTCGCCATCAGTGCCGCATTGACCTGATAGGGCAGGAAGACATTGTGGCCGCGGGCACGGTGCTCCTGGCCCATCGACACCCAGCAGTCGGTGACGATGCAGTCGGCCTCGTGAACGGCCTCCTCGGGCGAGCGGGTGAATTTCAGCTTGCCGCCATTGGCTTTCGACCAGTCGACATGCTTCTGAGCCGGTTCGCTGCCCTCGGGCACGGCGACGTTCAGCTTGAAATGGAACCGCGCAGATGCCTCCAGGAGCGAATGCAGCACGTTGTTGCCGTCGCCGGTCCAGGCGATCGTCTTGCCGGCCACCGGACCGCGGTGCTCTTCGAAGGTCATGATGTCGGCCATCAGCTGGCAGGGATGGGTCTCGTCGGTCAGCCCGTTGATGACGGGGACCGTAGCGTTTTCCGTCAGTTCCAACAGCCGGTCATGCGAGGTGGTGCGGATCATGATGGCATCGACATAGCGCGACAGCACCTTGGCCGTGTCGGCAATGGTCTCCGAGCGGCCAAGCTGCATCTCGGTGCCGGTCAGCATGATCGTCTCGCCACCCAACTGCCGCATGCCGACGTCGAACGATACGCGCGTGCGCGTCGACGGCTTGTCGAAGATCATCGCCAGCACCTTGCCTTCGAGCGGCTTGCTGCGTTCTCCGGCCTTGAGCCTTGCCTTTCGCACAGCTGCGTCGTCGAGCATGAAGCGCAGATCGCCTTCGGAAACGGCAGAAAGATCGGTAAAATGGCGAAGGGACATCAGGAATTCCAGGATTACTTCGCAGCGGCAGCGACGATGGCATCCGCCAGGCTCTTGGCGCCGGCACGAATGCGCTCGAGCGCCTCGTGGATCTCGGCGTCGGTGACGGTGAGAGGCGGCAGCAGGCGGATAACGTTGTCGCCGGCCGGAACCGTCAAGAGATGCTGGTCACGCAGTGCCACCGTGACCTTGGTGTTGGGCATCGCGCATTTAAGCCCAAGCATCAGGCCGGTGCCCCTGATGCTTTCGATAACATCCGGAAATTCGTCGGCGACACCGGCAAGCCCCTGCTTCAACAGCAGCGCCTTGCGCCGGACGTCCTCGAGAAAGCCGTCTTCCAGCACCACGTCGAGCACGGCGTTGCCGACCGCCATCGCCAGCGGATTGCCGCCGAAGGTGGTGCCGTGCACGCCGGCGGTCATGCCGACCGCCGCCTCGTCGGTGGCGAGGCAGGCACCCATCGGGAAGCCGCCGCCGATGCCCTTGGCCACCGCCATCAGGTCGGGGGTGACGCCCGCCCATTCATGCGCGAACAGCTTTCCGGTGCGGCCGACGCCGCATTGGACCTCGTCGAAAATCAGAAGCAGTCCGTGCTGATCGCAGAGCTGCCTGAGCCGCTTCAGCGATTGCGTCGGCACTTGCCTGATGCCGCCCTCGCCTTGCACCGGCTCGATCAGGATCGCCGCGGTTTCAGGCGTGATCGCCTTTTCGGCTGCATCCACATCGTCGAAGCCGACCTGATCGAAGCCGTCGACCTTGGGGCCGAAACCTTCCAGGTATTTGTACTGGCCCCCGGCGGCGATGGTCGCCAGGGTACGGCCGTGGAAGGCGCCTTCGAAGGTGATTGTGCGGTATCGCTCGGGATGGCCTTTGACGAAGTGGTAGCGCCGCGCCGTCTTGATGGCGCATTCGAGCGCCTCTGCGCCGGAATTGGTGAAGAACACCTTGTCGGCGAAGCTGGCGTCGGCCAGCCGCTCGCCGAGCCGGCTCTGTCCCGGAATCTCGTACAGATTGGAGACGTGCCAGAGCTTGGCGGCCTGCTCGGTGAGGGCCGCGACCAAATGCGGATGGCTGTAGCCCAATGAATTGACGGCGATCCCGCCGGCGAAATCGAGATATCGCTCGCCCTTATCGGTGACCAGCCAGGTGCCTTCACCGTGGTCGAAAGCCAGGGGTGCGCGAACAAAGGTCTCGAAAAGCGCCGAACCGCTCATTATATGCGTCTCCGGAACCGGAAAAATCAAAAAGCCGCCAAAGCGGCGGCCCTTGTGGCTTATCGTGTTTTTCGGCCGTGAAGTCAACGAAAAGGTCGCGCAAGGACGTGCGGCAAGCCCTCCAGCATAACGCCGGCTCATAAGCGACCGGGCAAGTTGGGGAAAACCGAAAAAACCGATTCGTGTTGGCCTTGGGACTCTTGTCACCGAGTCAGCGCATAAGGTAATTGTAGTAGAGAAATAACTAGATTTCGTGCGGCGGACCTAATCACCCGATATATGTGGTGTCTGCCCGGCAGAAGCCGGGTCGGGAATGGATTCCGATTGCCGCACGTTTCAGCAGGAGCGCGGTCTCATGAACTGGACTGACGAGCGAGTCGAACTTCTCAGAAAATTGTGGTCGGAGGGCCTCAGCGCCAGCCAGATCGCCGCACAGCTTGGCGGGGTCAGCCGCAATGCCGTCATCGGCAAAGTGCACCGGCTGAAACTGTCCGGTCGCGGACGCACGACCGCCTCACCGGCACGCCAGAAGAAGACGGTACAGGGATCGACGATCCAGAAATCGGTGTCCCGGGCAGCAAGCGCCACGCGCCATGCCACCACGTCGATGTCGATCGGTGCGACCGCGCTCAAGGCGCAGTTCGATGCCGAACCGGTGGCGCGCCACTATATCCGCCCGGTCGAGAACGTCGTCGTGCCGATCTCGCGGCATCTGCAACTCGTCGAGCTGAACGAGCGCACCTGCAAATGGCCGAATGGCGATCCGCTTTCGGAAGATTTCCATTTCTGCGGCAACGACGCCGCCGAAACCGGCCCCTACTGCAAGTACCACGCCCGCGTGGCGTTTCAGCCAGCATCGGAGCGGCGGCGGCATAGATAGGCAGTGGGCAGTAGGGGAAGATAGCGCTTCACAAGGGTCGTTTCGCCAACAACTCACTTCCGTATTGCCTATTCCCTACTGGCTACTGCCTATTCCCTTACCCTTACAGCCACCCATTCTTGCGAAACCGCCAGTAAAGAAACGTGCAGATCAGGCCAATTGCCGCCAGGACGGCCGGGTAGCCATATTCCATCCTCAGTTCCGGCATGTCGCTGAAATTCATGCCGTAAATGCCGGCGAGTGCCGTGGGCACGGCCAAGATGGCGGCCCATGAGGCAAGCTTCTTGGAAATCGCCGTCTCCTGGCTTTGACCGACCAGAAGGCTCGCCTCGAAGGCGAAAGCGAGAACCTCACGCAGGCTGTCGATCTTTTCCTGGACAGTGCGGATGTGGTCGGTGACGTCGCGAAACAGCGGATGCATGGCTGTGTGGATTTGCGGCAGATCGGCGCTGGTCAGCCGCCGGCAGACCTCCACCAGCGGCAGAGCAGCGTTGCGCAGGCGCAGGAGATCGCGGCGCAGCATGTAAAGCCGCTCGATATCGGAGCCGGTCATCGGTTTCAGCAGAACCTTGTCCTCGATCGCCTCGACCTCGTTTTCGATCTGCTCGAGCACGGGCATGTAGTTGTCGACGATGAAATCGAGAATGGCGTAGAGGACGAAATCCTCGCCCTTGGCGAGGGAATGCGGACAGCTTTCCCAGTGCTGGCGAACGGCGGCGTAGGAGGTCGACGGGCCATGCCTGACGCTGACGATATAGCCGGCGCCGACGAACAGATGCGTCTCGCCGAAGGTGACACGGCTGTCGATCAACTGCGCCGTGCGGGCAACGATGAACAGGGCATCGCCATATTGCTCGATCTTCGGCCGTTGGTGCGGATGCTCGGCGTCCTCGATCGCCAGTTCATGCAGATGGAATTGCGCCTGGACGCGCAGTAACAAATTGCGGTCGGGCTCCAGCAGTCCGATCCAGACCACGTGGCCCGGCTTCCCGGCCCATTCGCCGGCTTCCTCGATCGGAATGTCGGCGATGCGCCGCCCAGCCGTATAGACGCCGCAAGCGATTATACCCGACATCGGCGGCCCAGGAGTAAACTCGCGGACATATTCCATCGCAGCCTCCTGAAGGCGGGGCCTTCGTCGCGGAACTGAGAAGTCGGCGCGTCGAAAGCTTAGCGCAACTTTCGGTCAGGTGGCGAATCCGAAATTCGCATTAGTATCGAGAGACGCTCATTTCGCTGGTTGCGTTGCGGGAAGAATAATCTTGTCCGTCTTGTCGCCCTTCGGACGATCGGCCGGCATCTGGTCGCCGGTGACGATATAGTAGATCGTCTCGGCGATGTTGGTGGCGTGGTCGCCGATGCGCTCGATGTTCTTGGCGCAAAACAGGAGATGCGTGCACGGCGTGATGTTGCGTGGGTCTTCCATCATGTAAGTCAGCAACTCGCGAAACAGCGAGGTGTACATGGCATCGATCTGGTCGTCGCGGTCGCGCACGAAACCGATTTTTTCCACCGACCGCGATGCGTAGACGTCGAGTACTTCCTTGAGCTGTGTCAGCGCCAGATTAGCCAAAGCCTCGAGGCCGCGGAACAGGCTGCTCGGCTGCCGCCCATCAGCGACAGCAACCACTCGCTTGGCGACGTTCTTGCCGAGGTCGCCTACCCGTTCGAGGTCCGCCGAGATGCGGATCGCACCGACGATCTCGCGCAGATCCGTCGCCATCGGCTGGCGCTTGGCGATGATGATGATCGCCTTATCGTCGATCTCGCGCTGCCCCTCATCCAGAACCAGGTCGTCTCGAATGACTTTCTGGGCAAGTCCCGGATCCGCATTGACCAGTGCCGCGACGGCCTGCTCGACCATGCGCTCGGCATGCCCGCCCATCGCCGCGATGCGCTTCGACAGATATTTCAGCTCCTCGTCATAGGCGCTGACGATGTGCACGGACTGCATGGACCAAATGCCTTCCCGGGATCTTGTGGTTGAGTCGCTCCCTCGAATCCCCGCTGATACGCTAGCCGGATGACAGAAAAAAGAAACGGCCCATCATGGGCTAGAGATAGTACTGCGTCAGCGAGCCGGCAAATGGACGGTGAACGCCGCACCCTTGCCGACTTCCGACCAGATGGAGAGCCTGGCGTTGTGCCGGGTCAGGATATGCTTGACGATGGACAGGCCAAGGCCGGTGCCCTTCTGGGTCCGGCTGTTCTCGACGTCGACGCGGTAGAAGCGCTCGGTGATGCGCGGGATGTGTTCTTCGGGAATGCCGGGGCCGAAATCCCTGATAGTGACGTCGATCCCCGGTTCGGTATCGCTGTCGCTGCGCGTGATCGACACCACGACGCGTCCGCCCGACTGACCATATTTGCAGGCGTTTTCCAGCAGGTTTTCGAAGACCTGGAAAAGCTCGTCCCGATCGCCGGGCACGGCGAGCGGTCCTTCCGCAAAATCACGCTCGATGACGACGCCGTTTTCCTTGGCGAGCGGCCCAAGCGAATCGATTACGCTGTCGATGGCCTGGCGCAGATCGACCTCGGTTCCCAGCTTGAGATAGGGCTTCATCTCCAGCCGTGACAGCGACAGAAGGTCGTCGATGAGGCGCGCCATGCGGCTGGTCTGGTTCTGCATGATCTGCAGGAACTGCTCGCGTGCCGCAGGGTCGTTGCGGGCCGGCCCGCGCAGCGTCTCGATGAAGCCGGCAATCGAGGCGAGAGGCGTGCGCAGCTCGTGGCTGGCATTGGCAATGAAGTCGGCGCGCATTCTGTCGATCCGGCGCGCTTCGCTCTGGTCCTTAAACACCAGCACGTAGAGATCCGTGGCGTGACCGACAGAAGACGCGCTCACCCGATAGGCTCGTTCGACCGGCAGCCTTTCTATGTAGTCGACGCTGTCCGATGCGACGTTGCCTGCCAAAATATTATCCAGCAAGAACTGCATTTCGGGCGCGCGGAATTTCAGCGACAGCGACATGCCGGGGGCAATCCCGCCAAAGGCTGCAAAGGCGGCGGCGTTGGCATGGACGATGGCGGCGGAACGATCGAAAATGATCAGCGGATCGGCAACCGCTGCCGCGAGATATTCGCCGGAAAGTTGTTGCAAGCCGCTCGCCTCGACGGCCGCGGCATTTTTGGTCGATTGACGGGCGACGCCGGCCGGCAGTATCGCAGCGGCAACCAGCACGGCGCCTGCCAGCAGCACCACATAGCCAGACATGCCGGCAAAACCATAAACGATCAGAACCGCAGCGAAGCCGGCCGCGAGCAGCCAGCGGCTGTTCCACAGCCGCATGGCGATGGCTTGCGCCCTGCCTTTCCGCTCTGTGCCGATATCGGCCATTTGCGCTCCGTCGCCTGCGCTCCGTGTGCGGCCAACGCTCAATAACTTCCTACTGGACCGACGCTAGAGCGCCGTGCGTCCAATTGGGCGCACAAAGGACGCTCTACCGGTTTATCTGCTGCATCGTTCTTTCCGAAAATCGATTCCGATATTCGGGCCGATGCAGTAAGGCTTCCAATAGCATGAGTCCGGAGGCTGGAAAGGTTCGTCTCGATGAAAAACGCCAAGGAAAGCCCCGCTGCAGCTTCATCGGGGCCGCTGAAGATCATGATCGACGGCAAGGAGCGGGAGTTCGACATCGAGGCCCCGACGCTTCCCGACTGGATCGAGGACCGCAAGCTCACCGCCGGCGGCTACCCTTACGACAAGAAAATGAAGAGCGAGGAGTATGACGAGAGGTTAGAGAAGCTGCAGATCGAGCTGGTCAAGGCGCAGGCGTGGCTGCAGTCGACAGGCAAGCGGGTAATGTCGCTGTTTGAGGGGCGCGACGCTGCCGGCAAGGGCGGCACGATCTTCGTTTTGCGCCAGTATCTGAACCCTCGCACGGCGCGCAACGTGGCGCTGACCAAGCCAACACCCACCGAGCTTGGACAATGGTACTTCCAGCGTTACGTCGACCACTTCCCGACGTCGGGCGAATTCGTCACCTTCGACCGCTCCTGGTACAACCGCGCCGGTGTTGAACCGGTGATGGGATTCTGCACGCCCGAGCAGCACGAGCAATTTCTGGACGAGGTTCCGCATTTCGAGCGGATGATCCGCAACGAAGGCATCCATTTCTTCAAATTCTGGCTGAACATCGGTCGGGAAACACAGCTCGAGCGGTTCCACGACCGTCGCTGGAGCCCGCTGAAGAGCTGGAAGTTTTCGCCGATCGACATCGCCGGCATCACCAAATGGGACGACTACACCAAGGCGCGCGATCTGATGGTCGAACGCACGCACAAGGAGTTCGCGCCCTGGATCATTGTGCGGGCGAACGACAAGCGGCGCGCGCGGCTGGCCGTCATGCAGCGCATTCTCCTGTCGCTTCCCTATGACGGCCGCGATCTAGACGTCATCGGTAAGGTAGACAAGAAGATCATCGGCGAAGGGCCGACTTTCCTCGAAAAATAAGCTCACCTCATCGATACGCGGCTGTCATGCCGCCAGCCGGGCAATCCGCTGCAGTCGCTTCAGCGTAGTGTCGTCCTGCAGCGCCTGCTGGAAGAGCGAGATCTCCTGGTCGATGCGGTCGCAGAGCGCGCCGGTGTCGCCCCTAAGCAGGTCGCGCGTCTGCTGCAGCGCCGCGACAGGCTTCTTGGCGAGTTGCCTGGCTCTTGCCAACGTGGCTTCCTCGACGCTGGCGTCCGTCACGATCTCGCCGACAAGGCCCAGTGCCCTGGCATCTTCGGCGGCGAGCGTGTCGCCCAGGCAGAAGAAGCGGAACGCCCCGGCATAGCCGAGCTTCTGCGGCGCCAGGATGCTGGTCGCCGCGTCCGGCACCAGGCCGAAATCGACGAACGGCACCCGAAACGTGCTCTTGCTCGAGGCGATCACCATGTCGCAGTGGAACAGGAGGGTGCAGCCGACGCCGACGGCGTCGCCGTCGACACAGGCAAGGACCGGTTTCGGGAATGTCGCCAGCGTGCGAAACATATCGGTAACGGCGTCGATCAGTCGCCGATGTTTGGTGGCGTCGAGAAATTCGGAGAAATCGGCGCCGAGGCAGAAGCACCCGGCCAGACCGCGCAGGACCACGACGCGGACGTCGTCGTCGGCAGCGGCTTCATGGAATGTCCTGGCCAGGCTTTCATAGGCCAGCCTGTCCAGCACCGGGCGGCCGTCACCCGACGATACCGTGACGATCAGCGTGTGATTGCGGAATTCTGCTTTTGAGTGAACGTTCATGGCCTCTCTCCAATCTCACGAGGCGCGCCTCTGTCCGAGCATGTCCGGGTACCCTCTGGCCAGCACCGGCGCAAAGTGGTTGCGGCGCGAACGCACCACGTCGAGCGTGTGCTCGTTGAAGGTGAGCAGTGTGGCAACCACCTGCTGGTTGCCATAGGTACGCTGGTAACCGAGCGGCGTTGCCAGGAAATGCAGCTGCAGCGCGCGAAGCACCCACATCGGCTCGAATTCGATGATAACCTGGTTGACGTTGCGCTTCAGACCCCACTCGACGAAGCCGGCGATCAGCTCCGTGCCGACCGTCGACACGCCGCGCCGGCCGTCGCGGAACCCCGGTGCAACCGCATAGCGGGTCAGTTCATAGACATTCGGGCCCGACGGTGGGGTTCCCTCATAAAGGTCCGCCAGCACATCGGTTAGAAGATGTGCCCGAGTCGTCGGCAACATCCGCTGGTAACCGGCGAGCTCGCCATTGCGGATGACGATCTGGTGCACTGCCTCGTCGTGGTCGAATTGATCGATCTCCAGGCCATCGGGGCGCTGCAGATCGGTCCATCCCATCTCTTCGACGAAAATCTTGTAACGCAAACGATGAACTGACTCCCAGAGGTCGGGCCGTTCCATCAATTCCTGGGTCGTGAGGGAAAAGAGCATTTTGCCGTCTCCTGTTTCAATAGGAAGATACGGCCGTGCTTTCCCAAAAAAATTACGCGATCACGCAAGCAAGAATTTCTAGGCCGGCGCGGCCGACCTAGTTAATATAGCCGCGCCTTATCGCTTCCGCGACGGCCTGGACCCGGTTGACGGCACCGAGTTTGCTTTTGGCGTTAAGAAGGTGTTTCTCTGACGTGTGTTCCGAAATGCCGAGAATTTGTGAGATCTCCCATTCGGACTTGCCAACGGCGGCCCATTGCAGGCATTCGCGCTCACGCGGCGTTAATTCGACATGATCGATGGTTTTGCCCGCCATGGTGTGGAGTTGCATTGCGCGGCCAATCGCATAAGTCGAGACAAGCGACACCAGCCCAAACTCGGCGCTCGACAATTCGACAGCCTCGCCGCCTAGTGACACCATGACGATCTGGCCATCGAGCGTGATTAGCGGGAAGGCCAACCCGTCGCGCAGCTTGAATTCGCCGGCATCGCCCATCACCTCGCCGCCGCTCTTGCCGATGCGGATGCCCTGAGACGCTTCCCGCCACTGGAATGGCGCTTGAAGCTGCTTCATGTGACTGACGACGGGGTCGTGATCGACGTAGTTGCGCGCGACGTAGCGCTCAAGCCATTCAGCCGGCCAGTCGCAAAGCAGCACATGGTCCTTTTGCTGGTTTCTCGGCGTGCCAGGTTGCGGAACCGTCCCGGCCATCAGCGCCGTCAGCCCGAACCCGCTTGTTACCCCCAGCAGCTTTTCGCAGACGGCGGCCGCTGTGCCGGCGTGCTGCAACTGATCTATCAGTTCCAGGGTACGATCGAAATGACCCATCGCAACATCTACCCCATGTTGCCTTCCGCTCTTGAGGCCAATGGCAGTGATCAACCCGCACCACGCCATCAACCCCGGACTGCAAAGCTGCTTCCCCTGTGCGTCCTACTGCTCCTCTTCAGCCGGCATCACGCAGTCATTTGCAAACTCACTAAACAATATCCCTAAATCGTCACGATGAAACCAAAAACCGTTGTACCTGTGTTATTTTCGTACAAAAACCTGTGTTATTTCGTACTAAAGCCGGGGCAAGACCGGACGGAGTCGTCGCGTGGCGTTTCGGCGCATATCCATTTCATTGATTTCGATATTGATCGGGGCGCAATCGCTTGCGGCTGATGCGCTCGCCGCGGAGCCGCAGGTGCCGGTGTTTTGGGACGCCAAGGAGCGGCTGCCAAAGCCGGACCTTTCGATGCTGCCGCGGCTGCGATTCCTGACCACCACGGATTTCCCGCCATTCAATTTCCTCGATGGGGCAGGCCGGCTGTCGGGCTTCCATGTCGACCTGGCGCGCGCCATCTGCGCCGAGCTCGGCATTGCCGAAAAATGCCAGATCCAGGCGCTGCCCTGGGCCGAGCTCGAAGGTGCGCTCGGGAAAGACGAAGGCGAAGCGATCATTGCCGGCATCGCCGCGACGCCGGAGTCGCGGTCGAAATACGCATTCTCACGCCCCTACCTGCAATTTCCGGCACGCTTCATCATGCTGAAGACACAGGCGTTGACCGAACCAATGTTCGACAGGCTGCGCAGCAAACGTGTCGGCGTGATCGCCGGTTCCGCGCATGAGCGGATGCTGCGCACTTATTTCGGCGACGTCCAAATCGTCCCCGTCGCAAAGCCGGAGGAGCTTTATGGCAGGCTTAAAGCCGGCAAGATCGACGCCGCCTTCGGCGACGGCATGCGTTTCGCGTTCTGGCTCGGCGGCTCCGATGCGGCTGGCTGTTGCCGCTTTGCCGGCGGCCCCTATCTGGCGCCCGAATACCTTGGCTCAGGCATGGTAATCGCCACCAGGGCCGACGATCCGGCACTGGCGGCCGCATTCGACTACGCGCTGCAGGAAATTTCGGTGAAAGGTACGTTCGCCGAGTTTTATCTTCGCTATTTTCCGGTCAGCTTTTTCTGACTGCCGGCTCAGGTCAGCGTGCGAAGGCGCGCCTTGGCGGCTCGCGCGATGGCGGCGACCGTCAGCGCATCGAGATCGAGTTCCCGGCGGACGAGCTGCAGCACGCGCACCTCCTCCAGGCGCATTTCGAGATCGACGGCCGCAACCTCGAAGGCGGCGGCATAGGCGGTACCACGCAAGCGTTCCGGAAGCGCCTCGGCGACACGCGCCAGGACGCCCTCCAGCCCGTCCTTTTCCTGCAGCATTTCCTGGCAGGCCTGAGCGACATCGACCAGCCGCTCCTGGTTGAAATCCTCAAACACCGGCCAGGATCGAACGACGTCGCCGATCCGCGCCAGTTCGATGTCGGTCATGTCGCGGTCCGACGCCGAAGTGATGACCATCAGGTAGATCATGGCTTCGTGTGGCGACAATGGCATTTACAACTCCTTGAGATGGGTCCCGAAGTTAGGAACGAGAGACCGGCGCCGCAAGGAAAAACAGCCGCCATCGTTGGCGCTCCGGTCACGCCTTGGAACTTGATCCATCCCGACTAATTGGGACGGGAGCTCTTAATCTTCTTGCCTGATCGCGGTCCTGCCCTGAAACCGGGTTCCACTTTTCGGGATCATGGTCTAGAGCATGCGGCTGCCGGCATGGATGCCGGCAAGTTGCAGGAATAGCATCATGGCCGAACAACAGCCGATCGATCTCAGTCCGGAAGTCCTCACCGCCGCCGCCGAAAGCAAGGCGTGGCCGTTCGAGGAAGCGAAAAAGATCGTCGCTCGCTACGCGATCGGCGGCTACCCGGAAACGGTGCTGTTTGAGACCGGCTACGGCCCGTCCGGCCTGCCGCATATCGGCACGTTCGGCGAGGTGGCGCGCACATCTATGGTGCGCCACGCCTTCCGCGTGCTGACCGAAGACAAGGTCAAGACGCGACTGCTGTGCTTCTCCGACGACATGGACGGATTGCGCAAGGTGCCGGACAATGTGCCTAACAAGGACATGCTGCGCGCCTATCTCGGCAAGCCGCTGACCAGGATACCGGACCCTTTCTCCAATGAGTATCCGTCGTTCGGCGCCGCCAATAACGCACGGCTGCGCGCTTTCCTCGACCGTTTCGGCTTCGATTACGAATTCGCTTCCTCGACCGACTATTATACTTCCGGCCGCTTCGACGCGACGCTGCTCAAGATGCTCGAGCGCTTTGATAACGTGATGGCAATTATGCTGCCGTCGCTGCGCGAGGAACGGGCGCTGAGTTATTCGCCCTTCCTGCCGATCCATCCCAAGACCGGGATCGTCATGCAAGTCGCGATCGACGAGCGCAAGCTCGGCGCCGGCACCATCGTGTGGCGCGATCCGGACACCGGCGAGCGCTTCGAGACGCCGGTGACCGGCGGTCATGCCAAGCTGCAATG
Organism: Mesorhizobium sp. M0045; assembly: GCF_040323385.1. Classification (NCBI taxonomy): domain Bacteria; kingdom Pseudomonadati; phylum Pseudomonadota; class Alphaproteobacteria; order Hyphomicrobiales; family Phyllobacteriaceae; genus Mesorhizobium; species Mesorhizobium sp. M0045. Next base: position 253,239 of record NZ_JAMYUY010000002.1, read on the forward strand.
GAAGCCCGATTGGGCGATGCGCTGGGCAGCACTCGGCGTCGATTACGAGATGTCCGGCAAGGATCTGATCGATTCCGTCAAGCTCGCCGGGCAGATTTGCCGCGCGCTCGATGCTCCGGCGCCGGAGGGCTTCAATTATGAGCTGTTCCTCGATGAGCACGGCCAGAAGATCTCGAAGTCGAAGGGCAATGGGCTAACCATCGACGAGTGGCTAACTTACGCGCCGACCGAGAGTCTTAGCCTTTATATGTTCCAGCGCCCGCGAACCGCGAAGAAGCTTTATTTCGACGTTATCCCGAAGGCAGTGGACGAGTATTATACGTTCCTCTCTGCCTATCAGAGGCAGGACTGGAAGGAGCGGCTGGGCAATCCGGTCTGGCACATGCATGACGGCAATCCCCCGGCAGTCGACCTGCCGGTTCCGTTCTCGCTGCTGCTCAACCTGGTCAGCGCCTCGAATGCCCAAAACAGGAGCGTGCTGTGGGGTTTCATTTCGCGCCACGCGCCGGGTGTGACGCCGACGAGCCATCCCGAGCTCGACCGGCTGGCAGAATATGCCATCCGCTATTTCGACGATTTCGTGAAGCCGGCGAAAGTGTACCGTGCTGCCGACGCGGTCGAGCGCGAGGCGCTGACCAAGCTTTCGGAAGCGCTCGCCGCGCTGCCGGCTGATGCCGACAGCGAGGCAATCCAGAACGCCGCCCTCAATGTTGCGCGCAAGATCGAGCGCTACCAGGATCATTCCAAGCAGAGCCCGGAGGGCGGACCCGGTGTCTCCGTCGCCTTCTTCCAGATGATCTATCAGGTGCTGATAGGTCAGGAACGCGGGCCGCGCTTCGGCTCCTTCGCCGCGCTCTACGGCATCGCCGAAACGCGCGAGCTCATTCAGCGGGCGCTGGCTGGTCAGCTGGCGGCGTGAGGGCGCCGTCCTGCTCCTCCAGGATCGAGCTAGGCGCTACAGGCGCGGATCGCGACGCAGCAGCCGGGAGCGGCGGCAGGCGTGAAACGCTCGGCGCCGGCCCGAAGACGCCTTTTTTTGCTGCACGCGCCTTCTCGCCGGCTTCTACGTAAGGGCCGCCCGTAGCGGCGCGCGCCCAGCCATTTTCGACCAGCCATTGGCCGATATCCTGATTGCCGATCCGGCACTCGGCGGCGATCAGATCACGACCGCCTTCGGGCGGCACGGCACAGACCACCGCACGACTGCGGAGAAAGGCGCGGAAGGCCGTTCGCGCCCGAATGCCGCAATTCCAGGACTCGCCGCCGTCGGTGCAAGTCTCCTCCTGCTTGACGATGTCGATACCGGAAACCGCAATCGAATAGCCCTTTGCTTCGATGACCCCGGCGGCCGGCGCGATGGGCTGGAATAGTTTCGTGCCTTTCCAGTCGTCGGGCATTTTCGTTTTTGGCGGCTTGGGCGGTCCGGCCAATGCCAGATCGCTCAACGGGGCGCGCGGCTCTATCCGTTCAAGCTCGTTGGAACCGAGCTGCGGCGGCACCACGATTTCTGGATCGATTGCCCTCGAATGCGCCGCCTGCTTGGCCGGCACTGGTTTCGGGATGGCCGACGTAGCCGGCGCGGCGGGCTGCGGTTCAGCGCCGACCTGGATTTGCTCCCAGGCGCCGCCGCCTTCGCTCTGGACGGCGCGGCCGCCGGCGACAATTGCCGTGGCCATCGCCGGGATCGCCAGAACAGCCAAGGCAAGGTGAGGCAGACGCACCGGCCCCGCGCCTACTGGCTTGCCCAGACAATCCGCGCCACCCATTCGACATCGCCCATGGGGATGTCGCGGTCCGGGTGATCGGGATTGAGGGAGACCAGCGCGATCGACTTCGGTGTCTGGCGGTCGAGCACCTTAGCCATCACCTCGCCGGCATTTGTCTTGACGACGACGCGATCGCCCTTTCGTATGGTAGCTCCCGGCTCGACGATCAGGACATCGCCATTGCGGTAGAGCGGCAGCATGGAATCGCCCTGGACCTTCAACGCATAGGAGGTTTCGGTTGCCCGTGCCGGCAGTTCGATCAGGTCCCATCCCTGCCCCGCCGGAAAACCGGCGTCGTCGAAGAAGCCACCGGCGCCGGCCTGGGCGAAGCCAAGCAGTGGCACCGACGATTTCTGCACGGGCAGTGCGCCGGAATTACCCCGGCCTTCGACCAGCCCTGCAAATTCATCCAGCGAGGCGCCGGTCGCCTCGATGATCTTGGCCAGCGATTCGGTCGACGGCCAGCGCGGCCGCCCATCTGAGGACAGCCGCTTCGATTTGTTGAAGGCGGTCGAGTCGAGCCCAGCGCGCCTGGCAAGGCCGGAGGCCGAAAGCGAATAACGCTCGGCAAGAGCGTCGATGGCGGCCCAAACGCGGTCGTGCGAGAGCACCTTGCTCTCCTTCGAAACAGGAAAAAATACCTTCGCTGTTCTACCCCTTGGCCGCCATCTTGTCCACCGCCGGAGACGGCGTCAGGCCGCCTCCTTGGCCTCGTTCCTGGTATAGGGATCGAAGCGCTCGTAGAAGGTCTCGCCCTTCTCGGCCATGTCGAGCAGCAGCTTCGGCGCCTTGAACTCGGCGCCGTATTTCTTCTGCAGGCGCTTGGCGAGTTTGACGAATTTCTTCGCGCCGATGCCGTCGATGTAGGACAGTGCACCGCCTGTATAAGGTGCGAAGCCGAAGGCCAGGATCGAGCCGACATCGGCCTCGCGTGGGTCGGTAACGATGCCCTCTTCCATCACCCGTACCGCCTCAAGCGCGATGGTGACCAGCAGCCGCTGCTTCAGTTCCTCATAGTCGACCTGCTCCGGCGACAGCTGCGGGTAGAGGTCCCTGAGGCCTGGCCACAGCTTCTTCTTTGCCGGTTTTGCCGGATAGTCATAGAAGCCCTTGCTGTTCTTACGGCCCAAGCGACCATGCGTGTCGACCATCGTGTTGATCAGCGCCATCTGCTTCGGATCGACCGCCTTGTCGCCGAGGTCGCGCATGGTCTGCTTCATGATCTTCTGGGCAAGGTCGATCGCCGTCTCGTCGGTCAACGCCAGAGGACCGACCGGCATGCCAGCGGCTTTCGCCGCATTCTCGATCATCGGCGCCGGAACACCTTCGATCAGCATCTTGTAGGCTTCCGACATGTAGCGCAGTACGCAGCGATTGACGTAAAAACCGCGCGTATCGTTGACGACGATCGGCGTCTTCTTGATGGCGCGGACAAAGTCGATCGCGGTGGCCAGCGCCTTGTCGCCGGTTTTCTTGCCGAGGATGATCTCGACCAGCATCATCTTGTCGACCGGCGAGAAGAAGTGGATGCCGATGAAATTCTTCGGCCGCGCCGAATTCCTGGCCAGCGATGTAATCGGTATGGTCGACGTATTCGAGGCGAAGATCGCCGACGGCTTGAGTACAGCCTCGGCCTGTTCGGTGGCATCCTTCTTGACGGCCGAGTCCTCGAACACCGCCTCGACCACAAGATCGCAGCCGGCAAGATCCGCGTAATCGGCTGTTGGCGTGATCAGCGACAGCAACCGATCCTTATCCTGCGGCTTGGCACGGCCCTTCTTCACCTGATCCGAGATCAGGGTCTCGGAATGCGCCTTGCCCTTGGTGGCGGACTCCATGTCGCGGTCGAGCAGCACCACCGGAATGCCGGCCTTGGCCGTTACATAGGCGATCCCGGCGCCCATGAAGCCGGCGCCGAGCACGCCGATCTTCTTGAACGTCGTTTCCGGCACACCAGCTGGGCGGCGAGCGCCCTTGTTCAGTTCCTGCAGCGACACGAACAATGAGCGGATCATCGCCGCCGCTTCCCTGGTCTGCATGATCTCGGTGAAGTAGCGTTGCTCGATCCGCAAGGCGGTATCGAACGGCACCAGCAGGCCCTCGTAGACGCATTTCAGGATGGCGGCGGCAGCGGGATAATTGCCATAGGTCTCGCGGCGCAGAATGGCGATAGCCGGCGGCCACAGATTGGCACCTGCCACCGAATAGATCGGAGCGCCGGGCAGCTTGAAGCCCTTTTCATCCCATGGCGCCACCGGTTTCAAGCCGTTCTTGATCATCGCCTTGGCAGTTTCGACCAGCTTGTCCGCCTCGGCGATCTCATGGATCAAGCCCATTGACTTGGCCTTCTGCGGCGACAGCGTCTGGCCGGACGTCAGCATTTGCAGCGCCTGCTGCTGGTCGGTCAGCCGCGGCACGCGCTGGGTGCCGCCGGCGCCTGGAAAAATGCCGATCTTCACTTCCGGAAGCGCCATCCTCACCTGGTCGGAATCGGCCGCGACACGGCCATGGCAGGCGAGCGACAATTCGAACGCGCCGCCCATGCAGGTGCCGTTGATCGCCGAAACCCACGGCTTGCCCGACGTTTCCAGTTTACGGAACAGGCCATTCATAGCGCCCGCCTTGTCGAACAGCGCCTTGGTCGCCTTCTCCGGGTCCTTCGCCTTATCGGCGGCGAAGCTCGCCAGCATCTTCTGCAGCATGGTGATATCGGCGCCGCCCGAGAACGTATCCTTGCCGGAGGTGATCACCGCGCCCTTTATCACTGCATCGCTTGCCACTTTGTCGACGATGGCGTTCAGTTCGCGCATCACCTCCTCGGTGAAGACGTTCATCGAACGGTCCGGCATGTTCCAGGTGACCAGCGCAATGCCGTCGGCGTCGATGTCGAGGGTGAAATTGGCGTAGCTCATCATCTCTCTCCGTCAGACGCGTTCGATGATCGTTGAAGTGCCCATGCCGGCTCCGATGCAAAGCGTCACCAGCGCGGTGTTGAGGTCACGGCGTTCCAATTCGTCCAGCACCGTACCGAAGATCATCGCACCGGTGGCGCCGAGCGGATGGCCCATGGCGATGGCCCCACCATTGACGTTGATCCGGTCATGCGGAATGTCGAAAGCCTGCATGTAGCGCAGCACCACCGAAGCGAAGGCCTCGTTGAGCTCGAACAAGTCGATGTCCTGCAGCTTCATCTTCGCCCGCTTCAACAGCTTCTCGGTGACGTCGACCGGGCCGGTCAGCATCAGCACCGGTTCGGAGCCGATATTGGCGAACGCACGGATGCGCGCGCGCGGCTTGAGGCCGAGCGTCTTTCCCGCCTTTTTCGAGCCGAGCAGCACGGCCGCCGCGCCGTCGACAATGCCGGAGGAATTGCCGGCATGGTGGACGTGGTTGACCTCTTCCACCTCGGGATGCTTCTGCACGGCGACGGCGTCGAAGCCGCCCATTTCGCCCGGCATGACGAAGGACGGATTGAGTGCGGCCAGCGACTGCATGTCGGTCGAGGGCCGCATGTGCTCGTCATGGTCGAGGATGGTCAGGCCGTTCTGGTCCTTGACCGAGATCACCGAATTCTTGAAGCGGCCCTCTCCCCACGCCTTGGCGGCGCGCTTCTGGCTCTCGACCGCATAGGCGTCGACGTCATCGCGCGAAAAGCCGTATTTGGTGGCGATCAGGTCGGCCGATATGCCTTGCGGCACGAACCAGCCGGGCAGGCCGACCGAGGGATCCATGAACCAGGCGCCGCCGGAGGCGCCCATGCCGACGCGCGACATCGATTCGACGCCACCGGCAATGACGATCTCGTCGGCGCCTTGCGCGATCTTGGCGGCCCCGAAATTGATGGCGTCGAGGCCCGAGGCGCAGAAGCGCGATATCTGCATGCCGGGCGCCCTGGTGTCGTAGCCGGCTTCGAAAGCGGCGGCACGTGGCATGACCGCACCCGCCTCGCCAACCGGATCGACGCAGCCGAAGATAATGTCGTCGACGGTGCTAGTGTCCAGCCCGTTGCGGTCGCGGATGGCCTCGAGCACCTTGGCGCCGAGCCGCACCGCCGGCACTTCGTGCAGGGAGCCATCTTTCTTGCCCCTGCCGCGCGGCGTGCGCACGGCATCATAGACATAAGCTTCGGCCATTGGTGATCTCCTGTGATCTAAAATCGGGGCTCGACCACCACTTCGGTCCGCACCGAATTGGCGATGAAACAGGCGTCGTGCGCCTTGTGATGAATACTCTCGATCATAGCCGCATCTGCGTCGCATTCGACGAGCGGCCGAAGGGTGACATGTGTGATGGCTGTGCGCCCCTCAGCATTCTTGGCCATCAGGCCTTCGGCTTCGTCGTGATAAGATCGGACATTGAGCTTAGCGCGTTTTGCCAGATCCAAGAACCAGAGCATGTGGCAAGAAGAAAGCGAAGCGACGAACAGTTCTTCCGGATCGACGATCGTTGCATCGCTAAAAGGTGCCGGCACAATCGACGGCGATGCGGAAGCGGAGATGACCGCGCCACCATCAAAATGAAGTTCATGGACCCGGGAACAGCGGCCGGAAAGGAAATCCTCCCGTGCCCCCGACTTCCAGCGAAGCCCAGCAAAATGCTTCGACATGCGACCTCCTAAAGGCTCCGCCCGATCAGCAATTTCATGATCTCGTTGGTGCCGCCGTAGATGCGCTGGACGCGGGCATCGCGGAACATGCGGGCGATCGGATATTCATTCATGTAGCCATAGCCGCCATGCAATTGAAGGCATTCGTCGACGACTTTTCCTTGCAGGTCTGACAGCCAGTATTTGGCCATCGAAGCCGTCACCGGGTCGAGGCCACCGTTAATATGGCGGGCAATGCAGTCATTATAGAAGACGCGGCCGATGGTCGCCTCGGTCTTCAATTCGGCAAGCTTGAACTGGGTGTTCTGGAATTCGATGATGGCCTTGCCGAACGCCTTGCGCTCCTTGACGTAGTCGATGGTAAGCGCCAGAGCCCGCTCGACCATGGCAATAGCAGTGGTGCCGATCTGCAGCCGCTCCTGCGGCAATTGTTGCATCAACTGGACGAAGCCCTGGCCTTCGTCATTGCCGAGCAGGTTCGAGGTCGGCACACGCACGTCGTTGAAGAACAGTTCCGACGTGTCGTTGGCCTTGAGGCCGATCTTGTCGAGGTTACGGCCGCGCGCGAAACCCTCCACCTCGTCAGTCTCGACGACGATCAGCGAGATGCCCTTGGCGCCCTTCTCAGGATCGGTCTTGGTAACGACGATGATGAAATTGGCGAGCTGGCCGTTGGTGATAAAAGTCTTCGAGCCGCTGAGCTTGTACCGGTTGCCGTCCTTTTCGGCACGCATCTTGATGCCCTGCAGGTCGGAGCCCGCACCCGGCTCAGTCATGGCGATGGCGCCGATCAGCTCGCCGGTCGCCAGCCTCGGCAGCCATTTCTTCTTCTGCTCCTCCGAGCCGTAGTGGAGGATATAGGGGGCAACGATCGAATTGTGCAGGCCAATGCCGAACCCGTCGACGCCGACATGGCCGATCGCCTCGATGATGGCGCTCTCATGCGCGAAGGTGCCGCCCGATCCGCCATATTCCTCCGGCATCGAGGCGCACAGCAGTCCGGCAGCACCCGCCTTCTGCCAGCTTTCGCGGTCGACCATCTCGTTCTTCTCGAACTCGTCGTAACGCGGCGCGATCTCTTCCGACATGAAGCGGTGCGCCATGTCGTAAAGCATGCCGACCTCGTCCGCCGCCCAGGCGGGCTTGGGAAGGCCCAGGATTTCGGCGGGGTTGGTCATGGTTTCTCCCTCGCGCCGACGTCCCCCTCGAGACGAGGGTGGCCGCGAAGCGGCCGGGTGGAGTCGCCGATGACTTGCTCGACCTTATCTTTTACAACCTGCGCCATGTGCCACGGCATTGCGATCATTTTCCTCCAAGGCATGCACCAGAATGGAGGTCGGCGCACTGCACGCAGAACCCCTCCCGGCTCTTCGGGCCACCCTCCCTCGAGGGGCAGGGGAACGCCGAAGCTAGAACGCTTCCGCCGGCAGTGCCATCAATGTGTCGGCACCGCTGGAGATGCGGGCAAGATGCGCCGACGTCTCCGGCATGATCCGCTCTACGAAGAAGCGCGCCGTCACCAGCTTGTTGTCGTAGAAAGACGAAGCGCCGTCGGGACCATCAGCCAATTTCGCTGCGGCCACCTTGGCCATCCGGGCCCACATATAGCCCAGCGCCACCAGGCCGAAGAGATGCATGTAGTCGGTCGAGGCGGCACCCGCATTGTCGGGCCTGGCTATGCCGTTCTGCACCAGCCACATCGTCGCCGCCTGCAGATCGTCGAGGCCCTTTTTAAGCGCCTTGGTGAAGGGCGCCATCTTCTCGTCGGTGCGGTTCTCCTCGCAGAACTCTCCGACTTCCCTAAAGAAGACCTGGACCGCGCGGCCGCCATTCAAGGCCAGCTTGCGGCCGACGAGGTCGAGCGCCTGGATGCCGTTGGCACCCTCATAGATCATGGCGATGCGGGCATCGCGGACGAACTGGCTCATGCCGTGTTCTTCTATATAGCCGTGGCCGCCGAACACCTGCTGCGCCATTACCGCATGATCGAAACCCTTGTCGGTGAGCACGCCCTTGACCACCGGCGTCATCAGGCCGGTATAGTCGTCTGCGACCTGGCGATCTTTGTCGTCACCGGAGCGGTGAGCGATGTCGGACTTGATCGCCGTCCACAGCGCCAGCGCGCGGCCGGCCTCGTTGAACGCCTTCATGGTCATCAGGCTGCGGCGGATGTCCGGATGAACGATGATCGGATCGGCCTTCCTGTCCGGCGCCTTCGGTCCTGACAGCGAGCGGCCCTGCAGACGGTCCTTGGCGTAGGAAACCGCATTCTGGTAGGCGACCTCCGATAGCGAGAGCCCCTGCAGGCCGACGCCAAGCCGCGCCTCATTCATCATGGTGAACATTGCTTTCAGCCCGCCATTGGCCTCGCCGAGCAGCGTGCCTTCAGCGTCGTCGTAATTCATGACGCAGGTCGAGTTGCCATGGATACCCATCTTCTCCTCGATCGAGCCACAGGAAACGGTGTTCTTCTCGCCCGGATTGCCTGAGGCATCGAGCTTGAACTTCGGCACGATGAACAGGGAGATGCCCTTCACGCCATCCGGCGCGCCCTCGATACGGGCCAGCACCAGGTGGACGATATTGTCCGACATGTCATGCTCGCCGGCCGAGATGAAGATCTTCTGGCCGGATATCCTGTAGGTGCCGTCGCCATTTGGGACGGCCTTGGTGCGCAGCAGGCCAAGATCGGTTCCGCAGTGCGGCTCGGTCAGATTCATGGTGCCGGTCCAGGCGCCCTCGACCAGCTTCGGCAACCATGTTGCCTTCTGCTCTTTGGTGCCATGGGTGATGATCGCAGCGATCGCGCCTTGCGTCAGGCCCGCATACATCATCAGCGACATATTGGCCGACACCATGTATTCGGCAACCGCGGTGTGCACCGCGTAGGGCAAGCCTTGCCCGCCAAACTCGACAGGTGCGGCGAGCCCCATCCAGCCGCCTTCGCGATACTGGTCGAAGGCCTCATTGAAGCCTTTCGGCGTCGTTACCGAACCGTCGTCATGGCGCACGCAACCTTCCGTGTCGCCGACACGGTTCAGCGGCTGCATCACGTTTTCAGCGAGTTTCGCCCCTTCGGCAAGGATGGCCTCGAGCACATCCGGCGTGGCGTCGGAAAATCCGGGAAGATTGGAATAGCGCTGATACCCCAGCACTTCGTTCAGCACGAACATCGTGTCGCGGATCGGCGCCTTGTAGATCGGCATGCGTTTTCCTCCACCATGCGGTCTTGGCCCCGAAATCAGCCCCAGTGTACCAGTGTATGAGGATAGCAGGCGGGCCAGTATGACGGGTCGGAGATAGCAAATGTTGACGTTTGCGTAAACGTCAATTCTGCGGTGCGACGAATTTTCTCCCGCGCGCCAAGACCGCAAACGGCGAAGGACGGCAAACGACGAAGAACCCCGCAGCGAAAGCCGCGCGGCTCTTATCCGTCGGAAATCGAAAGCTTAGTTTAGCTCGCCACGCTGGCCTGCGGCGTCGAGCGCTCGATCAGCATTTGCCGGACGGTCAACATCGAAGCACTCAGTTCGCTGATGGCATCGTCGATCAGCGCCCGCTGCTTCTGCAGACGGGCAAGCTGCTTCTCCGACTTGTCGAGCGCCAGCCGCAATTGCTTTGTGTTGGAGCCGTTCGGATCGTAGAGGTCCATCATCTGCTTGACGTCACGCAGCGAGAATCCGACCTTGCGGCCAAGCAGGATCAGCTTCAGCCGGGCCCTGTCGCGGCGCGTATAGAGGCGGGTCGAGCCGTCGCGCTGCGGGTTGAGTAGACCCTTGTCCTCATAGAAACGCAGCGTACGCAGCGTCACGCCGTATTTCTTGGCCATTTCGCCGATGCGGACAAGCTCTTCACCGGCTTCGCTCGACATATCGTTGGTGTTGGCCGCGGCTTGGCCGGGCGAAATAAGTTTCATGGTCACTGGCTTTCCCCGTCTGATGGCGTCGCGGTCGCGGACCTAGCGTCGCCTGAGTGAAAGCGGGGGCGTGCTTCCACTCGTGGTTTCAACAAACAAATCGCAAACGGCGTAATCCGCTCATTTACGTTTACGTCAATTCTATATCGATAGCCGCCCTACCACGCAAGAGCGTTCTAGGCTTGGAACTTTATGCCGCAGCGCCGGCGGATAACCTAAAAAGTCGTTGCCGATTTCGGGAGCGATCATGCGGCTGATCAAACGTCCACGGCGTCCTTTGTGCGTCCAATAGAAGACACCCGGCGCCGTCCGCAGCCAGCCGACAAAGTTGCAACTTCTTAAGCTTGGTTAACGCGTTGTTTACCACGTTGGGGCGAAATGTGCGCATGTCGGTTACCCGTGTCTATCCTGTATTGAAATTTTTCACGGTTTTCGGAGCGCGGATGAGACCCGGGAAGCTCGTCTTCCACTGCAACAAGCCAAGCAGTCGCCTTCGTCCCGGCAGGACTTTGGGAACCTGGTGAAAGCCAGCAATTCTGAAACGGGCGCATTGATGAACAGCAAGCGGTCCTACCTCGATACACTCAACGCCGGCAGGCAACGCCGGCCGCACACGACGCTTGAAGAGCTCAACCGCTCCCTGGAAACTCTGGAGCAGCGGCTGGAGCGGACGCGCGAGGAGACGACAAACCACCCCGATCCGCGCCGACCAGCGGCAGAACCGCGCTATCCCAGCGCTCAACCCTATGGCCAGCAGCGCCGGTATGAAGACCCACGCGAGGCGCAGCAGCCGAAAGGTCCAGCAGCGGCCTTCGACCAGAACTACCAGGCGATCGCCCGCGATATCGACCGGGTGCGCGGTCAGGAGGACAGCGTCGCCTTAGCCGGCAAGATCGCCGGAGAATTGCGCGGCCTGCGCGAAGAGCTGCGCCAGCAGATGACCTCCGGCCTGCAACGCGAGTTCGACGTACTGCGCAAGAATATTGAGCGAGCCTTCCAGTCAAATGGCGGCGGCAAAGGCAGCGCCGAACTCGGCGTCGAGTTCGAGCGGCTTTCCGGCGCCATCCAGACACTGGCCGAAAAAAGCGACGACAGAAGCGTCAATATGCTGCGGCTCGAGCTTGAGCAGGTCAAGGCCGCGCTCGATACGCTAGCGCGCGAGGAGAGCGTGCAGGCGGTCGGCCGCCGCTGGGACGAATTCGACCGCCGCTGGAACGCCTTCGAGGACCGCGTCGACGCCGATCAGCGCAAGCGCTCCGACGCGCCCGGCCTGTCGGCGCTGACGGAGCGGCTCGAACAGATCAGCAATGCCGTCAGCAATCTGCCGGAATCGCTGTCGCTGCGCTCGCTCGAAGAAAAGGTCCGCACGCTTGCCGGAGCGGTCGATCATTTCGCCCGCCAGCAGGACAATCGCGGCAGCGACACATTCAGCCAGATCGACGAGCGGCTCGACGAGATTTCCCGCGCGATCGTCGCCTCGACGGTTGCCGCGCAAGCCAATTCGTTCGACCCCGAGCCCTTCGAACGCATCGAGAAGCGGATCGATTCACTGGCCCAGCAAATCGAAGAAGTGTCGCAGGATCGTCCGGGCCGGGAGGTCATCGACCGGCTCAACACATTGTCGAGCCGCGTGGACGAACTGGCCGGCCGAGCCAATCTGCCGGAACAGGCGATGGAGCGCCTTGCCAGGCAAATCGCGCTTATCTCCGACAAGATCGACCACGCACCGGCCATGCCCGACGCCGATTACATCTTCCAGGGGCTCGAGCAGCGCTTCGACGTGCTATCCAGCATGATGGAACGCCGCCAGGGCGACGCCATCGAACAAGGCAACATGCTGTTTCGCGACCTCGAGCGCCGGTTGGACGAGGTCGCCGACAGGCTGGACCAGCGCATGCCGCAGGTCGACAACGCCGACATCATGGATGCCATCGACGCCCGCTTCACCGCGCTGGCCAAGCGGATGGAGACACGCGTTCCAGATCCCGCCAACGAGGCGGCGATCCGCGGCCTGGAGAGCCGGCTCGAAGACATCTCAAGCCGGCTGGATTCGTCCGCCGCACAAGTCGCCAGCATCGACCCGGCTTTGATCCGCAGCCTCGAAGCGCAGGTCGCCGGCCTGACGGCGCACCTTTCCAAGCCCGGCACGCCGCTGCCGGAATTCGACGACATCAGCCCGCGTCTCAACGAAATCGAGAAATCGCTGGCCGGAACCCGCGATTCCATCCTCGGCGCGGCGCGCGAGGCGGCCGAGAGTGCCGTCCGCTCGCTGGCCGGATCAAGCGCCAACACGGCGGCCGTTACCGGCCTCGCCCAGGACCTGAAGACGCTCGAGGCGCTGACGCGCCGTTCGGACGAGCGCAATTCGAGGACGTTCGAGGCTATCCACGATACGCTGCTCAAGATCGTTGACAGGCTTGGTTCACTGGAGACCGGCGAACCGGCAAGCGCGGAGTTGAGTAAGCGCTCCGGGCGGGCATCCAAGATCTCGGTGCAGGATGCACCGTCGATGGACCTCGACCAGCCGCTGCCGTTGACGGGCAACATGGCCGATCTCGACGGCCGCGCCGCGGCGCTCGTGCGCGGAGAGCCAGGTCCGCGAACGCCGGCCGAGGCCGCCGCGGCAGCCGCCCTGGCGGCTCTCGGTTCAGACACGACACGTGAAAAGAACGAACAAGGCGGCGGCAGGAAATCGATGTTAGGCGGGCTGGCGCGCGCCTTGAAGGGCAAGAAGGAGACCGAGACGCCGCCGCTTGCAGGCTCGGCGCCGAGCGCCGAGATACCGAGCGTCGATCTCGACGAGCCCCTCGACCCCAAGCTCGCCAACCGGCCACTGGAACCCGGCTCCGGCGCACCCGACCTCAGCGCCATCATGAAGCGCGTGCGCGACGAGCGCGGGCAGCCGGCCCGGGAAGGCAGCGCCGAGGCGGCGAAATCGGACTTCATCGCGGCAGCCAGAAGGGCTGCGCAAGCGGCGGCCGCCGAGGCGGACGCCCTCAAGCGCCAGTCGACGATGAAAGGCCCGGTCAAGGCACTCAGGATCGGCGACCTGCTCAAGGCGCGGCGCAAGCCGATCCTGATGGGGGCAATCGCCATCATGCTGGCGCTTGCCGGCCTGCAACTGGGCAAAGCCTTCTTCTCCGACCCGGTCGAAGTCGCCGACAATGAGGCGGCACCAGCCGTGGCCGTACAGCCGGTGGAAACCGCATTAGCCAGCGTTGCCAGCGAGCCGAAGGCGGACACGCAGACAACAACACAGGAGAGCGAGCCGTCGCCCACCGTCAGGCAGGCCGAGCCATCCGCATCGATGACCAAGGACGACACGGCGGCGCAAACCGGCCCCGCCACACAGGCAGCCGAAGCATCGACGGCGCCCTCGCCTTCCGGAGCGTCCGCTGACCTGGCGGCGCCAGACACCACGGCCGCAGTGCCCGCGCCGGCAGCGGCGACGGCCAGCGACGCCGAGCCAAAGCCTATCGCGCCTGCTATGGCCCCCGCTGCGACGCAGGACACGACCGGCACTGTGCCGCCGGCGGATGCTGCCCCGGCAGGCGTTGCCAAGATCGACGTTCCGGCCGATGCCGGTCCGGCCGCCCTGCGCGATGCAGCGGCCGGCGGCGACGCCAAGGCGCTGTTCGAGATCGGCTCGCGCTACGCCGAGTCACGCAGTGTCAAGGAAGACATGACGGCGGCGGCCAAATGGTATGAGAGAGCTGCCGAACTCGGTTTCGCACCGGCAGAATACCGCATCGGCAATTTCTACGAGAAGGGCATCGGCGTCGCACGCGACATCAAGAAAGCGAAGACCTGGTACCAGCTTGCCGCAGAGCAGGGCAATGCCAGCGCAATGCACAATCTTGCCGTGCTGTTTGCGATGGCGGCGGACGGCGTGACCGACAACGAATCGGCAGCACGCTGGTTCCAGGCGGCGGCGGATCTCGGCGTCAAGGACAGCCAGTTCAATCTCGGCATCCTCGCGGCGAAGGGTGTCGGCATGAAGCAGAATCTCGAGGAGAGCTATAAATGGTTCGCGCTCGTCGCCAAGACCGGCGACAAGGATGCAGCGGCCAAGCGCGACGAGATCGCCAAGGCGCTGAGGCCCGAGCAGTTGGAGCGTGCGCGGGCCGCGGCTGAACTGTGGACAGCCAAGCCGCTCGATCCAGCCGCCAATTCGGCCGACATTCCTGAATCGTGGCAGGACGGCACACCGCAGACGACCGCCGGCATCGATATGAAGAAAGCGGTCCAGAACATCCAGCGCATTCTCAACAAGAACGGCTACGAGGCCGGCAATCCCGACGGCATGATGGGCCTGAAAACCAAGAACGCAATCATGGCCTTCCAGGCCGACAACGATATGAGGGCAACCGGCGCGATCGACGAAAAGCTGGTCAAGGCGCTGCTCGCGCGTAAATAACGGCAGATGCGTCGTTTCCGCGACGCCCTTGCCACAGATTTGCCTGTTAACTGATTGAGTTGTTTTTTGTTTCGGCGGCGCGGCGAAGTTTGACTTCACCGCCCGGCCGGCGCAAGAACGAAATAGCCTTTTAGCGCAAAATGCCCGCAACGGTTGCATTCGCCAGGAGGCAAACTGATCGAGACTGACGGGTGGGCATCTATCTCCCGATCGCGGAAATTTCCGTCAACATCTTCGTGCTGCTGGCCATGGGTGCGGCGGTGGGTTTCCTGTCGGGCATGTTCGGCGTGGGCGGCGGCTTTCTCATTACGCCGCTGCTGATCTTCTACAACATACCGCCGGCAATCGCGGTCGCCACCGGCGCCAACCAGGTCATCGCTTCCTCCTTCTCCGGCGCCCTGTCGCACATGAAGCGCGGCACGCTCGACTTCAAGCTTGGCGGCGTGCTTTTAGGCGGCGGCATCGTCGGCTCGACCGGTGGTATCTATGTCTTTGCGCTCCTGCGCCGGCTCGGCCAGCTCGACCTGTTTATCTCGCTGCTCTACGTCGTGCTGCTCGGCACTGTCGGCGGACTGATGCTCGTCGAGAGTGTCAACGCATTGCGCGCCACTCGCAGCGGCGCCGCACCGGTCTTGAAGAAATCCGGCCAGCACAATTGGATCCACCGCCTGCCCCTGAAGATGCGGTTCAGGGCCTCGAAGCTCTTCGTCAGCGTCATTCCGGTGCTTGGGCTGGGCGCGGCGATTGGCTTCCTGTCGTCGATCATGGGCGTCGGCGGCGGCTTCATCATGGTGCCGGCCCTGATCTACCTTTTGAAAGTGCCGACCAACGTCGTCATCGGCACCTCGCTGTTCCAGATCATCTTCACCTCGGCCTACACCACGCTGGTCCACGCCACCACCAACCAGACGGTCGACGTCATGCTCGCTTTCCTGTTGATGGCAGGCGGCGTCGCCGGCGCGCAATATGGCGCCAAGGCCGGTCAGCGGCTGCGGGGCGAGCAACTCAGGGCGCTGCTGGCGCTGCTGGTGCTGGCGGTCGCCATCCGGCTTGCCATCGATCTCTTCGTCACGCCACCCAATCTCTATTCGCTGTCCGGCGTGGGCCTGAGCTGATGGCTGGCTTCAGGACGCTCGCGGCCGCCGCCTTGCTGTCGCTGCTGGCGGCTGCGCCGCCGGCGAAGGCGCAGGCGCTTCTGACCGAAAATATCCAGATCGGCCTTTCGACCGACAATGTCTCGATTACCGCCGGCTTTTCCGGCGCCGACCTGACCATCTTCGGCTCGCTGGAAAATGCGGATCCGCTTGTCGCGCGGCAAGGGCGCTACGACGTGATCGTCGTGCTGGAAGGCCCGGCCCGACCGGTCGTCGTGCGCCGCAAGGACCGGGTGCTCGGCGTCTGGGTCAATCTGGAGTCGGAGACCTTCAAAAACGTACCTGTCTCCTATTCGGTGGCGACGACGCGGCCGCTGCAGGACGTCACCGATCCCAACAGCTACAAGCAGCTGTCGCTTGGCGCCTCGAACCTCTATTTGCAGCCGGCCGACGCCGGCGACAGCCCGGCCACAATCGAGGAGTTCACCGCCGCGCTGCGCGAACGCAAGGCGGCGACCGGCCTCTACAGCGAGAATGTCGGGGGTGTGCAGTTCCTGTCGCAGAACCTGTTCCGCGCCACAGTCAGGCTCGCCCCAAACGTTCCGGTCGGCACCCATAAGGCCCGCGCCTTCCTATTCAAGAGCGGCCTGTTCATCAAGGAAAGCTCCGCCCAGCTCGAAATCCGCAAGTCCGGTTTCGAACAGTCGATCTTCCGCGTCGCCCACGACTACTCGTTCCTCTACGGTGTCTTTGCCGTATCGCTGGCCATGCTGACAGGCTGGCTCGGAAGACTGGTCTTCAGGAAAGACTGAACTCTCGTAAAAGTGGTTTCCCTTTCCGAGGGTATGGGTTAGACCGCGACCCCCGGGCCCGACCGGACACGAGCTGCTGCTCCCCAAATCAGAAATACAGGAACGCACGATGCGACCAGCATTCGCCGGGATCGACTTCGGCACTTCGAATTCCACCGTAAGTGTGGTCAGGAACGGGCAGCCGAGGCTGGTGGCGTTGGAAGACGGCCAGGTCACGCTGCCCAGTGCGGTATTTTTCAATTTCGAGGACAACCGCACCTATTTCGGGCGACGCGCCCTTGCCAACTATACGGACAGTATCGAAGGCCGCCTGATGCGCTCGTTGAAGAGTGTGCTCGGCAGCTCGCTCGCCCACGAAAAGACACGCATCAAGGCGCGCTCGATCGGCTTCATGGAGATTGTCGGCCTGTTCGTCGGCCATCTGAAAAAGAAGCTGGAAGAAGAAGCCCATGACGCGGTCGATAGCGTCGTGCTGGGACGGCCCGTGCAGTTCGTCGACGACGATGCCCAGGCTGACGCGAAGGCGGAGCACGAACTCGAAAATGCCGCTCGTGCCCACGGCTTCAAGCACATCGCCTTCCAGTTCGAACCGATTGCCGCGGCACTCGACTACGAACAAAAGGTGACGCGCGAGGAACTGGCGCTGATCGTCGACATGGGCGGCGGCACGTCCGACTTCTCCATCGTGCGCGTCTCGCCCGAGCGCGCCCGCTCGCTTGACCGCAAGGACGACATCCTGGCCAGCCGCGGCATCCACATCGGCGGCACCGACTTCGACCGGCTGTTGAGCATCGCGCATGTGATGCCGCAGCTCGGCTATCTCTCACTGACCAAGGATGGCAAACGTAATCTGCCGGCGAGCTACTTCATCGATCTGGCGACGTGGCAGCGCATCAACCTGGTCTATATCGCGAGGGCGATGACGCACCTGCGCCAGATCCGCTATGAGGCGGAGCGCGCAGACCTGGTCGACCGCTTCATCCACATCGTCGAGCATCGTTACGGCCACGCGCTGGCGGCGCTGGTCGAAAAGGCCAAGATCGAGCTGACGGACCGTTCGTCGGCCGATGTCGAGGTCGCGCTGCCAGAGGTGAGGTTCACGGCAGAAATCACGCGCAAGGGTCTCGAAGCCACCATAGCCAGGGACATTGAGCGTGTTGCGGCTACAGTCGAGCAGACCATCCGCGACGCACAGGTGAAGGCCTCGGACATCACCGCGGTGTTCTTGACCGGCGGATCGACCGCGATCCCGCTGGCCAGGCAGCGGATCCTGGCGCTGGTGCCGCAGGCGTCGGTAATCCAAGGTGATGTGTTCGGCTCGGTCGGGCTTGGGCTGGCGCTCGACGCGCAGCGGAAGTTCGGCTGATCGGCTTAAAGCGGCGCGAGTCTCTCAGCTTTGCCGCCAAGATGCGCCTTGAGCGCCATCTGGGCTAGGCTCGGCTGCCGGTCGCGATGCGTGATCATGGCAAATTCGCGCTTCGGCAGATCGACCGGCACAGAACGTAGGCTACCTTCGGCGACCGCGCGGGCGACGACGAGTTCCGAGATGATGCTGGCGCCGGCGCCGGCCTCGACCGCCTGGCGAATAGCCTCATTGCTCGGCAATACCAGGAATATCTGCAGGTCCGCGAACGAAATCCCGTCGCGTCGGGCAAGGTCCTCCAGCGCCTCGCGCGTGCCCGACCCGCCTTCGCGAATGATCCAGCGAAGCCCGCCAAGGTCGGGATGTCCAGGCGAAACTTCCGCGATCTCAGGGTGCGAGCGCGCCACGACCAGCATCATGCGATCGATATCGACCTTGGCACGCCGCAAAATGTCGGATTCGGTGCGCCCCTCGACCAGGCCAAAATCGGCTGCGCCATCAAGTACATCGGTCTCGACCTGCCTGGTGTTGCCAATGCTCACGCTCAGCCTGACGGCAGGATAGGCTTCGTGGAAAGAGGCGAGCCGGCGCGGCAGCCAATAGCTGGCAATGGTCTGGCTGGCAGCGATCGAGAGACTGCCGGTGATCGTTTGCGAGACATGCTCCAGCACGTTGTGGGCGGCCGCAGCCCGCTCGAGGACCGCCTTGGCCTCGGGCAAGAATCGGCGTCCGGTTTCGGCGAGCTCGATGTTGCGGCCGACGCGGTTGAACAACTGGACGCCATGCTGCTGTTCGAGCGAGCGGATCGCGGCGGATGCGGCCGACTGTGAGATGCCCAGCAACTCGGCCGCTTTGGTCATGTGCGCCCGTTCGGCGACGGCGACGAAGATCCGCAACTGGTCCAGGGTCATTCCGACACTAAGAAGCAAATCCGATTGGAATTACAAGAGCAAGTTGTTAGACGGATCGGTCGCTTTGTTCTAAATTTTGGCTCGAAATTGGAAGAAAGTCGCGCCAGAGCAGTCGAGGGTAGAATTGGTGGGGCGGTTCAAATCCGTGTTTGCGCACTGGACCCGCAGCCTGCGGCGGCGGCTCTTGGGTGAACGCTATCGGCCGGAAGAGCATTACATGCGCGGCCCAGGCCCGAAGACGAGAGCCAAGTTCGCGGAGCGCAAGAGCATCACCGGATCATGACCAACAACCTGCTGCGCGGAGCCAATTCGGCACCATCACAACGGCCGCTTGCCGATACGCGAGCGCCCGCTGAACGCGACGGCGTCGATACTTCGCCTGATGTCTCCGACAGCATCGCCAAGACCACCTGCTATATGTGCGCCTGCCGCTGCGGCATCGACGTCCATATCAAAGACGGCAAGGTCCGCTACATCAACGGCAACAAGGATCATCCGGTCAATCGCGGCGTGCTGTGCGGCAAAGGCAGCGCCGGCATCATGCAGCATTACAGCCCGGCCCGGCTGACGAAACCATTGCTGCGCACCGGACTGCGCGGCTCGGGCGAGTTCCGCGAGATCGAGTGGGAGGAAGCTTTGTCGCTCGCGACAGAACGGCTTTCGAACATCCGCCAGACCGATCCGAAGAAACTCGCCTTCTTCACCGGCCGCGACCAGTCGCAATCGCTGACCGGTTGGTGGGCGAGCCAGTTCGGCACGCCGAACTTCGCAGCCCATGGCGGTTTCTGCTCGGTGAACATGGCAGCCGGCGGCCTCTACACGATTGGCGGCTCGTTCTGGGAGTTCGGCGAGCCCGACTGGGACAACACCAAGTATTTCATGCTGTTCGGGGTTGCCGAAGACCATGATTCCAATCCGATCAAGATCGGCCTCGGCAAGCTCAAGGCGCGCGGCGCCAAGGTGGTTTCAATCAATCCCTGCCGCACCGGCTACAACGCGATTGCCGACGACTGGATCGGCATCCGGCCCGGCACCGACGGCCTGTTTGTGTTCGCCCTCATCCACGAATTGCTGAAGGCAGGGCGCGTCGATCTCGACTACCTCTTGCGCTACACCAACGCCCACATCCTGGTCATTCAGGAGCCTGGAGCCGCCGATGACGGGCTGTTCATGCGCGACTGCGACGGCAATCCGCTGGCTTGGGACAGGGTGGCGAAGACGCCTGTCGACGCCGGCGATACCGACGCAAAGCCCGCACTGACCGGCAGCGTTCTCGTCGACGGCCGCCGCTGCGTGCCGGTCTTCCAACTCGTCGCCGACCGCTATCTGGACGAGTGCTATTCACCCGACGCCGTCGCTGATCGGTGCGGCATCTCCGCCGACACGATCCGACGCATTGCTGCAGAACTCGCTCATGTCGCCTTCGAACAGCAAATCGAACTGCCGGTGGCCTGGACGGACTGGGCCGGCCGCCGGCACAAGACCATCAAGGGTCGGCCGGTGTCGATGCATGCGATGCGCGGCATCTCGGCCCATTCGAACGGGTTTCACACTTGCCGCGCCATTCATCTGCTTCAGGTGCTTCTCGGCACGGTGGACGTGCCGGGCGGCTTCCGCTTCAAACCGCCTTATCCGCGGTCCGCGCCGCCGGGTCCAAAGCCCGCCGGCAAGAATGTGAAGCCGATGACACCGCTCAAAGGCATGCCGCTCGGCTTCGTCTGCGGACCTGAGGACCTGCTGATCGATGAAGGCAGCAGGCCTGTTCGTATCGACAAGGCATACTCCTGGGACGCGCCGCTGGCCGCCCATGGGCTCATGCACACGGTCATCCGTAACGCCTGGGCAGGCGATCCCTACAAGATCGACACTCTGTTCATGTACATGTCCAACATGGCCTGGAACTCGTCGATGAATACGGTCGAGACGATGGCGATGCTGACCGATATCGATGCGGCGGGCGAGTACAAGATCCCGTTCATCATCTATTCCGACGCTTATTATTCCGAGACCGTGCCTTTTGCGGATCTGGTGCTGCCGGACACGACCTATCTCGAGCGTCATGACTGTATCAGTCTGCTCGACCGGCCGATCAGCCACGCCGACGGTCCGGGCGACGCCATCCGCCACCCCGTCGTCGAGCCGGACCGCGACGTCAGGCCGTTCCAGACGGTGCTGATCGAACTCGGCGCGCGGCTCGGTCTGCCCGGTTTCGTCGATGACGACGGCTCCGCCAAATACCGCGACTATGCCGACTACATCGTCAATCACGAGCGTACGCCAGGTGTCGGTCCACTCGCCGGCTGGCGCGGCAAGGACGGGACCTTGGTCGGCAAGGGCGACGTCAATCCCGACCAGTTGCAGCGCTACATCGACAATGGCGGCTTCTGGCACCAGGATTTCGCGGCCGATCAGCGCTACTACAAGATGGCCAACCGCTCCTATCTCGACTTCGCGGAGAGCATGGGCTTCACCCCGAAAGCCGAGCCGATCGTGTTCCAACTCTATTCCGAGCCGATGCAGCGCTTCCGCCTGGCGGCACGCGGCCATGGCCGGGTGCTGCCGCCGGAAGCCGAGCGTAGCCGCATCGAGACCTATATGGATCCGCTGCCGTTCTGGTATGCGCCCTTCGAAGAGACTGCGGTTGACAGCCAAGCCTATCCGCTGCACGCGCTGACGCAGCGGCCAATGCACATGTATCATTCCTGGGGCTCGCAGAATGCCTGGCTAAGGCAGATCACCAGCCAGAACCGGCTGTTCGTGCATCACCGGACCGCCGCCAGCCTCGGGCTTGTCGATGACGACTGGGTATGGATCGAGAGCATCAACGGCAAGGTCAAAGGACAGGTCAAGCTGGTCGACGGCGTCAACGCCGATACGGTGTGGACGTGGAATGCGATCGGCAAGCGTCGCGGCAGCTGGGGGCTCAAGGACGACGCGGCCGAATCCAATCGCGGCTTCCTGCTCAACCACATCATCGGCGACCAGACCTCCGCCGATGCCAGCGGCAAACGCTATTCGAATTCCGATCCGGTGACCGGCCAGGCGGCGTGGTTCGACCTGCGCGTGCGCATCGTCAAATGCGCGGCCGAGGAAGCCGGCTTCACCGAGCCGCAGTTCGAGCGGTTCCGGCAGCCACCGCATTTCGAACCCTCGCCCGACAAGCTCACTTTCGGCGCAGAGTTCCGCCGGGAAAGAGAAGCTGCCAGACCATGACCTGCCTTCCCGCCCAAACCGACAAGAAGCTCGGCCTCGTCATCGATCTCGACACCTGCGTCGGCTGTCAGGCCTGCGTCACCGCCTGCAAGGAATGGAACACCGGCGGCCACACGGCGCCGCTGACCGACATCGATCCTTATGGCGGCGACGCCGACGGGGTCTGGTTCAACCGCGTGCACAGCTATGAGCACATGACTGAGATGGGTGGGCGCACAGTCAATTTCCCGCGCTCCTGTCTGCATTGCGAGACACCGGCCTGTGTCACCGTATGCCCGACCGGCGCCTCCTACAAACGGGCCTCGGACGGCATTGTGCTGGTCGACGAGGACAAGTGCATCGGCTGCAAATTGTGCAGCTGGGCCTGCCCTTATGGCGCGCGCGAGTTCGACACCGATGTCGGCGTGATGAAGAAATGCACGCTGTGCGTCGACCGTATCTACAACGACAATCTGGCGGAAGAAGATCGCGTGCCGGCCTGCGTCGCTGCTTGCCCGACCAGCGCGCGGCATTTCGGCGATCTGGGCGATCCGGCATCGGCTATCTCGCAACTGGTGGCCGAGCGCGGCGGTGTCGATCTGATGCCGGAAATGGGCTATAAGCCGACCAACAAATATCTGCCGCCACGTGCCCACACCACCCGCGCCGCATCGGTGCCGGCGCCGGCGCTTGAAGCGGTGCGGGCCGAAGGCGGCTTCCTCGGCTGGGTCGACCGCATGCTTTCGAACTAACCCGCGTCTCATGCATCCAGCATTTTCCGTCGTCTTTTTCACCACCGCCACGGGCGCCGGTTACAGCCTGCTCGCACTCCTTGGCGTGCTCGCCGGACAGGGCTTTATCCCGCCCGATTTCTGGCTTGGCCTCACCGGCATGGGGCTGGCGCTTGGCCTGATCTCGGCAGGCCTGCTGTCGTCGGCCGGCCATCTCGGCCGTCCCGAACGCGCCTGGCGTGCCTTCTCGCAATGGCGAAGCTCCTGGCTGTCACGCGAAGGCGTTGCGTCGGTTGCGACCTTCATCCCGGCGGGACTGTTCGGTACTGGCTGGGTGGTCCTCGGCCGTACGAGCGGCTGGGTGGCTGTCGCCGGGCTGCTCGCTGCCATCGGCGCGGTCGCAACCGTCTGCACCACCGGCATGATCTACGCGTCGTTGAAGCCTATCGCCCAATGGCACAGCCGCTTCACCCTGCCCGGCTATCTGATCTTTTCGGCAATGACCGGCTGCGTGCTGCTCAATGCGCTGCTGCAGGGTTTTGCCGTCGGCTCGAATACGCTTCTCGCGGCTGCCCTATTGCTGACCGTGCTCGGCTGGGGCTGGAAGCTGGCGACCTGGCGGCATAACGACCGGCTGGAAATCCCGACCACCGCCAACTCGGCGACGGGTCTGGCCGGCGGCACGGTGCGGTCGATGGAATGGCCGCATACCGAGGAAAACTACTTGCTCAAGGAGATGGGTTTCCGCATCGCGCGCAAGCACAGCGTGCGGCTACGCCAGATCACGCAGGTGCTCGCCTTTGCTTTGCCTGCGTTGCTGTTGGTCGCGGCGTTCGCCTTGCCGTGGCCCTATGCGGCGGTTTCGTCGATGCTCGCCGCAATCGCCCAGCTCGCCGGCATGCTGGTCGAGCGCTGGCTGTTCTTCGCCGAGGCCAAGCACACCGTCACCTTGTACTACGGAAGGTAGGTTCAGCCCGGCCTGAGCATCGCGTGGGAAATCGCGAAGATGCGTTCGGTGCCAAGCATGTAGGCCATCAGCGTTTCGCGGCGGAACAGCCCGGCATAGGCGCGATCAAGCAGATTGAGCGAGCCGGTATAGGCGCCGAAGGCCGGCATGATCATGCGGCCACCATCGCCGGCAAAGCAGCGCCGCCGCACCGAGCGGCCTTGCTGCACGATGCGGGCGCAAGGATGCAGATGGCCTGATATCTCGCCCTCCACCCTTACCGCCGAAGGCTCGTGCCGGAAGAGCAGAGAGCCGATGGCCAATTCGCGCACGGTCTCGCCGGGCAGGTCGGCCGGTGCTTCAGGATCATGATTGCCGGTGACCCAGAACCAGTCGCGCCCTACCATCACCCCTTCCAGCCTTTCGCGAAAGCTTGCGTGCATGCGCGCGGCGCCGCCGCCATCGTGAAAACTGTCCCCCAGGCTGATGACGATCGAAGGCTGGTAGTCGGCGATTACCGCTTGCAAGCGGAGTAACGTGGCTCCGGTGTCGTAAGGGGGAACCAGCGTGCCGCGCCTGGCCAGCGAGGAGCCTTTTTCCAGATGCAGATCGGACACGGCCAGAAGCCGAAATTCGGGAAAGTAGAGCACGCCGCGGCGGTCGCAGACCGCGCGTTCGCCGGCGATATCGACAGAGCCTACCTCCGCCAGAGGTGCAGCCATGGCCAGCGCGACAGTCATTTCGTCCCCATGGCCTCCTCGACCAGCGTGGCTGCATCCATCAGCAGCGTGTCATCGGCCTCGCCGTGCACCGGCATTTTGCCGATCTCGAGCATGATCGGCACGGCGAGCGGCGATATTTGCTCGAGGTTCTTATGCATGATTCGACCCTGGACGCGCGAGAGCATCTCGGCAAGTCTGCTGACATCCAGCAGACCGGTCGCGGCGTCGGCACGCGTCGCCTGCAGCAGGATATGGTCAGGCTCATGGCTGCGCAGCACGTCGTAGATGAGATCCGTCGACACGGTCACCTGGCGGCCGCTCTTCTCTTGGCCCGGGTGGCGTTTCTCGATCAATCCCGAGATCAGCGCGCAATTGCGAAAGGTGCGCTTCAACAACCAACTGCCAGCGAGCCAGGCTTCGAGGTCGTCGCCCAGCATGTCCTCATCGAAGAGCGCTGCCAGCGACGGTTTCTTCGCCCTGAACATCCGGCCCATATCGGCAAGCGACCATATGGCAAGCGCATAGTCGGTGGCGACGAAGCCGAGCGGCTTGGCCCCCGCTCTGTCGAGGCGGCGGGTGAGCAGCATGCCGAGCGTCTGGTGCGCCAGCCTGCCCTCGAACGGATAGGCCACCAGATAGTAGCGGTTGCCGCGCGGAAAAGTCTCGATCAGCAGATCGTCGCGTTTCGGCAGCACCGACTTGTCGGCCTGGAAACGTAGCCAGTCGGCGACCTGCTCCGGCAGTTTCTTCCAGCGCTGCGGATCGTCCAGCATGGCGCGGACCTGTTCGGCCAGGTACGTCGAAAGCGGGAATTTGCCACCACCGTAATACGGGACCTTGGCGTCGCTGCCGGGTGCATTCGAAACGAAGCACTCATTATCGCGGATACCTTCGAAGCGCAGCACCTTGCCGGCGAACATGAAGGTGTCGCCATGCGTCAGCGTTTCGAGGAACGCCTCCTCGATCTTGCCCAGAACCCGGCCGCCACGCGAAGCCGCGCCTCTGCTGCCGGGCTGGACGTAGCGGACGTTGAGCGCCGGCACTTCGATGATGGTGCCGACATTGAGCCGGTATTGCTGGGCGACGCGAGGATTTGAGACCCGCCACAGCCCGTCCTTGTTGAGACGAATACGGGCGTAGCGTTCGTAGTTCTTCAGCGCATAGCCGCCGGTGGCGACGAAATCGATGACGCGATCGAATGTCGGCCGATCGAGATCGGCGTAGGGTGCTGCCATCCGCACTTCCTCAAACAGCGCATCGGCATGGAACGGAGCGCCGCAGGCACAGCCCAGCACATGCTGCGCCAGCACGTCGAGCCCGCCATTGACCAGCGGTGGCGTATCCTGGGCACCGAGATAATTGGCATCGAGCGCCGCCCTGCATTCCAGCACCTCGAAGCGGTTGGCCGGAATCAGGATCGCCTTGGACGGTTCGTCCATACGGTGGTTGGCGCGGCCGATGCGCTGCGCCAGCCGGCTGGCACCTTTCGGCGCGCCGACATGGACGACCAGGTCGACATCGCCCCAGTCGATGCCGAGGTCGAGCGTCGAGGTGGCGACGATCGCACGCAAGGCATTCTCGCCCATCGCCTTTTCGACGCGCCGGCGCTGGGCGACATCGAGCGAACCGTGATGCAGCGCGATCGGCAATGTGTCCTCGTTGACCCGCCACAACTCCTGGAACAGCAGCTCCGCCTGGCTGCGTGTGTTGACGAACAGCAGGGTTGTCTTGTGGCGCTTGATCTCGTTGTAGATCTCCGGCGTTGCATAACGGGCCGAATGTCCCGCCCACGGCACGCGCTCCTCCGAATCGAGAATGGAGATGTCTGGCTTGGCCCCGCCGGTGACGACGATCAGTTCGGCCATCGGCCCTGGTGGATTCTGGCTGACCAGCCACCGCCGCAATTCGTCGGGCTCGGCGACCGTCGCCGACAGGCCTATCGTCTGCAGGGCGGGCACAAACGAGCGCAGCCGGGCCAGCCCGAGCGACAGGAGATGCCCGCGCTTCGAGGTCACCAGCGAATGTAATTCGTCGAGCACGACATAGCGCAGGTCCTCGAAGAAGCGCCTGGCATCGGGCGCGGCAATCAGCAGCGCCAGTTGCTCGGGCGTGGTCAGGAGAATGTCGGGCGGCGCCAGCTTCTGCCGCTGGCGCTTGTGTGCGGGCGTGTCACCGGTGCGCGTCTCGACGGTGACCGGCAGCCCGATTTCTGCGACGGGTTTGCCGAGATTGCGCTCGATGTCGACGGCCAGCGCCTTCAGCGGCGAGATGTAGAGTGTATGGATGCCTCGATGCGCCTGCCCCGGCCTTCTCCTCGGTCGGCCGGCCAGTTCGGTCAGCGATGGCAAGAACCCGGCCAGCGTCTTGCCGGCGCCGGTCGGGGCGATCAGCAATACCGACTGCCCGTCCTGGGCTTTGGCCAGCAAATCGATCTGGTGGGCGCGCGGCGACCAGCCCTTTTCCGCAAACCATTTGACGAATGGCTCGGGCAGGACGACGGCGGCATTCTGTTGGGCAAGGCGCGGCTGCTCTGTCACGTGCCAGAGGTAGCGCGGCGACGCGCAATCGCCAAGCAGAATCAGAACAAAAGGTGATCGATTCGCGTTAGGGCCGGCGAAACCCGGTCGGGCCGCCATAGAGATAACCGATACGGGCGACCGCCTCCCTCAGTCCTTCGCGCGACACCAGCATGGTGTGGCCGTTGGCGTGGATCATGGTCTCCGGATCCGTCATGATCGCGACGTGGCCTTTCCAGAAGACCAGGTCGCCGCGCCGCAACCCGGCAAAATCCGGCCCGGGATCGAGCGGTTCACCGACGGTCGCCGCCTGCATGTCGGTGTCGCGCAGCACTTGCCTGCCAGCCATGTGCATTGCAAGTTGCACGAGACCGGAACAATCGATGCCGAATCCGGAGACGCCACCCCACAGGTAGGGCGTGCCGAGAAACGACTCGGCGACCGCGACGTAGTCGGGGGCAAACTCGGCGACAGGCCTGAGATGACCCGAGATGACCGCCTGGCCGGACGGCAGCAGAGCATAATGCGTGCCGCGCGTTTCCGCTGAGCCCGTCACCGCCACCAATGACCCCATCGAGAGCTCCCCGCTCACCGGGAACCGCAAATCCGGTCCCGGATACAGGAAAGTGCGCGGCACCGAGACAACATGCGTGGCCGCATGGTCCCGACCGCCCAGCACAGTGTCGGCGACATAGCCGACGTAGCCGTCGCGCTCGGCCTGTATCCAGGCCCAGCCCCCAACGTTCTCGAAGACGAGGACGTCTTCGCCGAACAGAAGCTGGGTATCGACGCCGGCGTCCGGCCGCGGCGCCCTGCGGATGTCAGCGACGGAGGCTGATATGCGAGCCGGCCGGCCGGCGACGAAACGGTCGGCGGAAACCTCGCCTTTCAGCCTGGCGTCGGCGAGATCGGAGCGGAAGGCATGGAGGCGGGCATCCCTGGCGGTCAAATCGGCAACTCGTTCAAATGGGCAACTCGTTCAAATGGGCAACTCTTGGGCTCTGGCAATGATAACATCGCCAAAGCGCTCGACAAAGAGCGCGCCTTCTACTGTGCGCCTGACCAGCACGTTGCGCTTGTCGAGCTCGTCGCGGTGGCGCGACACCAGTTTCAGCGCCCCCATCGTATCGAGCGCACGGGTGATCACCGGCTTGGTGACGTTGAGGCGGGCGGCTAACCCCCGCACCGTGTGTGGCGGCGGATCGAGATAGATGGTGAACAGGATCGCCGTCTGGCGCATGGTGA
Organism: Mesorhizobium sp. M0045; assembly: GCF_040323385.1. Lineage (NCBI taxonomy): Bacteria > Pseudomonadati > Pseudomonadota > Alphaproteobacteria > Hyphomicrobiales > Phyllobacteriaceae > Mesorhizobium > Mesorhizobium sp. M0045. The sequence continues at coordinate 281,476 of NZ_JAMYUY010000002.1, forward strand.
GATCGGGCGCGTCGTCACGCACCTCGGATAACACCACCTGTTGCCATAGTCGCAAGGCCTGGCTTGGACGCATGATAATCGACATCCGTCCAGCATGACTGAAAATTGTTTCGGTTCCGTTTCAGTCAATAACTTCGTCGGCTATGCCCGAGAATCAAGCGTAGCGGTTCGAAATGACCTGCTCCAGCGCCCGGATGCCTTGCGCTTCGCCACCGGCAAGACCGTGCGGGCGGTCGGACGGGTTCCAGGCGAAGATGTCGACATGCGCCCAGCCGGCGGTCTTTTCCACGAAGCGCTTCAGGAAAAGCGCCGCGGTGATCGAGCCGGCGAAACCGTCTGACGTGACATTGTTGATGTCGGCCACCTTCGACGCCAGCTTGGCGTCATAGGGCTTCCACAACGGCATGCGCCATAACGGATCCTCGACCGCAACGGAGGCGTCCGCCAGCTCGGATGCAAGCGCCTCGTCATCGGTGTAGAACGGCGGCAGGTCGGGACCGAGCGCAACACGGGCAGCGCCTGTCAGCGTCGCCATATCGACCAGCATCTGCGGCTCTTCATCATCGGCCAAGGCCAAGGCATCGGCGAGTACCAGCCGTCCTTCGGCGTCGGTGTTGCCGATTTCGACGGTGATGCCCTTGCGGCTCACCAGCACGTCGCCTGGCCGGAAGGCGTTGCCGGCTATCGAATTCTCGACAGCCGGGATGAGCACGCGTAGCCGGACCTTCAGCCCGGTGGCCATAATCATGGAAGCGAGGCCCAGCACGTTGGCAGCGCCGCCCATGTCCTTCTTCATCAAAAGCATGCCCGAGGACGGCTTGATGTCGAGACCGCCTGTATCGAAGCAGACGCCCTTGCCGACCAGCGTTATCCTGGGGGCATTGTTCGGCCCCCAAATCATGTCGATCAGGCGCGGCGCGTCGGCAGATGCCCGACCGACGGCGTGGATCATCGGAAAGTTGGCGGTAAGAAGATCGTCGCCTTTGGTCACCGATATTTCGGCCTTGTGCGTCGCGGCCAAGGTCCGGGCGGCTTTTTCCAGCTGGCCGGGGCCCATATCGCTGGTCGGCGTGTTGACCAGATCGCGCGCCAGGAAAATGCCATTGGCGATGCGGCGGATGCGGGCAGCGTCGGTGCCTGCCGGCAGCGCGAAGCGAAGGCTCTTGCCTGGCTTCTTGCCGTAGCGGGTGAAGACATAGCCGCCGAGCGCCACGGCGAGTGCCGTAAGCTCCGGCTTGGCGGGTGCCGACGCAAAACGCCAGTCGCCCGCGGGCAAGGCTCTCGCCAGTGCGCCGACGGCCAGTGCGCCCTCGTCATCACCGGTGCCGAACAGGGCTCCGGCAATCGCGCCGTTGTCGCCAGGCACGATCAGCGTCCTGCCAGCTTCGCCGGAGAAGCCGTTGGCCTTGGCCCAGGCGACCGAGGATGGCGCAAGGCCCGCTGCCGCCAGAGCATCCTTCGCCACCAGATGGACCGGCAGCGCATTGCTCAATTCTTTCTCGACGAGTTCGACAGGCATTCGCTGGTCTCCGGGTTTTCCGAGTCGGCGTTTCTTAACTCTCCGTTAGGGTTAACAGAATATTTCTGCGGGAGGGAAGATGACCACGCAAATGGTCACGCGATGAACGGAGCCTTGGTGCCGATGCTGACCAACCGCAGGATGAACGCCAGCGCAAACAGGCTGATCAGCACGGCGTTGATGATGGCGCTTGCCGCAGGCGTCGCTGGCTGCGGAACCAGCAAATTGACGACTGGTTCGATTTCTCGTCCAAGCGGCAGGCCGCTGGAAACAATGTCGGCGGGCGAACTGCACAACGCTACGATGGCGCTCGGCCAGTCCTATGCGAAAAACCCCAGCGACAAGCGCATCGCGACAAATTATGCCGCGGCGCTGCAGATGGACGGCGACGCAGACCAATCGCTTGCGGTGATGCGCAAGCTGGCGATCGCCTTGCCGAAGGACCGCGACGTGCTCGCCGCCTATGGCAAGGCACTTGCCGCCAACGGACAGTTCGAACCGGCTCTCGATGCCGTGCGCCGCGCGCAGACTCCTGAATATCCTGATTGGAAACTGGTGTCGGCGGAAGCTGCTATTCTCGACCAGCTGGGCCAAAAGGACGAGGCGCGCCAAGGCTATCGCAAGGCGCTTGACCTCAGGCCGAACGAACCGTCGATCCTTTCCAATCTCGGCATGTCGTACGTGCTGGAAGGCGATTTGCGCACGGCCGAAACCTATATGCGCTCGGCCGCCCAGCAGCCGAATGCAGATAGCCGCGTTCGCCAGAACCTGGCGCTGGTCGTCGGTCTGCAAGGCCGTTTCGACGAGGCCGAGAAGATCGCCTCGCAAGAGCTGTCGCCGGATCAGGCGCAGGCTAACGTCGCTTACCTTCGCCAGATGCTGGCGCAGCAGAATGCCTGGAGCCAGCTCAAGGACCAGGACAAGGCAAAGCCTGGCACCAACTGACCGCTTCGACCGCCGAACCGGCGCGCGAATTCCGCAACATGTCTAACGCAAAGAGCCGCGCTGCACCGGCAGCGTGGCTGAATCGTATCAGCGTTTCTGGCAACGCCGCTGGTGCTACTCGCTGCTGGATTTCGGCTGGTCGCCGAAGATGCCGCGCTGGCTCACCTGGATGCCGGCGGGACCCAGAATGATGGCGAACAGTACCGGCAGGAAGAACAGGATCATCGGCACGGTGAGCTTCGGCGGCAGCGCGGCCGCCTTCTTCTCGGCGGCATTCATGCGCATGTCGCGGCTCTCACTGGCAAGCACCCGCAATGCATGCGCCACGGGCGTGCCGTAGCGCTCGGCCTGAACCAGCGCCTGGGACACCGACCTGACGGATTCCAGCCCAGTTCGGCTTGCAAGGTTCTCGTAGGCCTGCTTGCGCTCCTGCAGATAGGAAAGCTCGGCGTTGGTCAGGATGAATTCTTCCGCCAATGCCACCGATTGCGCGCCGATCTCATCGGCGACCTTGCGAAGCGCCGCTTCCACCGACATGCCGGACTCGACGCATATCAGCATCAGGTCGAGCGCGTCCGGCCACGCCATCTGAATCGACTGCTTGCGCTTGGTAGCGCGGTTGTTGACGTAGAGCACCGGCGCGTAGAACCCCGCATAGGCAACCACGATGCACACGAACAGCTTCACGAAAAACGGCTGCTCGGGCAATCCGCCGAGGACGAACAGATACATCGCCGCCAATGCAAAGCCGATGAAGGGCAGGACGAGACGGAAGAAAAGGAAGCGCGTCAGCGGATTTTGCCCGCGAAAACCCGCCACTTTCAATTTCTGCAAGGTACCTTCATCCGCCAGCGCACGCCTGAGATCCAGGCGATCGACAATATTGCGCATGCCGACCGACTGTTCTTCGCGCAGGCCCTTGCGGCGGCGGTCGGCTTCGATTGCCAGCCGCGCCCGCTGCTTGGCGCGCAGCTCATCGCGCTCCAGCGCCACGGATTTCATGCGCGCCTTGAGCTGGTTCCCGCCAAAGGCGGGCAGCAGCGTGAAGACGGTCGCAAACACCGCTATGCCGACCAGCAGTGCGATCAGCAGGGACGGATCGGTGAGAGTTCTGACGACGTGATCGGTCATACGCGAGTCCTAAACTTCGAAATTCATCATTTTGCGCATTACCAGGATGCCCATCGACATCCAGATGCCGGAACAACCGAGGATCAGATGGCCGGTGCTGGTGGTGAATAGGGGCATGATGTAGTTCGGGCTCGTCAAATAGACGAGACAGGCGACGACGAAAGGCAACGCGCCGATGATCACGGCGGATGCCTTGGCTTCCATGGACAACGCCTGGACCTTGGCTTTCATTTTCTTGCGATCGCGAAGCACGCGCGAAAGATTGCCCAGCGCTTCGGAAAGATTGCCGCCGGCCTGAGACTGGATCTGGATGACGATGCCGAAGAAGCTCGCCTCAGTGCACGGCATCGTTTCTGGCATGCGCATGGCCGCGTCGGGGATCGACAAACCCATTTGCTGCGAATCGACGATGCGGCGGAACTCGGTCTTGACCGGCTCGGGGGATTCGTTGGCGATCAGGCGCACGGCATCGTTCAGCGGCAGGCCGGATTTTACCGCACGCACAATGATATCGAGCGCGTTCGGAAATTCGTTGAGGAACGCCTTGACGCGGCGCGCGCGGCGAAACGAGACGAACCAGCGTGGCAGACCCAAGACGCCGACCAGCAGCGCAGCCGGCAAGACCAGCAGCGGTGCGCCGATGAAATAGATAAGAGCCGTCAAGACGACGCCGCAGACCGCCGAGTAGACATAAAAGCGCTCGAGCGAGATCTTCATGCCGGCCTGACGGATTTGGATCTTCAGCGGTGGTTTTTTGACCAGGCTCTGATTGGACTTTTGCTTTTGATCGAGATCCTTCAGCGAATCTTGGACGGACTTGCGACGCTTGGCCGCTTCCGCGACGCGATCGCGCGAAGCCTTGACGACGGAACGATCCGTCTCGGCGGTCTTGATCGATTCAAGCCGCTTGCCGACCTGCTTCTCGGTGCTGATCCGGTTGAACAGGAAAGCATAGGCCACAGCGCCGGCGCTGAAGCCGGCGAGCACGACGAATGCCAATACGGTGCCGTCAATTCCGAACATCGATCCTGGCCCCCACGTTTCCGGACGGATCAGTCAGCGCGCTTCTCCATTGCCTCTAGCGCAACGGCGAGGCGCTGCTCCTCACCGTAGTAGCGGGCGCGCTCCCAGAAATGCGGACGACCGATGCCGGTCGACACGTGCTCGCCCAGCAGCCTGCCGTTCGCGTCCTCGCCCTTGATGTTATAAAGAACGATGTCCTGGGTGATGATGACGTCGCCCTCCATGCCGATCACCTCGGTGATATGGGTGATGCGCCGCGATCCGTCGCGCAGGCGTGCAGCCTGTATGATCACGTCGACGGAGCCGACGATGATTTCGCGCACGGTTTTTTGCGGCAGCGTGTAGCCGCCCATGGCGATCATCGACTCTATACGGTTGAGGCATTCGCGCGGGCTGTTCGAGTGGATCGTTCCCATCGAGCCGTCATGGCCAGTGTTCATCGCCTGCAGCAGGTCGAACACTTCGGGTCCGCGCACTTCGCCGACGATAATGCGTTCGGGCCGCATGCGCAGACAGTTCTTGACCAGGTCGCGCATGGTCACTTCGCCCTCGCCTTCGAGGTTGGGCGGGCGGGTTTCGAGACGCACCACATGCGGCTGCTGCAATTGCAGCTCAGCCGAGTCCTCGCAGGTGATGACGCGTTCCTCGCGGTCGATATAGTTGGTCAGGCAATTGAGCAGCGTCGTCTTGCCCGAGCCGGTACCGCCCGAGATGACGATGTTGCAACGGACACGGCCGATAATCTTGAGAATCTCGGCCCCTTGTGGCGAAATCGAGCCGAACTTGACCAACTGGTCGAGCGTCAGCTTGTCCTTCTTGAACTTGCGGATGGTAAGTGCGGTGCCGTCAATAGCCAGGGGCGGTGCGATGACGTTGACACGCGAGCCATCAGGAAGACGGGCATCGCAGATCGGGCTTGATTCATCGACGCGGCGGCCGACCTGGCTGACGATACGCTGGCAGATGTTGAGGAGCTGCTGGTTGTCGCGGAACCGGATGCCGGTCTGCTCGACCTTGCCGTTGACTTCGATGTAAACGTTCTTGGAGCCATTGACCATGATGTCGGCAATATCGTCGCGCGCAAGCAGTGGCTCCAGCGGCCCGTAGCCCAAAACGTCGTTGCAGATGTCCTCGAGAAGCTCTTCCTGCTCGGCGATGGACATCGCGAAATTCTTGATCGCGATGATGTCGTTGACGATGTCGCGGATTTCCTCGCGCGCGCTTTCGGGATCGAGCTTGGCCAGCTGCGACAGGTCGATCGTGTCGATCAGTGCGGCGAAGACCTGGCTTTTGGTGTCGTAGTAGGTTTCGCTCTTTTGGCGCTGGATAGTTTTCGGCTCCGGCGCCAATGGCGGCGGCTCGACTGCACGGCGAACCTGCGCAGCAGGCGCGCCGGATGGCGGCAGCGTCGCGGGTCTGGCAGCTATAGCCGCTTCCATAGGGTTCGCGGCAGCCGGCGCAGCAGCTGCGGGTGCGGGCTGACGGAATTCCGGGATGGTCCGGTTGCCGTCGTCGCTGCCTCTTTTACCAAACATGATCGCTTACCAATTCCACCGCTGAGGCATCACTTCTTGTTGCGCGAAAGCTTGCCTATCAGGTTGCCGAGGCCAGCCTTTTTCTTCACCTTGATTTCGCTGCGCCCTGTCAGCACATGGGCGATCTCGTTGATCGTGGCGACGACCGGACTCTTGGCATCCATTTCACCGAGCATACGTCCGTTATTGGCAGCATTTCCGAACAAAAGCGGCTCGAAGGGGATGACCGACATCGGCGAAAGGCCGAGGGATTCGGAGAAATCGGACGGCGTAATCTCGGGACGTTTCGGCACACCGGCCTGGTTGATCACAAGCTTTGGCGCAGGATCGTTCGGACGAAGCCGCTTCAGCATGTCGACCAGGTTCTTCGTGTTGCGCAGATTGGCCAGTTCGGGCGTCGCCGTGATGACGATCTCATCGGCCTTGACCAGCGTGTTCTTGGTCCAGCCGGCCCACAAGTGGGGAACATCGAGCACGAGGAGCGGCGCGCTACGCTGGGCTATGTCGATAAGCTGGGTGAAAGCGTCGGGATCGAAATCGTAGACCCGCTCCAGGGTCGAAGGGGCCGCAAGCAGCGACAGGTGCTCGGCGCATTGGGCGAGCAGTCGGTCGAGATAGACCTCGTCGACGCGTTCCGGCGAGAAGACCGCCTCGGCAATGCCTTGGGCCGGGTCCTGGTCGAAGTTGATATTGGCCGTTCCGAAGGCGAGGTCGAGATCGGCGACAACCACTTCGGATTTGAAAAGGGACGACATGGCCCAGGCCACATTATGGGCTATGGTCGAGGAGCCGACGCCGCCCTTGGCACCGATGAAGGCAATCGAGCGGCCGATCGGCTCAGCTTCCGGATCAACGAAGATCGAAGACACCACGCTGACGATGTCGGCCATCGATACGGGCGCGATGACATATTCGGAGATGCCCGAACGGATGAGTTCGCGGTACAGGCCGACATCGTTGTAGTGGCCGACAACCACCACCTTGGAGGTCGGGTCACAATGCTCGGAGAGCTGGGCGAGTTGTTCCAGCAACAGCTTCGGCTCGCTGCGGGATTCAAGCAGGATCAGGTTCGGTGTCGGCGCCGACTGATAGAATTCGATAGCGGTGGGGATGCCCCCCATATGCACCTTCAGATGGGCCTTGGACATGCGGCGATCCTCGCCGGCGCGCTCGACCGGATTGGCTACGCCTTCGGTCTCGCAAAATGCCTGGATCGAAATGCGCGGGATCGGCCGCAACGCCTGCATTGCGGCAATATCCTGCTCCGAGGTTTCGCCGCCCGGTACCTCAGTGTCATAGGCAAGATTGCTCATTGTCATCACTTTCCGTGACTTGCGCGGCTTAGAGTTTTGTTGAGCCTCAACACTCGTTAATAATCGACTTCCGAATTGCCGAGGAATTCGTCCGAAATACCCCTGTCACGATAGACGTCGATCACCGCGCCGCGATTTTCCGCGTCGATCGGCGTCGGTTTGCGTGGCCCGATCAGATCGGACGGATTGGCCATCTGGGCAGCCAGATTGTTCTGATACGAACAGCCGAAATCGGCATAGTGCTTGTTTTCCGAAGTCTGCAGCAGGTCTTCGGGCCAGCGCCCGCATTTATCCGTCTGAGCCTTCACCGAGACGTAGGCAACGCGGACCGGTGCGGACGCTTCGGCTGAAACAGACTGATAGGACCGCATGGCGATCCGCTTCCGGCTGATGCCGCTGGCTATGGCGAGCCTGGCGAAATCGCGGCCGGCCGCGGCCGCTGCGATTTCGTTAGCTGAGCCGCTCGGAATCTCGATCGTCAGCACCGGAGCCGCGCTCCTGTCGTATCCGTTGAGAAAGCCCAGGAGCGTGTCACGCTGGGATCTGGTCATGCCACGGTCGCCGGCGCCGACCGGAAGGTCGATCTTCTGGACCTTCTCGGCGATGACGATAGGATGCGTGGTGCGATAGTCGTCCGGTATGGCACCGACCGTGACGCTGTCGCGATTGGCGCAGCCGGCCAGTGATGCCGCTACCGCGATCGCTATGATCGGAACGGCCGGCCGCCAGATCCGCGAATGAACGGACTGTATCGCGGTGACCGCCCTTGCCTTCGATACTGCCTGAGACATGTCGACTTCCCCGCTTACTTGTAGATAAAGCCGACAACGCCGTGATAGCGGCCGTTGGGCTTGTCGGTCTGCATGGTGCCGTAGACGCGGTTGACGCGGCCAAGGAACATGCCGGCGCCATCGCTGGCTGCGTTGAAATTGTCATCCGGCTTGGCAAGATCGTTGCGCGCCACCGGCTTCACCAGATAGGGCGTGATGATGATGACGAGTTCGGTCTCGTTGCGGACGAAATCCCTGCTGCGGAACAGCGTGCCTAGCACCGGTATTTTGGTCAGGCCGGGCAGCCCGGCAACCGCCTGCCTGATGTCGTCGCGGACAAGGCCCGCGATCATCATGGAACCGCCGGAGGGCAATTCCACCGTGGTGTCGGCCAGGCGTTTGCGGATCGACAGCAAAGTGGTGCCGGGTAAGTCGCCGGCTCCTTCCAGGACTGCGGCGCCTTCGGTCGTAGGTTCCGAAACCGACGTCCTCACTTTCAGGCTGATGCGGCCCGCCGAGAGCACGACCGGCTGGAATTCGAGCCCAATTCCATATTCAAGGCGTTCGTGCTCGTAGGTAATCTGGCCAGTTTGATTGTCGTTTGAAACGTTGCTTGTTCGGCCGGTGATGATATTGAATTCGCCGCCGACCTTGAAGGTCGCCTTCTCGCCGGAAACGGCGGTGAGAGTCGGCTCGGCCAGCGTCTTCATGACACCGCTTTGCTCCATGGCGTTTATGTACGCTTGAAGAGTTGAGCTGCCGATCGCCGCCCCCGAATATTGCGACAGTGGCTTTCCCAATCCGTATGCAGGCGTGGTGAGAGCGCTCCAACTGATGCCGTTGCTGCTGCCGTTGCCGACCATGTTGACGCCGAGCTGCTTCATCACCGTGCGGCTGACCTCGGCAACCGTCACCTTCAGCGTCACCTGGTCGTCGCCGATAATCTGCAGCAGGTTGACGATCTGGCTGACGCGGCGCTCGGCATCCGGGTTGTCGATGGCGACGCCGGCTTCGGCCGAACCGCCGGCAGCGGTCTGCGAATATTGACCCGTGGTAGCCTCGCCGCCGGACACGAAGATGTTTGCCAGATCAGCCGCGCGCTTGGCGTCAAGAGGAGTGTCGACGGTTCCGGTCAGAACGACGTTGTCGTTCAGCAACTCGACCTTGACCTCCGATGACGGGATGAAGCGCTTGATATAGTCCTCCAGCCCGGCAACATCGCGTTCGACCGCCAGGTCAAGGCTGACGATCTGCTCGCCATTCGGGCCAAAGACGAAGATGTTGGTCTCGCCGACCGCCTTTCCGAACAGATAGATGCGGCGGGCGGTGCGGGTCACTGCGTCGGCTACAGCGGGGTTGGCGACGAGAATATCATAGGCATCGCTCGGCAGGTCGATGACCACCGATTTATTGAGTCCGAGTTTGACCCGCTGGGTGGCGGTCGAAGCCGTGACCCTGGCATTGCCCGCCGCACTGGCATCGAGGATGCCATATGCATTCGTTCCAAGGAGAAACAGGCCGATCGCCACAGCCAGGGTGAGCGGCAGTTTGGTTTTTAGCCTCATTTCCTTGCCCCCACCTCGGAAACTTCGCCCGACTTGATCAACCGTACGGTGCCGCGCCGACCATTGCCGGAAACCAGGTAGTCGGCCTCGCCCACATTCTTGTCCTGGCTGTCCTTGATCGAGCGCAGCGCCAGTGTCAGGCGATCCGCCATCTGCTGTGCGACGGTGATGATCTCGGACTGCTGCGGCGTCAGCTCCAGGGTGGCGGTCTGGCCGACTCTGGTCTTCTTGCCTTCCTCATCCTCCTGAATGGTCTGGTCGATCGCCAGGACACGAATGTTCTTGAGGATAGTTTCGGTCGTGAAGCCCGGACCACCGCCATTGGCGGCATCGGTTCTGCGGGTCATGATGACGTCGACGAAATCGTTCGGAAGAATGAAGCCACCGGCCGAGGTGTCGGCCGAAATGCTTGTGGCGACAGCCCGCATGCCGGAGGGCAGGATCGACGACATGAAGCTTTGCCCTTCACCGATCAGCTTCGAGCGGCGCAGCGGCTCGCCGGCATAGAGCGCCACGCGGGCGACGGCGCCCTTCAGCTTGTCCAGCGCTTCAGGCTCGGCAGCGCGGGTGATGAAATTTGCGTTGATGCCGGCGGACGGCCATGACTCCCAGGAAATGTTGTTTTCAAGCGGACTGCCCATCGGAACGTCGCCGGAAAGAACAAGCACATCCTGCAGCGCGATCGCCGGCGCCTGAGGACCGGAATCGACAACTGGAGGCGGCGGAGCCACAACCATGTTCTTCGCGACATAGCCTGCACCGCCGGCCGCGGCTATCGCCACGCCTAGAATCATTAATCGGGATGCTGGCATCTGTCCGAACCTCGCCTTGGCAAACCACTAGCCAAGCCGGACTTTGCAGCGGCAATCGTCAAAACAAGGTTAATGTTATACTTACGATCGTGATTAATTTAAGGTTTACATAAATTAGAGCGACAACTCTGGCCCGAAGGAAAACGTGGCCAATTCGCCTGCTCGGCGCCAACGGCGGAAAGCGAAATTCAGCCCGCCAGCCTGGTAAGCGCCCAGGCCATCAACGGTGAGTCGGAATAGGTGAGCAGACCGCCAATGCCAAGCGCAATGCCGTACGGAACGCCGGTCGCCTCATCGGCGAAATGGCGCAGGAACCGATTGTGGCTTGTGACGGCGGCAAGCAGCGATTTTCGATAGGCGAGGATGGCAAGGGTCAGCAGACCGCCGATGAATGTCGAGGTGACAAGATACTCGACGAGATGGATGTTCAGTCCCATCCATACGGCAGTGGCGGCCAGGAGCTTGGCGTCGCCGCCGCCCATGCCGCCAAGCGCGAACAGGCCGAATGTCACTACAAGAACCAGGCCGCCGGCGGCGAAGTGCCCGCCATAGGTGGCCCAGTCCATGCCGGTCAAGGGCGCAACCAAGGCAAAGACAACGACGAGCAGCACAGGCACGCGATTGGCGATCGTCATCGACAGCATGTCGGAGATCGCGGCAAAAAGCATGCAGAATGGAAAGACGACGAAGATCACGGCTTCAAGCATGGGCGTGGCGCCTGTGGTCAAACTGTACCCGGTCCCAGCCTAGGTATGTTCGATTAACGATTGATGAGGTCTAAAGTTCAAAATCATGCGTAGGACTAAATAAGGGCCGCCAGTGCGGCGGCCCTTATTGGGAAGCAACGGAATGTTGTTGCTTACGAAGCGTTGACCTTGGTGGCAATCTTGTCAAACTTGGCGTTCAGCGCGGTGCCGAGCGAGGTGGCGCCGACCATGATGGCGAGCGCGATGAGAGCGGCGATCAGACCGTATTCGATAGCGGTCGCGCCGGATTCGTCCTTCACAAAACGTGCGATGAGGTTAGACATTTGAGCTCCTACTCCAATTGTTACAGCACTTCCGTCAACTTCTCTTGGTGGCTGATCGGATACTGCGAATCTAAGGAGAAGCTGTTTCAATCGGCTTAATAAACAGGCTTACCGATTCCTTTCCCGCTTCGATGGCATTGCGTGGTTAACCCAGAACTAAAATACCCGCCGCTAGGACCCCGGGCCGACAAAAGGCGCAAAAGGCGCAATTCGGCAAAGACGTTCCAGCCGTGCCGGCTAGGCCCAATGCCGGTTCCGGCTTGATCCTGGACTCCAGCCGCTTAACGGTTGGTTCACCAATCTCGTTCATGTTTCGTTGAACAGTTTGCCAAGGGGGCGCCTCAATGGCCGGGCCGAGATCATCATTTCCAGTTGCCGTGCTTTGTGCCGCAGCGGCTTTCGCCTTTCCAGCCAACGCCGGCGCCGGCATCGAGGTGACGATGAACCAGGCAAAGATCATCAAATTGTCGCGCGCCGCCGATACGATTGTCGTCGGCAATCCGGCGATCGCCGACGCCTCCGTGCAGGACGCATCGACGATCGTACTGACCGGCAAGGGATTTGGCGTCACCAATCTTGTCGTCCTCGATCAGGAGGGCAACCCGATCGTCGATGAGCAAATAACCGTCGTGCGCCAGGCGGCGGCGTCGGTGCGCATCTATCGACGCGCCGAAGTGCAGACGATGTCCTGCGCGCCATATTGCGAAAGCTCGTATAAGAGCGATGCCGAGAAGGCCTCTGAAGCCGAGATGAGCGCCGGGCATTAGCTAGCCGACGTCTCCGTCTTTGGCGAGAACGTGCTTCGGTTATGGCCGGGTTAAGGCCTTCCCGTTGAATTTAACGGTCATTCCAACCGGACTTCAATCGGTTCCGACTAAGGGTGGGACCGATACAGAAGCGGCATCGGCGGGCAGAGGACATGAGCAAGGCAGGACGAGCAGGTTCTCCAAGACGGTTTTTGGGCGACCGCCGCGGAAGCGCGGCAATCGAATTCGCCATGCTTGCAATTCCTTTCGCGCTTCTTGTCTTCGCCGTACTGGAGAGCTGCATTTCATTTGCCGCACAGGAAGTGATGGCAAACGCCACAGACGACATCGCGCGCCAGTTGCGTACCGGCCAGCTAAGACCGGCCGATGTGTCCGGCACCAAGCTGCGGGATATGATCTGCACCAAATTGGAGATCATGGTCGCCAAGACCTGTCCCGGATTGCTGGTGGACTTGCGCGAATATCCGACCTTCGCCGATGCGGCGCTGGCCGGTTTCAAGATCCAGGATGGCGACGTCGTGCTGACCAAGGGCACGAGCACACAGACCTTCACGGTCGCACCGGGCCTGGCGGAGTCGAGAAACATGCTGCGGGTTTTTTACAAATGGCCGGTGATGACCGACTTCATGGCCAAATCGATGGCCAATCTGAAGGACGGCAAAACGCTGCATTTCGCCTCGATCACTTGGCAAAACGAGCCTTTCGACAACTGAACCACCTAGTCGCTTGAAAAGGGCAAAAGCCATGATTCGTGCGGGGGCACAACTGGGCATCGCAGGGATTTGTACAAGAGCAGTCCGGCTTTGCTCGGACCGCCGCGGTATTGCGGCCGTCGAGTTTGCCCTCATCGTGCCTGTCCTGTTGATCATGTACTTTATGACAATGGAGGCCTCGCAAGCCATCGAGACCAGCAAGAAGGTCAGCCGCATCGGCAGCATGGTAGCGGACCTCGTCACACAGCAGCAGACCATCAAGGCGGCCGATGTCGATGCCATCATGGCGATCGGCAGTTCCACGCTCCAGCCCTACAACCGCTCGAAACCGAAGATCATTATCACGGCGATACAGGTGACGAACGAGACGACGCCGAAAGTCCTGGTCGTGTGGTCGCGCAAACTGGTGGATGGCGTCTCTAGCCTCGACGCCGTCAAGGATTCCACCACAACGGTCCCGAGCGCGCTCAAGATCAAAGGCACTTTCCTCATTCGGGTCGAAAGCGATCTCGCCTACAAGCCAATCATCACCTGGTCGGCGGACGGCCAAAGCCGGTTCGGGTTGAGCTCGGTCTTCAATTCGATATCAATGGCGGAAACTTATTATCTGCGGCCGCGCAGGAGCCCGACCATTCCGTGCAGCGATTGCTGACGCCTGAAGCCCGCTAACGGTCTGTTGCTATTGCTTGCACCCGCGGGCCGAGACTAGACGCACGATGGCTGCAGCCGGCACATCGTCCCTCGGACCGGCAACGGTTCGGCGACGATACCAATACGGAACGTTCCGAGCGCGCGCCAGGTTTGCGCAAGACCCCTCCAGCAGCAAAGCCAGTACGGCGGCGAATGCTGTCAGGGCAAGCCTCATGCGAGCTCCGCGCCGCGCATTTCCATCCGCCGATCGACCATGCCGCGATTCGTCTCTCCGGGACCAGCATGCCAACCGTGCTGTTTGGGTTTCCGAATTGCCAATGGCGGCGCGGAACCCTATGTCTGAGCCAACACACAGGCAATGATGAACCTTTCGATGGCACGCGCCTTCCTTTTTGTCCTCGACTCCTTCGGCATCGGCGGCGCGGCCGATGCCGAACGCTATGGCGACACCGGCTCCAACACGTTCGCACACATCGCGCGGGCCTGCGCGGAAGGCCGCGCCGATCGCGAAGGCCTGCGTGACGGGCCCCTTCTTGTACCAAACATGCTTGCGCTGGGCCTCGGCCAGGCCGCGGCAACGGCGACGGGTTTCAGGTTCGAGAATGCCGGCAGTGCGCCGCTTGCCGCCGCCTTTCACGGCGCGGCCCAAGAGGTTTCGAGCGGCAAGGACACGCCATCGGGCCATTGGGAAATAGCCGGCCTGCCGGTCCGTTTCGACTGGGGTTACTTCCCGGACGCGATTCCGGCCTTTCCGGCCGAGTTGACCGAAGCAATGGTGCGTGAAGGGAAGGTGCCTGGCATCCTCGGCGATTGCCATGCTCCGGGCACCGAGATTATCGAACGGTTCGGCGAAGACCATATCCGTACCGGCAAGCCGATCTGCTACACCTCGATCGACTCCGTCCTGCAGATCGCCGCGCATGAGGTTCATTTCGGCCTGGAACGGCTTTACGAGTTCTGCAAGGTGGTGCGCAGGCTCGTCGATCCGCTGAATATCGGCCGCGTCATAGCACGGCCGTTCATCGGTGAAACCGCCGCCACGTTCGAGCGAACGCATAATCGTCGCGACTATGCCGTACCGCCGCCGGAACCGACGCTGCTCGACCGGCTGACGGCGCGCGGCAGCCGGGTTATCGCAGTCGGCAAGATCGGCGACATTTTCGCCCATCGGGGCATCTCGGAAGTCCGCAAGGCTGCCGGCAACATGGCGATGTTCGACAAAGCGCTCGGCGCCATGGAAGACGCGCGCGACGGCGACCTCGTCTTCGCGAACTTTGTGGACTTCGACACCGAGTTCGGGCATCGGCGCGACGTTGCGGGGTATGCCGCCGCGCTCGAGGCTTTCGACCGGCGCCTGCCCGAGGCATTCGCACAGCTGAGGCCAGGCGATCTGCTCATTTTGACCGCCGATCACGGCAACGATCCGACGTGGCGCGGCACCGACCACACGCGCGAGCGGATTCCGGTTATCGGGACACGGCCGGGTTTCAAAGGCGCAGACATCGGACTGAGGATGACATTTGCCGACATCGGCGAAACCGTCGCCGAACATCTCGGGCTGGCGCGCGGCCGTCACGGCACCTCCTTCCATGCTAAGATAGGTGGCCATGCCTGAGCTGCCGGAGGTAGAGACGGTCAGGCGCGGTCTGCAGCCGGCCCTTGAAGGTGCCCGCATTGTCGGTGTCGAGGCACGCCGGCCGGATTTGCGGTTTCCGTTCCCCGCGAGATTTTCGGAGCGGCTGACCGGCAAGACGATTGCGGCGCTCGGCCGCCGTGCCAAATATCTGACAATGCACATGGCCAACGGCCCGGTTCTGATCTGCCATCTCGGCATGTCGGGTTCGTTTCGCATCGAAACGGCCGACGAGAGCGCAACGCCCGGCGCGTTCCACCACGAACGTTCGAAAAACACTGCTCACGATCACGTCGTCTTCGACATCGCATCCCCTGCCGGCGTCCGCTCTCGCGTGATCTTCAACGACCCGCGCCGCTTCGGGTTCATGCTGTTTTCGGAAGGCGAGCCCGACATGCATCCGATGCTGGCGGGATTAGGCGTCGAGCCTACAGGCAACGCACTGGACGGCACGCTGCTCGCTTCGTTGCTGAAAGGTCGCAAGTCACCGCTGAAAGCGGCACTTCTGGACCAGAGGCTAATTGCCGGGCTAGGCAATATCTACGTCTCGGAAGCACTTTGGCGGGCCGGCCTGTCGCCGCTGCGCGAAGCGGGCACCCTCGCGAGAGCCGGCAAGAAAGCCAAAGAGCAGAGCGAACGCCTGGCCGAAGCTATCCGCTCGGTCGTCGCCGATGCGATCGCCGCCGGCGGCTCGTCGTTGCGCGACTATATGCAGACCGATGGATCGCTGGGCTACTTCCAGCATTCCTTCGCGGTTTACGATCGCGAGGGCGAAGCCTGCTCCAAGCCTGGTTGTGGCGGCCACATCGAGCGTATCGTGCAAAGCGGTCGTTCGACTTTCCACTGCCGGGCCTGTCAGGCTTAAACCAGAAGCGAGGAGGAGCAAAGCATGGGCTATGAAACCATCATCGTCGAAACCCGCGGCAAGGTCGGGCTGATTACGCTGAACCGGCCGCAGGCGCTCAACGCACTGAATTCACAAGTGCTGGCGGAACTGGTCGCGTCGGTGAACAGCATGGGCGCCAATGCCGACATTGGCGCCATGGTCATCACTGGTTCGGAGAAGGCTTTCGCGGCAGGTGCCGATATCAAGGAAATGCAGTCGATCTCCTATGTGGATGCCTATGTGCAGGATTTCTTCGTCGGCTGGGAAGAATTTACGCGGGCACGAAAGCCGATCATCGCGGCGGTGGCGGGCTATGCGCTGGGGGGCGGCTGCGAACTGGCGATGATGTGCGACTTCATCATCGCCGCCGATACCGCCAAGTTTGGCCAACCCGAGATCACGCTGGGCGTCATGCCCGGCATGGGCGGATCGCAGCGCCTGACCCGTTTCGTCGGCAAGTCCAAGGCGATGGATATGTGCCTGACGGGGCGAATGATGGACGCAGCCGAGGCCGAGCGTTCCGGCCTTGTCTCGCGCGTCGTGCCAGCCGGCGAGTTGATCGAGGAAGCGCTTAAGGCAGCAGCGAAGATCGCCGATTTTTCCTTGCCGTCGGTGATGATGGCGAAGGAGGCCGTCAACCGCGCCTATGAGACGACGCTCACCGAGGGTCTGCGGTTCGAGCGCCGGCTGTTTCATTCGCTGTTTGCGCTGGATGACCAGAAGGAAGGCATGGCGGCCTTCACCGGCAAGCGGAAGCCGAATTTCACGAACCGATGAGATGACGAGGCACCGGTCAAAAAGAAAGCACTGCAGCGTTGACGTGCCGGAAAAGCTGAACTATAAGCCGCACCAGCCGAGGCGGCCCTGTGGCTGCCCGTTTGTTTTTTGCGCCCCGCGGTATCCCGCAAGCGCCCACCAGATCAGAAGAGAGGCACCATGGCCAATACCTCCTCGGCCAAAAAGGCAACGCGCAAGATCGCCCGTCGCGCAGCGATTAACAAGAACCGCCGCTCCCGCGTCCGAACCTACATCCGCCAGGTCGAAGAGGCGCTCGCGGCTGGCGACAAGGCGGCCGCACAGGCTGCCTTCAAGGTGGCCGAGCCGGAACTGATGCGCGCCGCGACCAAGGGCGTGGTGCACAAGAACACGGCATCGCGCAAGGTGTCGCGGTTGGCCCAACGGGTCAAGGTGCTGTCAGCCTGATATATCCATTCCTGAACTGCGCTACTTCAAACCCGGCCAATCGCGCCGGGTTTTTTCGTTTGCCGGCAAGTACTTAAAAGAAAGCCCGCAAAATGGCGCTCCGCGAGCATTTCAAAGTTCGAAATGCTTTGCCGGCATATACATGCCCGCTCATATTCGGAGCCTCCGAAACCGCCAATACGAAAATTTCCGAGCGTCACGGATTACCGTTTCCTTTCAGAAGCTTACCGATGGTGATCCACAGCTTGTTCACATCAGCTGCGGCCGATAGGCGACAATTGGCTGTCAAGTGAATTATTTCAGAAAATTTCGCGTTGTGTGGCCTTTTTCATATTCGCCGGAAAAGGGTTTGAATCACAATGGCTTTGTCAAAATCAACTATTGCAGCATGGCGTTCGAAACGTCCCTTGCTAGTCAGATTCCTTAAAAATCCGTTAGGGGTGGCCTTGCCCTATCCACAGCGATTTCGGTAAGGTCTGTCCATCGAAGGGATGGGCCCTTGGCCCTTGACCAGCCTGAAACCGGCCAGCTCAAATTGGCAGAGTTTACAGCGCGGATTCAACTCCGCGGACGGGGTTGGTTTGTCTTTTCGATACGGTAGGGGACTGGCGTAATTGTACATGGCAGGTCGACGGTGCGCCGGCGGTTTTTCGCCGGACGGCATTTTGTTGCCCTGACATGACCAAAGCGGATCGGCGCTTCGGCGCCGGACCGACAACGAGGCGATTCATCAGCCGGCGGCGGCGATGGTGTCGCAGCGAAGACACGGTCGCCGGAAACATGGATGCAGGAGGCGCATCCCCGGCGGAAAACAGGTACAAGAGACAAGGAACTCGATCATGCAGAGCGGCGGCATCGAAAGGGAGCTTACAGGCGACCTCCCATTTCCTGGAACGTTAGTCGGAAGGAACGACATGGCGGCTTCCAATGAAGCTGAACAGAAGTTCGATCGGGTCAAGGCCCAGTTGAAGGCGCGTCTGGGAACCGAGGTCTATTCGAGCTGGTTCGGGCGCATGAAGGTCGCTGAATCCTCTAAGGGCATTGTCCGCATCTCAGTGCCAACTGCATTCCTGCGTTCATGGATCAACGGCCACTATCTCGATCTCATCACCGAGTTGTGGAAGCACGAGGATCCGGAGATCCTCAAGATCGAGATCGTGGTTCGCACCGCCACACGGCAGGGCCGCAACAGCGTCGAGCCAGAAGTGGCGCCGGCGCGCAAGATGACCAGGCAGACGCAAACCGCGCTCTCTGCGGGCACGGCGAGCCCCAGCAGGGTCGAACGGGTCCCGGCACCCCGCCCGGGGATGCCGGCAGAAACCGAGTTCCGGCACAATGTTCTCGGTTCGCCGCTCGATCCACGCTACACTTTCACCTCCTTCATCGAAGGACCATCGAACCGAGTGGCTTTTGCCGCCGCCAAGGCGGTCGCGGAATCGCAGTCGAGCGCGGTGCGTTTCAATCCGCTCTTTCTTCACGCGACGGTCGGGCTGGGCAAAACGCATCTGTTGCAGGCGATCGCCGCAGAATCGCTGAAGCAGAATCCGAAATCGCGGGTCGTCTATCTTACGGCTGAGTATTTCATGTGGCGGTTCGCCACCGCGATCCGCGACAACAACGCACTGACGCTGAAAGAACAGCTGCGCGACATCGACCTCCTCATCATCGACGACATGCAGTTCCTGCAGGGCAAGTCGATCCAGCACGAATTCTGCCATTTGATCAACATGCTGCTCGACAGCGCCAAGCAGGTGGTGGTCGCTGCCGACCGGCCGCCGTCCGAATTGGAGTCGCTGGAGCCACGCGTCCGCTCGCGCCTCAA
The DNA here is from genome assembly GCF_040323385.1 of Mesorhizobium sp. M0045. Classification (NCBI taxonomy): domain Bacteria; kingdom Pseudomonadati; phylum Pseudomonadota; class Alphaproteobacteria; order Hyphomicrobiales; family Phyllobacteriaceae; genus Mesorhizobium; species Mesorhizobium sp. M0045. Next base: position 300,794 of record NZ_JAMYUY010000002.1, read on the forward strand.
CGGCGGCGTCGCGCTGGAAATGTCGGCCCCGGATTTCGCCATGCGTATCGGTATGCTCAAGCTCAGGCTTGCCACCGCCAAGCTCGACGATGCGTCGCTGGATATTTCCGAAGAGATACTCAACCACGTCGCCCGCACGGTGACCGGCAGCGGGCGCGAGCTCGAAGGTGCCTTCAACCAGCTTTTGTTTCGCCAATCCTTCGAACCGCAGATCACCATTGACCGCATCGACGAGATCCTCGGCCACATCTATCGTTCGGGTGAACCGAAGCGGGTGCGTATCGAGGACATCCAGCGCATCGTCGCGCGCCACTACAACGTGTCGAAGACCGAACTGCTGTCCAACCGGCGCACACGCACCATCGTCAAGCCGCGGCAGGTCGCTATGTATCTGTCGAAGGTGTTGACGCCGCGCTCGCTGCCGGAGATCGGGCGGCGGTTCGGCGGCCGCGACCATACGACCGTGCTGCATGCGGTGCGCAAAATCGAGGATCTTTCCGGTGCCGACAACACACTGGCGCAGGAACTCGAATTGCTGAGAAGGCTGATCAACGACCAGGCCTGATGGCCCGAAAAACGCCGGCTCGCGAACTTCGGCCTTTTTATCCCCAGAAAGCCCGCGCAGCCGGTCCGAACCGGTGGCGCGGGCTTGCGTTTGCCGGGTTTTTCCTGTCAGTTTACGCAGATTCTGAGCCTGTTCAGACCTTTCGCGGGGCGCCGCTTGCCGGAGACCCGTTCATTCATTCAAGCGAGCCTGTTTCGTCATGCGTGTTATCCTGGAACGGTCAAATCTCCTGAAGTCTCTCAACCATGTTCACCGCGTGGTCGAGCGGCGCAACACCATTCCGATCCTGTCGAACGTGCTGCTCAGCGCCGAGGGGGCCAGCCTTGAAATGAAGGCGACCGACCTCGACCTGGAGGTGACCGAAGCGACGCCGGCAAAGGTCGAACGCGGCGGGGCGACAACGGTCCCGGCGCATCTGCTCTACGACATCGTACGCAAGCTTGCCGACGGCGCGGAGGTGGCGCTGAAGACCGACGAAGACGGCAACGCCATGACGGTGACGTCGGGGCGCTCGAGCTTCCGCCTGCAGTGCCTGCCGCAGTCCGACTTTCCCGAACTTTCAGCCGGGTCGTTCTCGCATATCTTCCGGCTCGATTCCGTCGGACTAAAGGGCCTCATCGAAAAGACCCAGTTTGCCATCTCGACCGAGGAGACGCGCTATTATCTGAACGGCATATATCTGCACACGCACGAGACCGGCGGCAAGCTGAAGCTGCGCTCTGTCGCGACCGACGGCCACCGGCTGGCGCGCGCCGAGATCGATGCGCCGGCAGGCTCTGAGGGTATGCCTGGCGTCATCATCCCGCGAAAGACGGTCAGCGAACTGCAAAAGCTGGTCGACGATCCCGATGTTGCAGTCACCACCGAGTTGTCCGACACCAAGATCCGTTTCACCATCGGCAGCGTTATCTTGACCTCCAAGCTGATCGACGGCACTTTCCCGGACTACCAGCGCGTCATTCCGACCGGCAACGACAAGAAGCTGATTATCGATCGCCAGAGTTTCGCCGCTGCCGTCGATCGCGTTTCGACCATTTCGTCCGAACGCGGCCGGGCGGTGAAGCTTTCGATCGCCGAAGGACAGGTCACGCTTGCGGTCAACAACCCGGATTCGGGCAGTGCCACCGAGGAACTGGCGGCCGACTATTCGTCTGATCCGATCGAGATCGGCTTCAACGCCAAATACCTGCTCGACGTTGCCGCGCAACTGACCGGCACGGAGGCGAAGTTCATGCTGGCGGATGCCGGTTCCCCGACGCTGATCCACGATATGGCCGACGAGACCGCGCTCTACGTGCTGATGCCGATGCGGGTGTAGGGCCCGAACGGGGCCATCTTGCTGTCGTGACCAAATCTGCAAAACCGCAGCAGACCTACATAAGTAAGCTTACACTTACGAATTTCCGCAACTATGCGGCGTTGGCAATCGACCTTGATCCCGGCGCCGTGGTTTTTTCCGGCGACAATGGCGCCGGAAAAACCAATCTGCTTGAAGCGATCTCGCTGCTCACGCCTGGCCGCGGCTTGCGCCGCGCACCCTATGCCGAGGTGGCGCGCGAAGGCGGTGATGGTGGCTTTGCGCTGCATGCTCGGCTTGACGGGCCGGAAGGCCAGGTCGAGATCGGTACCGGAATAGCGGGCAGCGACGGCGAAGGCGGCCGGCGAGTGCGGATCAACGGCGCGGCGGCACGCTCAGCCGAAGACATGCTGGAATGGCTGCGCGTGGTCTGGTTGACACCGGCTATGGACGGCCTGTTCCCCGGGCCGGCGGCCGATCGTCGGCGCTTCCTCGACCGGCTGGTGCTTGCGATCGATCCCGGCCACGGCCAGCGCGCGCTTGACTACGAAAAGGCAATGCGCGGCCGCAACAGGCTGCTCGCCGACGGTTCGCGCGACAGTGCGTGGTTCGATGCAATCGAGATGCAAATGGCCGAGACCGGCGTGGCAATTGCCGCGGCGCGTGCCGAACTGGTGCGCCTGCTCGCCGCCATGATCGACCGGCTGCCCGGCGACGGACCGTTTCCGCAAGCCGACATCGGCATCTCGGGCGAACTGGAAGGCGAAATCGGTGTTTTACCGGCCGTCGACGTAGAGGAACGGTTCCGTCGCGCCCTTGCCCAGGGGCGCGACCGCGACCGCACCGCCGGGCGCACGCTCGACGGCCCGCACCGTACCGACCTCGTGGTGTGCCACCGGCCCAAAGCGATGCCAGCCGAGCTCTGTTCGACCGGCGAGCAGAAGGCGCTGCTGGTCGGCATCTTCTTATCGCATGCGCGGCTAACCGGCGAAATATCGGGCATGACGCCGATCCTGCTGCTCGACGAGATTGCCGCCCATCTCGACGGCGGTCGACGGGCGGCCTTGTTCTCGATCCTGGAGGAACTGAACTGCCAGGCCTTCATGACCGGGACCGATGCCGCGTTGTTTGACAGCCTCAAGGGACGAGCGCAGTTCCTGACCGTAGATCACGGTAAGGTCAGGCCGACCATTTGACCTTCGGCCATGGCGCATTTCCGAGCGGCACGTATTGATGCCTGACAAGTTTTTTCCTCCGTTATAAGGTCCGGGGATGATCGCAGCCGCCCTTACCGACGAAGAGCTCGAACGCTACGCCCGCCACATAGTGCTGCCCGAAATCGGCGGCGCCGGCCAGCAGCGGCTAAAGCGGGCGCGGGTGCTGGTCATCGGCGCCGGCGGATTGGGTGCGCCGGTGCTCGAATATCTCGCCGCTGCGGGCGTTGGCACGCTCGGTATCGTCGATGACGACCGTGTCTCCCTTTCCAACTTGCAACGACAAGTGATCCACGGCACGGACATGGTCGGCATGGCAAAGACCGACAGTGCCAAGGCTGCGATCACCCGCATCAATCCAAACGTCGTCGTGGAAGAGCATAATTTCAGGCTGACCGCAGACACAGCCCCTGCCCTCATCGCCCGTTATGACATCGTCGTTGACGGCTCCGACAATTTCGAGACACGATACGCAGTGGCCGATGCCTGCGCCGCCGAAAGCCGGCCGCTCGTGCATGCCGCCGTTGGCCGCTTCGACGGCTCGGTCACCGTATTGAAGCCTTTCGAGACCGGCCCGGACGGCAAGTCGAACCCAAGCTACCGCGATCTTTTTCCCGAAGCACCGCCGCCGGGACTGGTGCCGTCCTGCGCGGTGGCCGGCATTGTCGGCGCGCTGACCGGGGTCATCGGCACGCTGCAAGCAATGGAAGCGATCAAGCTGATCACCGGGATTGGCGAGCCGCTGGTCGGGCGACTGCTGCTCTACGATGCGCTGGCGGCACGCTTCGACACGATCCGCTACAAGCGAACCAGCCCGTGAGCCAGCCTGCCGAGGTCTCCATTGTGCAGCTTGCGGCCGATATTGACCGTTGGGACGAGGTCCTGGCTCTGATCATGCGCGCCTTCGCCTTCATGGACGGCGTCATTGACCCGCCGTCCTCGGCGCATCGACTTACCGTTGAAAATCTCAGGGCTAGAGCGCTGGAGGAGACAGCATTCCTGGCCCTGAAGGAAAACGAGATCGTCGGTTGCGTCTTCGTGCTTAAGCGCGCAGACGACCTCTATATTGGAAAGCTCGCGGTCGAGCCGACGCTTCAGGGACAAGGCGTCGGAAAACAGCTGATGCAGGCCGTCGAAGATCTTGCCCGCAGCCACAACAGGACCGCCATCGAGCTCCAGACCCGGATCGAGCTGACCGGAAATCACGCAGCCTTTGCCCGCCTCGGTTTTCGTGAAACCGAACGGACGGCGCACAAGGGCTACGACCGGCCGACCTCGATCACCATGCGCAAGATGCTTCCCGTAAGCAAACGCTATCCAAAGACGAACGCTCGATTGCCGCGGCAAGACCATGCCGGCGCGATGGCAGGTCACGCCCTCAGCGGCAGCACGCGGTCGGGCGGGCGATGACCGTCGAAGAAGGCGCGGATGTTGATGATTACCTTCTCGCCCATGTCGATACGGCCTTCGAGGGTCGCCGAGCCCATATGCGGCAACAGCACGACCTTGCCTTTGTGAGCAAGTTTCAGCAGCTTGCTGTTCAGCGCCGGCTCGTGCTCGTAGACGTCGAGGCCTGCGCCGGCGATCTTGCCGTCATGGATGAGCTTGACCAACGATTCCTCGTCAATGATATCGCCGCGCGCGGTGTTGACTATGTAAGCTGACGGTTGCAGAAGCGCCAGCCGCCGCGCCGAAAGCAGGTGGAAGGTTGCCGGTGTCGATGGGCAATTGACCGAGATAATGTCCATGCGGGCGAGCATCTGGTCGAGGCTTTCCCAATATGTCGCTTCCAACTCGTCCTCGATTGCCGGAAGCACGCGGTGGCGGTTGTGGTAGTGGATCGAGAGGCCAAAGGCCTTGGCGCGCCTGGCGACGGCGGTGCCGATGCGACCCATGCCGACAATGCCGAGCCGTTTGCCCCAGATGCGCCGGCCGAGCATCCAAGTCGGCGACCAGCCCGCCCATTTCTTGTCGCCGGTCAGCACGTTGGCGCCTTCGGCCAGCCGCCGCGGCACGGCCAGCATTAGCGCCATCGTCATGTCGGCCGTATCTTCGGTCAACACGTTCGGCGTGTTGGTGACGGTGATGCCTTTCTTGGCCGCTGCCGCAACATCGATCTTGTCAACGCCATTGCCAAAATTGGCGATCAGCTTGAGGTTGTCGCCAGCCTGGGCAATCAGCGCCGCATCGATATTGTCGGTCACGGTCGGCACCAGCACGTCGGCCTCCTTGACCGCCGCCACCAATTCCGGCTGCGTCATCGGCCTGTCCTCGACATTCAAGCGGGCGTCGAACAACTCGCGCATGCGGGTCTCGACCGGGTCGGGCAATTTGCGCGTGATGATGACGAGGGGCTTCTTTTTGCCTGCCATTGTTTCCTCGAACCCGATCTCGTTGAGACCTCTTTAACCAAGAACGGCGAAACTGAGAGCCGATCGCGGTACCGGTCATTCATGTAACAAGCGGTTCCGCCGAAGACAAAGAAAAAGGGGCGAAGGCCGATGGGCCGGCGCCGAAAGGAACGAAAGTGTCTGGTTTCGCGTCGCTCCGCCTGACCCTCCGTGCAGCATTCCTCGGCGCTCTCATCCATAGCCCACTGGTGATGGCGCAAAGTGCCGCGGCACCCGCCCAGAGCGTCACGCTCGGACCAAGCGGCTTGCCGCTGCCGCGCTTCGTCAGCCTGAAATCCGGCCGCGTCAACTCGCGCGTTGGGCCGGGCGTCAATTATTCCGTCGACTGGATGTATATGAAGCCAGGCCTGCCGATGGAGATCATCCAGGAGTTCGATACGTGGCGCCGTGTGCGCGATGCCGACGGCTCGGAAGGCTGGATCAATCAGTCGCTGCTTTCGGGCCGCCGCACGGCGATCGTCGCCCCCTGGCAGCGCGGCAAGGACGCTCGCGTCAACCTCCTGGACGACCCGGCAAAAGATGCTGGCGTCATCGCGATCCTCGAACCGGGGGTGATGGGCACGATCAAGTCCTGCGATGGCCAGTGGTGCGAAATGACCTTCGACGGTCATACCGGCTGGCTCGCGCAGTCGCTCGTCTGGGGTGCCTATCCCGGCGAAAAGGTCAAGAACTGACGTTTTCGGGACCGCAGGTCGGGCCAGCACGGCAAGCACCGGATCCGGCACTTGTTTCGCTGATCTTCGGTTCGGGGATGGTTTAGTGGCCGATGCGGCCGAGATGGGTATCCTGGAAGCTGCTCGACAGCTTCAAGCCATATCGCAGAGCGCGGTCAACGGCGATGTGGGCGATCCAGATCAGCGCAACAGCCATCGCCATTGCATTGTCAAAGACGTTGCCGACAAGCGCCAGCAGAACGGGCAAGATCATTATGTGCAAGGCGTTGTAGGCGACGGCCCCGACGCGCGGCCCGGCCATGTAGCCCAGCATCGACAGGTCGGGCGCCAGAATGAGCACGGCAAATAACCACCAGGAAACACCAGCGATCGCATAGAAAACAAGAGCCGCCACCGCGACTGCGACCCATTCGAGCCGGAGCGTCAAATCCAGGAATTCATAAGGCGCCGGTCAGTCGCAGCGTTTCGGACGCAGTCTCACCACGATATCGACATTGGCGATCTCCATGCCTTCCGGCGGTTCCGGCAGGTTGGAAACCGTCACCGGGCCGCTGTCGATATCGAAGATCCTGTTTTCGCCCTCGATATAGAAATGATGGTGATCGGAGGTGTTGGTGTCGAAATAAGTCTTCGATCCCTCGACGGCAAGGATGCGCAGAAGACCGGCCTGGGTAAACTGGTGCAGAGCATTGTAGACGGTGGCCAGAGACACCGGCACGCCGGCGGCAAGCGCCTCCTCGTGCAGTTCCTCGGCCGAAAGATGGCGGTCGCCCTTGGCGAAAAGCAGATCGGCCAGCGCGATGCGCTGGCGTGTCGGCCTCAGACCGGCCTCGCGAACCCGCTTGTCCACAGCGACATTATCCTTCCGGCAACCCAGATCCATCTATCCGTCGCGCTCACAGTTGCGCCTCAGACACGTCCAAAATGGCAGAAATTGAGCATCTGCCGAAACTGGACGTGTCCTGACATATATTCTGTCGGCCGAATGCGATCAATAGCGCGCATTGACCCGGGCAGACGGGCAGGTTAAGCGCAAACGCCGGTTTCCGGCCTGAAACAGATTGTGTTAGGAAACCACCGACAAGGGCGCCTTTCGCCCGGGACGATCACGGGGACGAGATTGATGGCGGGTTCGAAATCCAGCTACGGTTACGAGGAATTGCTTGCCTGCGCCCGCGGCGAGCTGTTCGGACCGGGAAATGCGCAGCTGCCCTATCCGCCGATGCTGATGTTCGACCGCATCACCGAGATCAGCGAAACTGGCGGTGCGTTCGACAAGGGTTTCATCCGCGCGGAGTTCGATATCAAGCCGGATTTGTGGTTTTTCGCCTGCCATTTCATCGGCAATCCGATCATGCCGGGATGCCTGGGCCTGGACGCCATGTGGCAGTTGACGGGGTTCTATCTCGGATGGCTCGGTGAACCCGGCAAGGGGATGGCACTGTCGACCGGTGAGGTGAGGTTCAAAGGGATGGTCACGCCAACGGTCAAGAAGGTGGAGTATGGCGTCGACTTCAAGCGGGTGATGCGCGGTCGGCTTGTGCTTGGTATCGCCGATGGCTGGCTGAAGGCAGATGGCGAGCCCATATATGCGGCAACGGATCTGAAGGTCGGTCTTTCCAAGCAATTGGCCGCCGTCTGAACGAAGACCCTACAGTGCCACGCCTTGGACGTCCAAAGGACGCTGTAGCACTTTAATTTTTGCGCATGGTTCCGTTCCGGAAATCGATTTCAGGTTTCGGAGGTCCGCGCTGGAAGGAGTTGCGAATGAGACGGGTCGTAGTCACAGGTCTCGGCATCGTATCGTCGATAGGCAATAATGCCAACGAGGTGCAGACCTCGCTGCACGATGCCAGATCCGGCATCAGCTTCTCCGACTCTTTCGCCGAGCATGGCTTCCGTTGCCGGGTGTGGGGTGCGCCGACGCTGGATCCGTCGGGCATGATCGACCGTCGCGCCATGCGCTTCCTGTCGCAGGGTGCTGCCTGGAACCATGTCGCGATGGACCAGGCGATCGCAGATGCCGGCCTCGACGAGACCGACATCACCAACGAGCGCACCGGCATCGTGATGGGCTCCGGCGGACCGTCGACCCGTGCAATCGTCGAGGCGGCCGAGACCACGATCAAAAACGGCAGCCCCAAGCGGATCGGCCCGTTCGCGGTGCCAAAAGCGATGTCGTCGACCGCGTCGGCGACGCTTGCCACCTGGTTCAAGATCCACGGCGTCAACTATTCCATCTCATCGGCCTGCTCGACGTCAGCGCATTGCATCGGCAATGGCTACGAGCTGATCCAGTGGGGCAAGCAGGACATCGTCTTCGCCGGCGGCCATGAGGATCTCGACTGGACGATGTCGGATCTCTTCGATGCCATGGGTGCCATGTCGTCCAAGTTCAACGACAGGGCATCGGTCGCCTCCCGCGCCTATGACGTCGATCGCGACGGATTCGTCATTGCCGGCGGCGCCGGCGTGCTGATTCTTGAAGAGCTCGAGCACGCAAAAGCGCGCGGCGCCAAGATCTATGCCGAGATCGTCGGCTATGGCGCCACATCGGACGGCTACGACATGGTGGCGCCATCGGGCGAAGGCGCGGCACGCTGCATGCGACAGGCAATGGCGACCGTCACTTCACCAGTCGACTACATCAATACGCACGGCACCTCGACGCCGGTCGGCGACTCCAAGGAAATGGGCGCCATCCGCGAGGTGTTCGGAGAGGAAATGCCTTTCATCACATCGACGAAATCGCTGACCGGCCATTCGCTAGGTGCGGCCGGCGTGCAGGAATCGATCTACTCGATCCTGATGATGCAAGGCGGCTTCATCGGCGAGAGCGCCCACATCGAGAACCTCGATCCGGAATTCGAAGGCATGCCGATCGTGCGCAAGCGCATCGACGACGCAAGGATCGACACTGTTTTGTCCAATTCGTTCGGTTTCGGTGGCACCAACGCTACGCTGATTTTCCAGCGCTATTCCGCATAAGGATTTGCCGACCATGGACGGATTGATGAACGGCAAGCGCGGGCTTGTCATGGGTGTCGCCAACGATCATTCCATTGCCTGGGGTATCGCCCGCAAACTGTCCGAACATGGCGCGGAACTCGCCTTCACCTATCAGGGCGACGCCTTCGGACGCCGGGTCAAGCCGCTCGCCGAGAAGCTGGGCGCATCGCTCGTGGTGCCTTGCGACGTCGAGGACAGCGCGTCGGTCGCCGCCACCTTCGAGACCTTGGGCAAGGCGTGGGGCGGGCTGGACTTCATCGTTCACGCCATCGGCTTTTCCGACAAGAACGAGCTGAAAGGCCTCTACGCCGACACCAGCCGCGACAATTTCATCCGCACCATGGTGATCTCCTGCTATTCCTTCACCGAGGTTGCCCGCCACGCCGCCACGTTGATGAAGGACGGCGGCTCGATGATCACGCTGACTTATGCGGGTTCGGTTCGCGTCATGCCGAACTACAACGTCATGGGTGTTGCCAAGGCCGGGCTGGAGGCCAGCGTCCGCTATCTAGCCAACGACTACGGCCCGCGCGGCATCAGGGTGAACGGCATATCGGCGGGACCAGTACGGACGCTTGCGGGCGCCGGGATTTCCGACGCACGCCACATGTTCTCCTACCAGCAGCGCAACTCGCCGCTACGCCGTACGGTGACGATCGACGAAGTCGGCGGCTCCGCGCTCTATTTGCTGTCCGACCTGTCCTCCGGCGTCACCGGCGAAATCCACTATGTCGATTCCGGCTATCACATCGTGTCCATGCCGACGCTTGACGAGTTGAAGCAGACTGACGCCGGACGGGAATAGCGCGAGCGACGTGTCGCCGGCTTGCGCCGCAGCGTTTCAGCGTCGCGCCGAGAAGACCTTAAACATGCCATCACGGGCGAGCTCCGCATGGCTGGAGAAGGCGGCCGCCAGCACCGGTTCGTAGGGAAGCTGACGGTTTGCCACCATGAACAGCCGGCCGCCCGGCTTCAGCGCTTTGCCTGCCGCGCGGATCATACCGGCACCGATTTCCGGCTCAGTCGCCCGGCTGCGGTGAAAGGGCGGGTTCATGACGACCACATCGTAGCGGCGCTCGACCGGTTCGCTCAAAAGATCTGTCCAGAAGAAACGTGGCTCCACGCCTGTGTTGCCGACATTGGTTTTGGCCGCCTCCAGCGCCTCGAAATCCGCTTCGTAAAGGTCAAGCGCCGATATGCCGGGTGAGCGGGCGGCGACCTCGGCAGCGACATAGCCCCAACCGGCACAGAAATCCGCAACGCTGCCACGCAGATCGTTGGGCAGATTTTCGACCAGCAGCTTCGATCCCGCATCGATCTTGTCGAAGGAAAACATGCCTGGGGCCGTGCGGAAGTGGTCCTCGACCACCAAGTCCGGATTGGCGGCGCGAAGCGTTGCCGCGGCAACGGTATCGGTCGGCCGGCGAAACCAGAAGGCAATGCCGTGATGCTTCGGCAGATGGCCTTCGAGCCGCACAAGGGCGCCGACATGCTTGCGCAGGCTGGCGATGCCATCGTCCTTGCCGCCGGCGACGACGATCAACCCGCCTGGTGCCACGCGTTTGACCGCTTCGGCGACGCGCAACTCGTTTTGGCCGCGATGGCGGCCGGCGAGCACAAATGCCGTGTCGAAAGCCTCGCCTTCGACCTGCGGCATGACAGTGAAGCCGGATGCCTGCAAGGCACGAAAATGCGGCCTGAAGCCTTGGACGAGATGAAGCTTGGCATGAAAGCCTTCGGGTAAGCGAAAGCCGGGCTCGGCACCGAGAAAGAGAATGCATTCATCCTTTCGTGGCAGGGACACAGCCCCCGCCTCGAATGGATGGAAAAGCGTCTTCAGCGGCTCGGCGGACATTCACCACTCTTGAACTGCAAGGCTGTTGTTGAATGCAAACGGGCGCGACCTTCCGGCGCGCCCGCTTCGATTGCATAGTTAGATCAGCTTAGGCGGCGTTTTCTTCGCCTTCGCTCTTTTTGTCGCGAGCGATTTCCTTGCCGGTGGCCTGGTCGACGACCTTCATCGACAGGCGGACCTTGCCGCGCTCGTCGAAGCCCATCAGCTTGACCCAGACCTTGTCGCCTTCCTTGACGACATCGGAGGTCTTGGCGACACGATCATTGGCGAGCTGCGAGATGTGGACGAGACCGTCACGCGGGCCGAAGAAGTTGACGAAAGCGCCGAAGTCGGCGGTCTTGACGACCGTGCCTTCGTAGATCTCCCCGACTTCCGGCTCAGCGACGATGGTGTGTATCCACTTCTTCGCCGCCTCGATCTCCTTGGCGTTGGCCGAAGCGATCTTGACCGTGCCGTCATCCTCAATGTTGATCTTGGCACCGGTCTTTTCGACGATTTCGCGGATGACCTTCCCGCCCGAGCCGATCACATCGCGGATCTTGTCGGTCGGAATGTGCATGACCTCGATGCGCGGTGCGAACTCGCCGAGCTCGGCACGCGCGCCGGACAGGGCATGGGCCATTTCGCCAAGAATGTGCTGACGGCCTTCCTTGGCCTGGTCGAGGGCGATCTTCATGATCTCCTCGGTGATGCCCTCGATCTTGATGTCCATCTGCAGCGAGGTGATGCCGTAGGCGGTGCCGGCAACCTTGAAGTCCATGTCGCCGAGGTGGTCCTCGTCGCCAAGAATGTCGGAGAGCACGGCGAAGCGCTCGCCTTCCTTGATCAGGCCCATTGCAATACCGGCGACCGGCTTGGCCAGCGGCACGCCGGCATCCATCAGCGCCAGCGAGGTGCCGCAGACGGTAGCCATCGATGACGAACCGTTGGACTCGGTGATCTCCGAAACGACGCGCAACGTATAGGGGAACTGGTCGGCGGTCGGCAGCATCGGCCGGATGGCGCGCCAGGCGAGCTTGCCATGACCGATTTCGCGACGGCCCGGCGAACCCATGCGGCCGGTTTCACCGACCGAATAGGGAGGGAAGTTGTAGTGCAGGAGGAACTTCTCCTTGTACATGCCGGTCAGCGAATCGACATACTGCTCGTCCTCGCCGGTGCCGAGCGTGGCGACGACCAGTGCCTGGGTCTCGCCACGGGTGAACAACGCCGAGCCGTGCGTGCGCGGCAGGACGCCGACTTCCGAGACGATCTTGCGGACCGTCTTCAGGTCGCGGCCGTCGATGCGCGAGCCGGTGTCGAGGATGTTCCAGCGCACGACCTTGGCCTGGAGCTCCTTGAACACGGTGCCGATCTGTTCGGACGTGTATTTGGCCTCTTCGCCTTCTGCCGGCGCGAACGCCGCCTTGACCTTCGCCTTGACGGCGTCGACGGCGGCATAGCGCTTCTGCTTGTCGGTGATCTTATAGGCGTCGCGAAGCTCGCCTTCGACGATCTTGAGCATCTCGGCTTCAAGTGCGGAATAGTCCGGGGCGGTGAAGTCGCGCGGGTCCTTGGCCGCGACTTCAGCCAGCTTGATGATCGCGTCGATCACCGGCTGGAAGCCCCTGTGGCCGAACATGACGGCGCCCAGCATAAGGTCCTCGCCGAGTTCCTTGGCTTCGGACTCGACCATCAGCACGGCGTCGGCGGTGCCGGCGACGACCAGGTCGAGCTTCGATTCTTGCATCTCGTCGACGTGCGGGTTGAGCACATATTCGCCGTTGATGTACCCGACGCGGGCGCCGCCGACCGGGCCCATGAACGGCACGCCGGACAAGGTCAGGGCGGCGGAGGTGGCGACGATCGACAGGATGTCCGGATCATTTTCGAGATCGTGCTGGACGACAGTGACAACGATCTGGGTGTCGTTCTTGTAGCCTTCGGCGAAGAGCGGCCGGATCGGGCGGTCGATCAGGCGGGAAACCAGCGTTTCTTTCTCGCTCGGACGGCCTTCCCGCTTGAAATAGCCACCCGGGATCTTGCCTGCGGCGTAGGTCTTTTCCTGGTAGTTGACCGTCAGCGGGAAGAAATCGAGGCCGGGTTTCGGCTCCTTCATCGAGACGACGGTGGCGAGAACCTTGGTTTCGCCGTAGGTGGCCAGCACCGCGCCATCAGCCTGACGCGCGATCTTGCCGGTTTCGAGAATGAGCGGGCGGCCGCCCCATTCGATTTCCACTTTGTGGTAATTGAACATGTCTTGTCCTTCGTATGCGGAAAGGGCCGCGCCGTTTCAGCGTGCGCGGATGCCCCTTTCCCTTGGCTTCCTTTCTCGGGCAGCCACGGGCAAGACAACGGGAAGCTCGGCTATTCGGCGCGGTGCCGCACGAGCGTCCTGCAATCCTGCCCCATGACCGTCCATGGGCGGTTTCGAGTGGCCCTCTGCTGTTTCGAAACCGGGTTGGCCAATCGATCCGACTGGCCTTGCGCGTGAACCCGAAAACCAGGTTTTCGGAAAGTATCCTGCGCAAATCTAGAACTTCAGAGCGTCCTTTGCGCAGCCAAACCGGTGCGCGGCGCTCTGCTTTCTTCATTGGAGCCTTGGATGATCCGATGCTCCAATGCGCGACCGGCGGGCTCTCGAAAGAACCCGCCGGTCAATTCGTCAACGGCGCAGACCGAGCTTCTCGATCAGCGTCTGATAGCGCGCGTCGTCCTTGCGCTTGAGATAATCAAGCAGGCTGCGGCGCTGGGAAACGAGAGCGAGCAGACCACGGCGGGAATGGTTATCCTTCTTGTGGTCCTTGAAATGATCGGTCAGGTTCTTGATGCGCTCGGAAAGGATGGCCACCTGGACTTCCGGAGACCCGGTATCGCCCTTGGCGGTTGCGAATTCGCCCATCAATTCCTTCTTGCGTTCGGCTGTAATCGACATCGTGTTTTTCCTTGTCTGTTTGAGGAAACGGGACGCCCTCAGCCGGGATGTCGTCCAGCAGGGGCCGGTGCAAGCAACGCGTCAAAGCGCGAAGCTGCGGCGCATATAGTGCAATTCCGACAAAAAGGCCAGCCTAATTCACAAGCCGGCTTTTCGCTGCATAAACGGGCACTTCCGCCTAGTCAGAGCCATTTCTTCCATTTGAAGTACGCAAAGAGCCCGACCGCAACAAACGCCATGAAGGCGAGCGACAGGGGATAGCCGTAATAGGCCTTCAGCTCCGGCATATTCCAGGGCGAGGTGTCGGGGTCGAAATTCATGCCCCATACGCCGACGAGAAAGGTAAGCGGCATGAAGATCACCGAGACGATCGTCAGATAGCTGATGACGTCGTTGGTGCGCGCCTGGCTGAGCGACAAGTGCATCTCGATCAGGCCTGTCAGCATATCGCGCTGGGTTTCGACCAGTTCGATCAATCGCAGCGAATGATCGAGCGTGTCGTTCAGGAATATCTTGGTTTCGGCCTTCACATAGGGCACGTCGTTGCGGATCATGGTCGCCAGCGCATCGCGCATCGGCCAAAGCACGCCCTTCAGCACATTGGCATCGCGCCGCAATTCGTGAAGCTGCCGCATCTGGTGCTTGTGCGCCTGGTGCAGCATCTGGTCCTCGATGCTGTCGACCAATTCGCCAGCAGCCTCGATCGGCGGGAAATAGCTGTCGACGATGGCGTCGATCAAAGCATAGGCGAGATAGTCGGCGCCGCGCGAGCGCAAGCGGTTGGGCACCGAGCTTGCGATCCGCTTGCGCACGGGATCGAACGGGTCGCCTTCGCGCTCCTGGAAGGTGACGACGAAGGTCTTGCCGAAGAAGACGGCGATCTGTTCGTAACGGTGCGCGGTGACGTCGTCGATCATCCTGACGACGACAAAGGCGTGGTCCTCGAAGAAATCCACCTTCGGCCGCTGACCGGTGTTGACGACGTCTTCCAGCGCCAGCGGATGCAGGTTGAAAATCCGGCCGATCTCCTCGATCAGCTGGATATTGGCGAGGCCTGTGCAGTCGAGCCAGATGACCGGCCAATTGTGGCAATGGGTGTTGACGTCGTCGATGCTGGCATTGTCGATCGTCTTGAACTTCTCGGGCGAGATCAACGTCAGCCTGAGCTCGGAGCGGCGCGCCGCCGGGTCGGCGATCAGCGTGCCCGGCGAAGCCCCGACCGGCGGCCTCCGTGTTTTGAGCGCCGCTCGTTTGTTGACCGTGTCAGCCTTTGCCATGTGCCCCCTCGAGTGCAGCGTCGAACGGCACTACAGCGCAGCGCATCCTTTCGGACGGCAAACGGCACCGTAGCCCCGTTGATTTAACGCATGATCGTTTCCCAAAATAGAATCCGGTTTGGAGATCATGCGCCGGGCGACAGCTGTTACCCGATAAAGACCCGCTTTGGCTTGAACATGCCTTGCTCGATAGCGCCGATGGCGACCAACTTGCCGCGCGCGGTGGCGCAGGCCTCCTCCGCTTCCACCGGCGCGTTACGGCCGCGAATGATGACCGGATTGCCGAGGCGGATTTTGGTTGCCGCATCATCGCTGATCGCGACCTGCGGCAGGCATTCGAGCGCGGCGGCGGTGTCGACCAGAAGTGCATCGATGGCACCGAAGTCGGTCGTGGCGTCCGCTGCTTGCGGCTCGCCCTGCTCGCCGAAGCGGGCGGCTTCCAGCTCGGCCAGGGTGACGAAATCTTCCTGCGTGAACGGCTCGACCTCGACCCGCCGCAGCTCGGCAATGTGGCCGAAGCAGCCGAGGTCGCGGCCCATGTCGCGGGCCAGCGAGCGGACATAGGTGCCCTTGCCGCATTCGACCTCGAAGATGGTGCGATCGGCCATGTGTTCGACCAGGTCGAGCCGGCCGATCTCGACCTCACGTGCCGGAATGTCGATCGTCTCGCCATCGCGGGCAAGGTCGTAGGCGCGCTCGCCGGCGATCTTGATCGCCGAAAATTGCGGCGGTGTCTGCATGATGACGCCGGTATATTTCGAAAGCAGCGCCCGTACGTCGGCTTCCGCCGGACGGCGGTCCGAGCTTTTGGTCGCCGGGCCTTCGAGGTCGTCTGTCGAACGCTCCTCGCCCCAGGCAACCGTGAAGCGGTAGACCTTGGCGCCGTCCTGGACGTAAGGCACGGTCTTGGTCGCTTCGCCGAGCGCGATCGGCAGCATGCCGGACGCGAGCGGGTCGAGCGTGCCGGCGTGGCCGGCCTTTTCCGCCTGGAACAGCCATTTGATCTTGGACACGGCTTCGGTCGAGCCCATGCCGACCGGCTTGTCCAGTACCAGCCAGCCCGAGATCGGCCGGCCCTTCTTCTTGCCGCGACGCGCCACTATTCGCTATCCTTCCGGTCGTCTTTGTCTTTGTCGTCGGCGCTGAGATCGCGCGCCACTTCGGGCGAGTGCAGCAATTCGTTGATCTTCTGGAAATTGTCGTAGCTGGTGTCGAGCCGGAAGCGGAATTCCGGCATGTACTTCATCTGCCGCAGCGCGCCGGAGACACGGCCGCGGACGAACTTCGCATGCTTGTTGAGCGCTTCGACCACCACGCCGGCATCCTTGGCGCCAAGCGGCGAGACGAAGGCGGTGGCGATCTTCAGATCGGGCGACATACGCACTTCGGAAACCGAGACCACGGCATTCTCGATCAGCGGATCGAGAATTTCGCCGCGCTGCAAGGTCTCGGACAGCGCATGGCGCACCTGCTCGCCGACGCGCAGCATGCGCTGGGATGGGCCAGCTGTTGATGGTCTTGGCATGAAAATCTCTTCTCTCAGTGCGGGTTCGAACCGCCTCAAACGGTTGACTTAGCGCCGTTGATCCGGCTTGGCTACCCCAAGGAACCCGCACCTCAGCTAATGTAAGGTGCGCGGCACTGAATGCTCTGTCTCCGGGCCGGCCTGTAATGAGACCATAAACGAAACGATCCTGTCGTATTCGGCTTTCAAATCGTTCTCGGACCCAAATGCACTCATCGGAATAAACCAGCCACCCTCTTGCGTCACAAAACCGATGCCGAATTCGGTCAGAGTAACTCGGCTTACGGATTTCCATCCGATGTGGATCTCTGTATCTGCGGCACGCTTTGAGATGCCGGCGACATCCACTCGGATCATGGTGGGTTCAGGCTCGAAATGAGCAACCTCGACTCGCCTCGCCAGAATGGGGCCGAGATTGATCATGATACCCGTGACAATGGTCATCATGCCCACAACTCCCGCGACTCCGGCCAAAGCACCGGAGCCGTCGAGATAGTTTGTGGCAAGCACAAGCGGAATGCCAACGAGAAAGCAGTAAAACAACCGTCTCAGGGCGCCGAGACGACTTTCGCTCCGCGCCCTTGAGTAGACCCCTGAAAAATCGGCAGGAGACAGAACAAAGCGGTACTCAAGGCTTCGTTCTTGCTCCATATGCCGACACTACAGCGTCCTGGTCACCATCTCGACGCGGAAGCACTCGATGACGTCGCCGGCGCGCATGTCCTCGTAGTTCTGGAAGGCCATGCCGCATTCCTGGCCGGCCGGAACTTCCGAAACCTCGTCCTTGAAGCGCTTCAGGGTCTTCAGCGTGCCTTCGTGGATGACGACATTGTCGCGGATCAGGCGCACGCCCGCACCACGCTCGACCTTGCCTTCGGTGACACGGCAGCCGGCGATCTTGCCGACCTTGGTGATGTCGAAGATCTCGAGGATCTCGGCATTGCCGATGAAGGTCTCGCGACGCTCCGGCGAGAGCAGGCCGGAAAGAGCCGCTTTCACATCATCGACCAGATTGTAGATGATCGAATAGTAGCGGATCTCGATGCCTGCCGCAGCCGCGGCTGCGCGGGCCTGCGCGTTGGCGCGAACGTTGAAGCCGATGATCGCAGCCCCGGAAGTTTCCGCCAGCGACACGTCGCTTTCGGTGATGCCGCCGGCCCCGGCATGGACGATGCGGGCGCGCACCTCGTCGGTGCCGAGATTGTCGAGCGCCGCATTGATCGCCTCGATCGAGCCCTGCACGTCGCCCTTGATGACCAGCGGGAATTCCTTCAATCCGCTTGTCTGCAATTGCGACATCATCTGTTCAAGCGAGCCGCGCTGGCCGGCATGCCTGGCCACCGCCTTCTCACGCGCCAGACGCTGGCGATATTCGGTGATCTCGCGGGCGCGGGCTTCGTTGTTGACAACGGCGAAACGGTCGCCGGCCAGCGGCGTACCTTGCAGACCGAGGACTTCCACCGGCATTGCCGGCGGCGCTTCCTTGACCTGCTCGCCGCGATCGTTGACGAGCGCGCGTACCCGGCCCCATTCGTTGCCGGCGACGAGAATGTCGCCCGGCATCAACGTGCCGGTCTGCACCAGCACGGTAGCGACCGGGCCCCGGCCCTTGTCGAGCTGGGCTTCGATGACCACGCCTTCGGCGGTGCGGTCCGGATTGGCCTTCAGGTCGAGGATTTCGGCCTGCAGCAGGATCGCTTCGAGCAACTTGTCGAGATTGATGCCCTTGGTAGCCGACACCTCGACATCCAGCACCTCGCCGCCCATGGATTCGACGAACACCTCGTGGCGCAGCAGTTCCGAGCGCACCTTCTGCGGGTCGGCGTCATGCTTGTCGATCTTGTTGATCGCCACAATGATCGGAACGCCGGCCGCCTTGGCGTGATTGATCGATTCGATCGTCTGCGGCATGACGCTGTCGTCAGCTGCCACCACGAGGATGGCGATATCGGTCGCCTGGGCACCGCGGGCACGCATCGCCGTGAAGGCGGCGTGGCCGGGCGTGTCTATGAACGTGATCTTGTGACCGTTCTTCTCGACCTGATAAGCGCCGATATGCTGGGTAATGCCGCCGGCTTCGCCGGAAACGACGTTGGCATTGCGGATGGCATCGAGCAACGAGGTCTTGCCGTGATCGACATGGCCCATGATCGTTACCACCGGCGGACGCGGCTGCAGGTCCTCCGGACGATCGGCGATGTTGAACAAGCCCTCTTCGATGTCGGACTCGGCGACGCGGCGGACCGTGTGGCCAAATTCGGTGGCGACCAGTTCGGCCGTGTCGGCGTCGATCACGTCACCAGGCTTCAGGATCTGGCCCTGCTTCATGAAGAACTTGACCACGTCGACAGCGCGCTCGGACATGCGCTGCGCCAACTCCTGGATGGTGATGGTTTCGGGCAGGATCACTTCACGCATGACTTTCTCGCGTGGCTCGTTATGCAACGCGCGCTTGAATTTCTCCTGACGGCGGCGCATCGACGACAGCGAGCGGGCGCGCGCATCCTCGTCGGAAAGAGCCGAATTCAGCGTCAGCTTGCCGCGGCGGCGGTCTTCCTCGCCCTTGGTCGGCTTGGCAGGACGTGCCACTTCGGGCGTGACCAGACGGCGCACCGGTGCACCGGCACCGGTCCGCTTCGGCTTGACCTCTTCCTCGTCATCGACCGTCGCCAGTTCGGCGGCGAGCGGCGCACGGCGGCGCGCCTCTTCCTCGGCACGGCGGCGGGATTCGGCCTCGGCTTGCAGCCGTGCCTCTTCCTCGGCCTGACGGCGAGCCGATTCCTCGCGCTCGCGGCGGCGGCGCTCTTCGTCCTCGCTGCGGCGCTTGGCCTCCTCGATGGCGCGCTGGCGATCCTCGACGTCGCGGACCTTCGAGCCCTCGAGAGCCCGGCGGCGTGCTTCCATTTCCTGGCGCGACAACTCGTTCAGCACCATGCCGCCGCGTTCGACCGGCGGGGGAGGCGGCGGCGCCTTGGGAGCTTCCTGCACGGCAGGCGCTGCCGCGACCGGCTTCGGCGTGAAAACGGACACAGGCGCTGCCGCCGGCTCCGGCTTGTCGCCAGGCAGCGAGAACTTGCGCTTCTTGGTCTCGACGACCACCGACTTGGTGCGGCCATGCGAGAAGTTCTGGCGCACCGTGCCCTGTTCCATACCGGGGCGCTTCAGCGTCAAGGTCTTCTTCGGCGTAACACTCAGCGTCTTGTCGTCGCCCGATTTCGTATCGCTCATTCCATATCCTCTGCGGCATCATCTTCGTCAGCAACGGCCGCAAGCATTGCCAGATCGTCCGGGGAACCGCCCCGATATCGGTCGAGCGCAACCATGCGCTTCTGGACCGCCCTGCCCGCGTCGCCCGCGAGAACGGCAGCATGTATCACATTTGTACCCCCCAATGCCAAGCTCAACTCGGCCTCGGAGAAAAGTTTGTAAGCGCGGATCGCAGGCCCGCCGAGGTGGACGGTTGCCCGTCGCGCCTGGCTTATCTTGCGGACGCCATCGTCGGAAGCCTCGGTCGCGTGGAGCACGAAAAGTGCAAGTCCGCCGCGCACGGCGCTCTCGACCTTGGTCGCTCCGAGCGCTATGGCGCCCGCCTTGCGGGCCAGGCCAAGCATACCCAGAGCGGACCTGGAAAGCAGCGCGTCGACCATACCGCCAAGATCGGCTGGCACGGTCACCTGCGCCTTAAAAGCACGGGCAAACAGGTTTTTGGCCGCTGCCTTGTCTATATGTAGGCGGTCGGCCGTCACCCAGCAACCGCGGCCGGGCAGGTTTCTCTTGATGTCCGGAACGACGGCCGAATCAGGGCCGACGACGAAACGGATCAGTTCATCCGGTTCGGCTTGCCTGCGGGTGACGATGCAGGTGCGATCGTTCATCTCGTCCAAGGGCGGGTTCGGTGCGATGCGGTTTCACCTCACGCACCGACGGTTTCGTCAGCCGGCACGCCCTCGGCGGCAAGCTCGTCTTCGGTGATCCAGCCAGCCTTCAGGCGAGCCGCCAGGACCATCTGCTCGGCATCGGCGCGTGATACGCCATGGTTGGCGAGCACACCCGGGAATACCTTCGTCTCGCCGTCCTTGCGTTCTTTCCAACCGGTCAGGTCGTCGGCGGCGTAGCCGGCGAAATCCTCGATCGTCTTCACGCCGTCCTCGCCGAGCGTCACCATCATGGCGGTGGTGATGCCGGGAATCTCGCGCAATTCGTCCTTGACGCCGAGGGCCTTGCGCTTCTCGTCGTGCTCGGCTTCGATCTTCTCCAGATATTCGCGGGCGCGGGTCTGGATTTCCGAAGCCGTGTCCTCGTCGAAGCCGTCGATCGACGCGATTTCGCCGGAATCGACATACGCGACTTCCTCGACGCTGGTGAAGCCTTCGGAAGCGAGCACCTGGCCGACCATCTCGTCGACGTCGAGGGCTTCCATGAACAGCGACGACCGTTCGACGAATTCCTTCTGGCGGCGTTCGCTCTCTTCCTGCTCGGTCAGGATGTCGATATCCCAGCCGGTGAGCTGCGAGGCAAGACGGACGTTCTGGCCGCGGCGGCCAATGGCCAGCGACAGCTGATCGTCGGGAACGACGACCTCGATGCGCTCGGCATCCTCGTCGAGCACGACCTTGGCGACTTCCGCCGGCTGCAATGCATTGACAATGAAGGACGCCGCCGAAGGTGACCACGGAATGATGTCGATCTTCTCGCCCTGCAATTCACCGACGACCGCCTGGACGCGGCTGCCGCGCATACCGACGCAGGCACCGACCGGATCGATGGAGCTGTCGCGCGAGATGACAGCGATCTTGGCGCGCGAACCCGGATCGCGGGCGACCGACTTGATCTCGATGATGCCGTCGTAGATTTCCGGCACTTCCATGGTGAACAGCTTCGCCATGAACTGCGGATGGGTGCGCGACAGGAAGATCTGCGGACCGCGCTGTTCGCGGCGCACGTCATAGACATAGGCACGGACGCGATCGCCATACTTGTAGTTTTCGCGCGGAATCAGCTCGTCGCGGCGGATGATCGCTTCGCCGCGGCCGAGATCGACGATGACGTTGCCGTATTCGACGCGCTTGACGGTGCCGTTGACGATCTCGCCGATACGGTCCTTGTATTCGTCATATTGCCGGTCGCGCTCGGCCTCGCGTACCTTCTGCACGATGACCTGCTTGGCCGACTGGGCGGCGATACGGCCGAAATCCATCGGCGGCAGCTGTTCGGCAATGAAATCGCCGAGCTGGGCGTCCGGATTTCGCTCGCGCGCCGAGGAAATGGCAATCTGGGTCGCGTAGTCGTCGACCTTCTCGACCACTTCCATCAGCCGCTGCAGCTTCATCTCGCCGGTATTCGGATTGATATCCGCCCGGATATTGGTTTCCTGGCCGTAGCGCGAGCGCGCGGCCTTCTGGATCGCATCGGCCATGGCGGCGATGACGATCGACTTGTCGATCGACTTTTCACGCGCGACCGCATCGGCGATCTGCAGCAGTTCAAGCCTGTTGGCGCTTACAACCATCTTCTTTCTCCCGAGCTTGTCGCCGACCTTACCGCCGGCAGCCCAATCACATTTCCTGTTCGGTTTCGTCTTCCGCACCCGCTGGTGCGTCTTCGGGTTCGCCGCGGCGTTTCCTGGCTTCCTTGCGCGCCCGGTTGTCCTTCGACAGTGCATCGCGGATAAGATCGTCGGTCAGAACCAGCCGCGCTTCGCCAATCGCATCGTAGGGAACACGCACCGTCGGCTCCTCGCCGTAAGCGGCCTTGTCGCGCTCGATCACCACACCGTCCGCGTCGCTTTCGGCGATCTTGCCCTTGAAGCGCTTGCGGTCGGCGACGAGAACCGACGTCTCCATCTTCACCAGATGGCCGGCCCAGGCTGCAAAGTCCGATTTGCGGACCAGCGGCCGGTCGATGCCCGGCGACGACACTTCGAGATGATAAGCCTTCTCGATCGGATCATCGACATCGAGCGCCGGCGACACCGCCCGGCTGACCTCTTCACAATCCTCGACCGTCATGGTGCCGTCCTCGCGCTCGGCCATGATCTGCAGCGTCAGCCCGTTCTGGCCCGACAGGTGCACACGTACCAAGCGGAAGCCAATGGCGCGCAGTACCGGCTGAACGATCAGCGCGATGCGCGCATCGATGCCGCTTTCGCGGATGATGCGGTCGTCGCCTTCGCTCGCCGTCATTGTCATTCGGTCTTCCGTCGCTCGATTCCTGTTTGGTCGGCAGGTAATAAAAAAGAGCGGGACCGGGTGGACCCACTCTTCGTCATACCGACCAAGAATTTGAAGCTGATATAGACGATCATGGTCCTCGTTTCAAGCCCGTCCTGCATGACGGCAAGGCACCGAGTCCGCAGCGCTGCGCCAAATGCATGGCGCCCATGCAGTGATCCCCCTTTGAGCACCGGCCACGCACGACTATCTATGTTGCATTGCACAATTGGAGCGATCACTGCGCTCGAAAGGGTACGATCATGAACAATCGTGGATTTTTTTCAGCCATAGGCGATGTCTTTAGCGTGTTCGGCAGCGCCGTAGCAGCGTCGCGGGCTGTGGAAAACGGTCGCAAGCCGCGTGCGCATGATCTGCGCAATCTCGGCATGGAGCCGGCAGCCTTCGACAAGATCCGTCGCTTCTGAGCCAAGTGAGCGCCGAGAGCCTTCGGCCGCTCGCCTTTGCTCAGCTCGGACTTTCTGCTTATTTCCGCACGAAGGTCAGATAGGCTGGCCGTCGGCCTTCGCGAATGGCCTTGGCCTCATAGCGCGTCCCCGGCCAGCCATCATAGGGCCGATGCCAGTCGGCTGCTTCGCTCGCCTGCCACGTGAAGGCGCCGTGCGCCCGGCAATGCAGGAGCGTCCAGTTCACATAGCTGTCGATGTCGGACGCAAAGTGGAACTTTCCGCCGTGCTTCAGGACGCGCGCGAAACGGTCGAGATTGACCGGGCTGACGAAGCGCCGCTTCCAGTGCCTCTTCTTCGGCCACGGATCCGGATAGAGAAGGTCAATGCCGTCAAGCGAAGCCTGCGGCAGCCAGTCCAGCAGGCGCGTGGCGTCGTCATCATAGACGCGCAGATTGGCAAGCGGCCGCTCCCGGACCGCCATCATCATCTTGGCCATGCCGTTGACGAAAGGCTCGACGCCGATAAAGCCGGTCGCCTGGCTGGCCGTAGCACGGTGCAGAAGATGTTCGCCGCCGCCAAAACCGATTTCGAGCTGGACAGCGGAAACTCCGGCTTCGAAAAGGCTGCGCAGATCGGCCGGCGGTTCAACCGTCAGATCGAGCTGGTAGGCGGCAAAGCCGCTCTCCAGCGCCGCTGCCTGCTGTGGTCGAATGGTCTTGCCGCGCCGGCGACCGAAAAACGCCTCGGTCGCACGACTTGGCCGGTCCTTCGGGTCCATAGGCGCCGCGGTTAGGCGGCGACTGCTTCGGCGACCGGTTCGGCGAGAGCGTCCTTGAGCGCCTTGGCGAGATCGGTCTTCTCCCAGGAGAAGGATCCGTCGCGGCCGGCCTTGCGGCCAAAATGGCCGTAAGACGACGTCTTGGCATAGATCGGCTTGTTGAGATCGAGGTGGCGGCGGATGCCGGACGGCGACAGGTCCATCACGGTGCGCAGTGCACGCTCGAGCTTTGCCTCGTCGACCTTGCCGGTGCCGTGGAGGTCGACGTAGATCGACAGCGGCTGGGCGACACCGATCGCATAGGAAAGCTGGATAGTGCAGCGATCGGCGAGCTTCGCGGCAACCACGTTCTTGGCGAGATAGCGCGCCGCATAGGCGGCCGAGCGGTCGACCTTGGTGGTGTCCTTGCCGGAGAAAGCGCCGCCGCCATGGGGCGCAGCCCCACCGTAGGTGTCGACGATGATCTTGCGGCCGGTCAGGCCGGCGTCGCCGTCGGGCCCGCCGATGACGAACTTGCCGGTCGGGTTGATGTACCAGTTGCAATTGTCGGCGATCTTCAGGTCGCCCAGTGCTTCGCGAATATAGGGCTCGACGACGTTGCGCACCTTCTTCGAATCCCACGTCTCATCGAGATGTTGGGTCGACAGCACGATCTGCGTCACTTCCGCCGCTTTGCCGTCGACATAGCGGACGGTGACCTGGCTCTTGGCATCCGGCCCGAGCCTGCCTGCATCACCGCTGCCTTCATGGCGCGCAGCGGCCAGCAGTTCGAGGATCTTGTGGCTGTAATAGATCGGCGCAGGCATCAGGTCCGGGGTTTCGCGGCAGGCATAGCCAAACATGATGCCCTGGTCGCCGGCTCCCTCCTCACCTTGCCGGTCGGAGGCGTTGTCTACGCCTTGGCCGATATCCGGCGACTGGCCGTGCAGCAGGACCTCGATCTTGGCCGTCTTCCAGTGGAAGCCGGCCTGCTCGTAGCCGATTTCGCGGATTGCCTTGCGGGCGACCGACTTGAACTTGGCCGGGTTGACAATCGGATGGCCTGCCGCATCCTTCAGGACATTGCCCTCCTTGTCCTTCTTGAGCAGCGTCTCGGGGACGCGCACCTCGCCGGCGATGACAACGCGATTGGTTGTCGCAAGCGTCTCGCAGGCAACGCGGACCTTCCACGGGTCCATGCCGGTCTTTCTGGCTTCGCGATAGACGAGATCGACAATCTCGTCGGAGATGCGGTCGCAGACCTTGTCGGGATGGCCCTCGGCAACGGATTCCGAGGTGAAGAAGTAATTGTGCCGCGTCACGGGTGTCCCCTCTTGAAAAAATATCGGCAGGCCGCCGATTTTGGCGCGCCAGTTGTTAACGGTGCCGGGCGCCGGTCGTCAAGCCATGCAGCCGTTCTGGCATGAATTTTGACGTTATTTATCTTTGCATCCCGAGACGGCGGCAGGGCGCACTGCGATCAGCCCTTGCGCCAACAGACTGAGGGAAAACGGCTTCGAGGAAGCGCGTCGAGCAAAATCGATCCGCGCTTTGGCGCATCTGCGGAATGCACATCCCTCGATGCGGGCAAGCGCGAGAAATTGCCTGCCCAGCCACGACGAACTCTACCTCTTTGAACTCTTCGCGAGCCAGTCAATCGACCTCGTCGGTGGAGAGCGACTTCACAAGCTCAATTATCTTACGGCGCACTTTCACGTCGGCGATCTTGACGAAGGCGCGATTCAGCTGGAGCCCTTCCGGGCTGCCGCAGAATTCGACGGCGGAGGTCATCGACGCATCCTCGGCAAATCCACGGTTGCCCACGGGCTCCTGACCGGGCGCATCCTCGAAAAAGAAGGCGACGGGCACGCCGAGTATGGAGGCGATTGCCTGCAAACGGCTGGCGCCGACGCGATTGGTGCCCTTTTCGTACTTTTGGATCTGCTGGAACGTTATGCCGAGGTTTTCGCCCAGTTTTTCCTGGCTCATTCCCAGCATATTGCGGCGAAGCCGGATGCGGCTTCCGACGTGGATGTCGATCGGATTCGGCTTTTTCTTGTTTTCTTCTGTCATTTTGTCCTCGCCGAATTTTTCCGGCTTTTTCTATTTTGCTGCCCAAACGACGCCGCGGCCCGTGCCCCAACAGAACGACCTTATCGACTTCGAAAATTTTCAGGCGCTTACAGTATGAGTTTCTAATGTGTCGGCTGTCAATTCGCCCGTAGCCTTTGCCTTACGTTCAAAATGCATGCCGCTACGGCGAGCAAAAACATGATCAGCATTCCGTTAATGCGTCGTTGGCCGGAGGAAACGATGGCTTGGTTGGAGATCGGCACACGCACATCGATGGCGCCGCGTGCATCGATTGCCAGCGCGTCGACGATGCGGCCGCGCGGGTCGACAACGGCCGAAATGCCGTTATTAGCCGCGCGCAACAGGGGTACCCCATTCTCCACCGCCCGGATCTGCGCCTGCCTGAAGTGCTGGTACGGCCCTGGCGTGTCGCCGAACCAGGCGTCATTGGTGACGTTCACAATAAGCTCGGCTGACGTTGCGTCAACCGCGACGAGATCGGAGAAGATGACCTCATAGCAAATAAATGGCAGCGCTCGGATACCGCCGGGCAGCGTGATCGGGTGCCGCTCATTGCCCGCCGCGAAGGTCATCGGACCGGCAACAAGCTGCTCAAGCCCGAAGCGGCCGAGCAGATCGGCGAAAGGCAGATATTCGCCGAAGGGCACCAGGTGGACCTTGTCCACGGCATCGACGATTTCGCCCCTGTCGTCGATCGCCACGACCGAGTTGTAGTAACGGCTGCGGGCCGCCGAGCCGCCTTCCTCGCGAACGACGCCGGCAACCAGCATCTGGCCGTCGCCAAGCATCTCTCCGATGGCAGGCAAGGCATCCGGACGTTCGGTGAACAGAAACGGCACGGAGGTCTCCGGCCACAGGATCAATTGCGGCCTGTTATGGCCGGGTTCCGGTGCCTTGGCCGAAAGCCCCATCATGGTGGCGAAGATGCGGTCACGCACCGAGGCATCCCATTTTTCCGTGAGATCGACGGCAGGTTGCACGATACGGACGTCGAGGCTATGGGCCGCCGCTTTTTCGGGGGCGGCGAGCCGGATATAGCCGAAGCCGGCATGGGCGGCGACGAGAACGACAAGCAACGCCGCGCCCAGGCGAAGATGCTGGCGCGCCGCAAGCAGCGCCGGCAGAGCGAAGACGAAGACCGCCAGCGCGTTCATGCCGACCATGCCAGTCACCGAGACGCTCTGCATCAGCAACGGCACCGGCATCGCCGCATAGCCGACGGCATTCCACGGAAAGCCGGTGAACAGGAAGCCGCGCAGCCATTCCGCCAGCGCAAAGCCGAAGGCGAGCGCGGCGATGCGGCCGATGTCGTTGCTCCACAACAGCCGGGCAACCACGGCAGCGAAACCGTAAAAGAAGGCCAGCGCGAGGGGGATGCCGACCACCGCGAACGGCAAGGCCCAGGCAAAGCTGTCGGCCTCGACCAGAAGCGCCGAGCCGACCCACCAGAGCCCGGCAAGAAAGTAGCCGAAACCGAACCACCAGCCGGTGGCGAAAGCCGGCAGCAAGCGTCGCAGAAAACCGTCCGAGGCTTCGCCGGTCGCGCCATCGAGAAGCCAGACCAGCAGCGGGAACGAAACGAAACCGACGGCGAAGAAATCGTAAGGCGCCTGGGCAAGAACCGCCAGCGCCCCGGCAAGAAACGCCACCAGCGCGCGCCGCCAGCCCCAAAGCAGAATTATCCGGCCGGCCTGGCGCTCCATCTATGCTTCCGAGTCGTGCGAATCAGGAAGCAAGATTTATCAGGCCGCGGGCTTGGCTCCAAACGAACCCTAAGCCTGCTCAGTGCGGACGGCGCGGCGCCGCCGCTCGCCCTTCAGGGTCTCGACGATGCGCACGCGCTTGACGCGGCGCGGATCGGCGTCGAGCACATGGAACTCGAAGCCGGGTATGGCCTGCACCACTTCGCCGCGCGCCGGCACCCGGCCAAGCGTGTTGAAGATCATGCCGCCGATCGTGTCGACATATTCGCCGTGCTCGCCGGCGGCGAAATCCTCGCCGATCATCTTGGCGACATCGTCGATCTCGGCCTTGCCGTCGACGATGAAGACGCCTTCGCCGGCCTGTGTAATCATCGGCTCGTCCTCGTCGTGCTCGTCCTCGATGTCGCCGACTACCATCTCGACGATGTCCTCGAGCGAGACGAGGCCGTCGGTGCCGCCATATTCGTCGATGACCAGCGCCATCTGGGTGCGCGTCGTCTGCATTCGCCCCATCAGGTCGGAGGCGAGCATCGACGGCGGCACGAACAGCACCGGTCGGATCAGGTTGAGATCGCCGATGGTGCGCGCCAGATCGACCTGGGCGAGATCGAGAACCGTCGCGACCGGGGTTTTCCTGGTCGTCCTGCCCTTTCTGACGCGGGCGACCTTGGTGATATGCGCCAGCACGTCGCGGATATGAACCATGCCGCGCGGGTCGTCGAGCGTCTCCGAATAAACTGGCATGCGGGAGTGGCCGGACTGTTCGAACAGCCCCAGAAGATCGCCGAGCTTCGTCGTGATCTCGACCGCCTCGATGTCGGCGCGCGGCACCATGACGTCCTCGACCCGCACTTCGCGCAGGCGCAGGATGTTGTTGAGCATGGCGCGTTCGCCGGGCGAGAAGGATTCTGCATCGCTCGCCGTTTCGGCAAGCGCACCGGCAATCTCCTCGCGCAGGCTGGTGCCGTTGCGGTGCCTGAAAAGCCCGAGCACGCGATCGAACAGGGAAGGACCGGCAGGCGATGCCTCGCTGGCGAAGCTGCCGGTCGTGGTACTCGGACTCGAGCCCTCTTCCGTCGTTTCGGAAGGCTTGATCGCACTGCCGGCGTCGGAGCGGGCGGCAGTCTCTGGTTTGTCGTTCATCATCGTCCGGTCAATTGGTCTTTTGTAATTACGTGTAGGGATCGGGAATGGCAAGCCTCGCAAGTGCTGCGCGCTCTGTCGCTTCCATCAGGTCCGCTTCGGCATCCGTTTCGTGATCATAGCCCAGCAAATGCAGCAGGCCATGGATGACGAGATGGGAGATATGGTCCTCGACGGGCTTGTCTTCCAGTGCCGCCTCGCGCGCGACAGTCTCGGCGGCCAGCACAATGTCGCCGAGCATCGGCGGCAGAGGCCCGCCCCTGGCAAAGGGAAAAGCCGGAAAAGACAGCACGTTGGTCGGCTTGTCCTTGCCGCGCCAGCCGGCATTGAGCGTACGGATATGGGCATCGTCGGAAAAGACGATGCTGAGCTCGGAACGACCGTCCGCACCGGTTTCGGCAAAGGCGGCCGATACGGCGTGGTCGACCAGCCGCGTCAGCGTCGTCTCGCCGGGCCAGTCGCCCGCCTCTATGGCGATATCGATCTCGACGGGAAGCGGCCCTCCCGCCTTTTGCTCCTCAGCCATGCGGCCGCATAATCATATCAGCTTTCGACACCCAAGCCCCTGGCCAGCTTGCCGTCACGGTCGTAGGCCTTGACGATCTCGGCGACCAGCGGATGTCTGACGACGTCGCCTTCATTGAAGCGGACCGTCACCATGCCGGTAACGCCGTCGAGAATTCTCAGCGCCTCGACCAGGCCGGACTTGGTGTTCGGCGGCAGATCGATCTGGGTCGGATCACCGGTGACGATCATGCGCGAGTTCTCGCCGAGCCGGGTCAGGAACATCTTCATCTGCATCGGCGTGGTGTTCTGCGCCTCGTCGAGGATGACGGCGGCATGCGCCAGCGTACGGCCGCGCATGAACGCCAGCGGCGCGATCTCGATGACCTCGGCGGCAATCGCCCGTTCGACCTTGTCGGCCGGCATCATGTCGTAGAGTGCATCATAGAGCGGCCGCAGATAGGGATCGACCTTCTCCTTCATGTCGCCCGGCAGAAAGCCAAGCCGTTCGCCGGCCTCGACCGCAGGGCGCGACAGCACAATGCGTTCGACCATGCCGCGTTCGAGCAGCATTGCCGCGTGCGCCACCGCCAGGTAGGTCTTTCCGGTGCCGGCCGGGCCGATGCCGAAGACGAGTTCCGACCGCTCCAGCGCGCGCATATAGGCGTCCTGGTTCAGCGAGCGGGCATAGATGGTCTTCTTGCGTGTCGATATCTGGGCGGCGGACACCTTGCCCTTGCGCTCCAGCGTCGGCAGCGTCAGCTGGTCGTCGGTGGCGATCGCCATGCGCACCGCGCCGTCGACATCGGACTGGCCGATATCAGTGCCTTTCTGCAGAATGCCGTAAAGATTGTCCAAGGCGCGGCGTGCCTGCTCGGCGGCTGAGGAAGAGCCCTTGATGGTCAATTGGTTGCCACGCGAGCGGATGTCGACGCCGAGCTTCTGCTCGAGCCTGGCCAGATTCTCGTCGAACTGGCCGTAAAGGGCGCTGGCAAGCTTGTTATTGTCGAAAGTCAGTACGATGTGCGCCATATCCGAGGCCCCAGAGGGTAGATTCTGGGGCAGGTTCTTGACTTCAGCAGCGCTCAACCGTCTCTCCTCATCTGCCGAGGCCATCAGGCCAATTCGGCGAACAGGCTGTTGTAGCCCGTCTTCGTGATTCGTACCGGGATAATGTCACCGATTTCGCCGGCCTTTTCATCAACAATAACCGGCTGCAGCCACGGCGAGCGGCCAACCTTCTGGCCGGCCTGGCGGCCCGGCTTTTCGATCAGCGTGTCGATGGTCCTGCCGACCAGGCTTGCGCCGAAATGCTGCTGCTGTTTCAGAAGCAGCGCTTGCAATCGCTGCAGGCGCTCGTCCTTGACGGCCTCCGGCACCTGATCGTTCATTTCGGCGCCCGGCGTGCCGGGCCGCGGAGAGTATTTGAACGAGAAGGCCGAGGCATAGTTGACGTCTTCCACCAACTGCATCGTCGCCTCGAAATCCGCTTCCGTCTCACCGGGGAAGCCGACGATAAAATCGCCGGACAGTGCGATGTCGTTCCGTGCGGCACGGATGCGGTCGATCAACGTCAGATAGTCCTTGGCCATATGCCTGCGGTTCATCGCCTTGAGTATGCGGTCGGAGCCGGATTGCACCGGTAAATGTAGATAGGGCATCAGCGCAGGCAAATCACGATGGGCGGCGATCAATTCATCGTCCATGTCGCGCGGATGGCTGGTCGTGTAGCGCAGCCGCGCCAGACCTGGAATCTCTGCGAGCCTGAACAGCAGCCGGCCAAGGCCCCATTCCTCGCTGTCTTCGCCTCTTCCATGCCAGGCGTTGACGTTCTGGCCGAGCAGTGTCACCTCGCGCACGCCGGCATCCGCCAGGCGCTCGGCCTCGGCGACGATCTGTGCCACCGGCCGCGAGACTTCCGAGCCGCGCGTATAGGGCACGACACAGAAGGTGCAGAATTTGTCGCAGCCTTCCTGAACGGTCAAGAACGCCGTCACGCCGCGCCTGATCAGTTCGGCGCGCTTGGGCTGCGGCAGATGCTCGAACTTGTCCTCGACGGCATAGTCGGTCTCGACGATCTTTTCTCCGGTCCGCGCCTTCGCCAGCACAGCGGGCAGCCGGTGGTAGGTCTGCGGGCCGATGACCAGATCGACCGCCGGCGAGCGACGGATGATCTCGGCGCCCTCGGCCTGCGCCACGCAGCCGGCGACGCCGACCAGCATTTCGCGCCCGGCCTTGGCACGTTCCGCCTTCAACTCCCGGATGCGCCCAAGTTCGGAATAGACCTTTTCGGCCGCTTTCTCGCGGATGTGGCAGGTGTTGAGCAGCACCAGATCGGCCTCGCCAATGGCGTCTGTCGCGGCATAGCCGTCGGTCGCCAGAGCATCGGTCATGCGCTGCGAATCGTAGACGTTCATCTGGCAGCCATAGGTCTTGACGAAGACCTTCCTGGTCGCGGCAGGCGGAACGACCAGGTCTTCGGCGGCAGCGCCGATGTCGTCGCGTTCTATCGTGTTCAATTCCATTTCGCGGCTTCTAGCGCCTTTCCCTGACAAAAAACAGACGAATCTGGCCGGTACCGCGCAGACTACCGGCTCGGGCGCGGTTCGGCGAGCGCCGCCTGCACCATCTCGCGCACCTGGCGTTCCATCTGCTTTGCCGTCTCCTTGCGGCTGGAGCCCTTGGAGAAAGCAATCGCTTCGCCAAAATGCACCTCGACGTCGAGAGCGCCCTCGGCCATCAGCACCTTGAGGTGCGGCATCAGTTCCTCATCGCCGATCCAGGCGGCAACCGGTCGATGCCGGCGGCCGAGTGGCACGCCATGCAGGCGCGTATAAACGATCGCCACCGGCTGGATGAAGACCTGTTCGGCCGCCCCTTCAGCAATCGCCATCGTAGCTGCGCCGAACAGTGTGCTCTTGAACGGCAGGATCATGTTGCCGTCGCCGGTCGAGCCTTCGGCGAACAGCACCATGGCGGCCCCTTTGGCCATCCGGCGGGCGATCTCGCTCGCCTGGTCGCCCGACGAACGTTTGCGCTCACGTTCGATGAAGACGGTGCGTTGCAGCTTCGACAGCATGCCGATCAGCGGCCAGCCTGCCATGTCGGCCCTGGCGATGAACGTCACGTCGACCATCGATCCCAGCACCATGATGTCGGTCCAGGAGATGTGGTTGGCGGCGACCAGCAATGGGCGTTGGCCGGATAGCGCCCCTTTGACATGGATGCGCAGCCCCAGCGCCCTGACGATCATCCTGTGCCAGATCTTCAGGATGAAGGTCTCGCGCCAGAGCCCGGTCTTCATCGACAAGACCTGCAGCGGCACAAGCACCAATGAGCCGACGACAACCAGCCCCAGCGCCAGGAAAATCCTGATTTTTCCTATCATCCGCACCACCCCGGCGTTTGGCTAGCGAAGATCGCGGCGCATGACAAGCGCGCCGGTCGGGCCGTGCTCCGGCGACTTGTAATAGTTGGCGCGCTTGCCGACCTCGCGGAAGCCGAGCCGCCGGTAGAGCGCGATCGCGGCGACGTTGGTCTCGTCGACCTCAAGGAAAAGCGCCTCGGCGCGCTGTGCGTGCAGTTCACGCAGCACCGCATCCATCAATTGCCAGCCGAGCCCCCGGCGCCGGTGCGAGCGTGCCACCGCGACCGTCAGGATCTCCCCCTCGCTGGCGGCCAGCCGCGCCAGGACGAAGCCCACCGGCGGCTTGGCGCCCTGTCCGGTCTCGCGCGCGGCATAACCGAACACCGTGTCCTGCTCGAGCAGCGCGGCGAATTCGTCGTCGGTCCACGGCCGCGCGAAATCCTCGCGATGCAGCACCGACATGGCCGCGCTGTCGGCAACCGTCAGCGGCTCGATCGCATAGTCCCTGCGACGCGGCTGGAGGAATGGAATGCGCATCAGTTTTTTTGCCTGGGTAGAACAAAGCCGGCCTGCGGCTTGGCGTCGGCGCCCCGCAGATAGAGCGGTTTCGGCTTTTCGCCCTCGCCGTGTTTACCGGCACCTTGGGCCGCGGCCAGCCGCGCATAGACAGCGATGTCGGCGGTGGCCGCCGTCTCACCGAGATCGAAGCTGCGTCCGGCCGCCGCGGCAATTTGGGTTGCCGCCGTGCCCGCCAGAACCGGAGAGATGTCGATCGCCATGGCTGCGGCTTGCGAGAGCGTGGTCACAGCCGGACCATAGATCAGAACCGACCTCTCATCGTAAAGTGCCGCATGGATCTCCTCGCGGCCTGCATCGAGCGCTGCGAGCACGGGGCGGCGGGGAAATATCGCTGCGGTCTCTGCCGCCAGTGCCTCCAGAGTCGTCACGCCGATCGCCGGGATTTTCAGCGCCAGCGCCAGGCCGCGCGCCGCCGAGACGCCGACACGCAGTCCGGTGAAGGAGCCCGGACCGGTTGAAACGGCAATGGCGCCGAGGCTGGCATAATCGCTTCCGGCCGCCTTCAACGCGCCTTCGATGACACCCATCAGATGCTCGGCATGACCCTTGCCGAGATCGAGCACCGAACGGCCGAGTTCTTTCCCGGCCGCCGCGTCGTAGACGCAGGCGGCGCAGAGATTGGCGGCACAGTCGATGGCAAGCAACTTCATGAAGCGGCCGGTTGAGACAGTTTCGAAAACAGCTTCCCTCTGCCCGCCAGGGCTGATCCCCGCAAGGGAATAATGGATAAATCGTCAGGCGACTTGGCTTCGGCGCGGGTCCAAGAATGTAAGTTCCAACGCACCCAATCCCCACAATAGGTATCGAGACTAGCCGACCTGTTCGATACGCAGCACGTGATTGTCCCAGACATAGTCCGGCTCTGAACGTATCGAGCCACCGGACTCGACGATATCGCCGGCGCCGGTCGTCGCCATGAAGCTTTCCCCATCGGGCGCAACGCCGCAAACCTCGACCAGCGCCTTGGTGGCGACGATGCGGCCGCTGGCCGTGTCGATCACGGCAAGCGAATTCCCCTCAGGCGAAGACACGGCGATGGTGCCGACGGCAGGGTTGGCCGCGACCGAGCCGATATAGTTCCTGAAGCCGGAGAGCACGTCCTGCGGCATATCGAGCAATTGCAACTCCTTGCCGCGCGGCGCGCGGCCGACCAGCGGGGGACGATTGGTACCCGGCCCCCTGTACTGACAGCCGAACCAGACGGTGCCGGACCGGTCGGCATCCATATGGCGGATCGACAGTTGGTGCAGCGCCGGCGGCAATCCGTGCTTTTCGGTGAGGTCGCCGGTAAGGCGGTCGACCAGAACATAGGAAGGCTTCATCGTTGCGATATTGAGCTCGGCGCGGCCATAATCCGGATGCGTCTCGATGCCGCCATTGGCGACAGCGATTGTCCTGCCGTCGGAGAGAAGCAGAAGTTCGTGCGGCCCCATGCCGTATGTCGGGAACTCGCCGATACGCTTGAATTTCGCATGCGCGTCATAGACGCCGACGACGCCGGCGGCATTGTCGAAATCGTTCTCGGTTGCGTAGAGCAGCGTGCCATCGGCCGAAAACACGCCATGGCCGAAGAAATGCCGGCCGGCAACGCTGGCAATGGTGTGCGGTTCATCGCGGCCGGTATGGTCGAAGACGACAGCAAAGGTGCCCGGCTGCCTGGCAAACACCACCGAACGCTTAGACACCGGGTCGAAGGTAACATCGTGGCCCCGATCGGGCAGATCGATCGTGTGCAACAACTTGCCGGCCTCGGACAGGACGGCCGCGCCATAGCTGCCGTCGCGCTTGACGAAAGCGGTGGCGAAGACCGCGTCGGCGTCGAGTGTATTTGCCCAGGCCGAAGGCGCCATCGCCGCCACGAAACCAGCGCCCGCGGCCCTCAGGAAATCGCGCCGATCGATCAGCGGCGGCCTCATGATCAGTCGCCATCCAGTGACGAGAACCCGGCGGTCAGGCCGAATTCGGCGGTCAGCCTGGCGCCGATCAGGGTCGTCAGGCTGGATGTCACCAGTGCGAAGTAGTCGAGCTTCTGGCGCAACGTCGGATCGGCTAGTGCCTTGTCGACCGGACCCCTGATCGCCTTGGCGGCCTCGATCCCGTTGGTGAATTGGATGTGGACCGATTCCGCAATCCAGCGTGCATCAGGCGGCAGCGCATCGCCAAGCTGGGAGGCCTGGAATAGCGCATCCATGCCCGCCAGATTGCCGGTCAGCGAGCGTGCGGTATTCTGCGAGCGCCAATAAATCGCCTGTTTCGGTTTGTCGGGCTCCGGCTTGGCGCCCAGGAAGCCTTTCAGGCGCACGTCGCGAACCATTTCCAACTCGTTGATGAAGACGCCGACCAGTTCGGTCACCGCTTCAGTGCCGTCGTGATAGAGCGCGTTCTGCGGACCGGGATTGGCCCAGAGCGCGGCAAAGCCGTTAGGCTTGTTCCAAGCCTCGCCGACCTCGCCGGCAATCGTCTCGACATTGCCGGCAATGGCTGCACCATAGGCGCAGCGATAGGCGTCGCCCTTGCCGGCCAATTGACCGGCGCCATCGCCGTAGAGCACGAACTCCAATGCGCCGAGCCCTTGCATGGCGACACTCTTTGTCGCCAGTTGGGCCGGATCGGCGGCCGCCGGATCCTTGCCGGCCAGTGCTGCCTGCACCTGCTTCAGGCCGATGCTCTTGCGGTCCGGCCAAAAAAGCATGCGCTCAAGCCGGTTGTTTTCGGCGATCGGCCCGAAACGGATGATTTCCACCACCGACCAGGCATCCACGACGCCTGAGAATTCGGCGCGTGCCGCATCGAGCGTATCTTGCGAAGAGGCCTGGCAAAGCGCGTGCATGGTCTTGGCCAAGCTGTCCGCATGGTCATGCAGCCTGGCATAGGCCGGGCGGACGAAGCCGTCGATCGCCCGCTGGATCACATCCGAAGCCTTCACCGCGGCGGATGCCGGCAGCGCATCGGCGAGGACCAGCATCAGCGCGAGTGCAAGACGCTTCCGCATCAGAGCGACTCCAGAAACTTGATCAGCGCGGCGCGTTCGGCCGCATTGGCAGCGGCAAAGCGGCCACGCGCCTTCTGGCCCTCGCCGCCATGCCACAGGATTGCCTCGGCCAGGCTGCGTGCGCGCCCGTCATGCAGGAAGAAGGTGTTGCCGCTGACGGTCTGGGTGAGCCCGATGCCCCACAGCGGCGGCGTGCGCCATTCGCTTCCCGTGGCCTCGCCCACCGCCTGTCCGTCGGCAAGGCCGGGTCCCATGTCATGCAGCAGGAAATCGGAATAAGGCCAGATCAGCTGAAAGGCCTGCGCCTTGTTCGGGGTGTCGCGACGGGTGACGAATTTCGGCGTATGGCAGGAGATGCAGCCCATCTCGTAGAACAGTTTTTTGCCGGCGAGCACGTCCGGTCTGTCGAGATCGCGCCGAGCCGGCACAGCAAGGTTTTGCGAATAGAAGGTCACGAGGTCCATGACCGGCGGCGGCGCTTCGACCGGACCGAGGCGCTCCTGAACACCGTTGGGTAGGGCAAGGCAGGTCTTTTCTGCGGCGCTGCAATCGCCCCAGTGCCTCGGCACCTCAGGCGTCGAAATGCCGATATCGCCGGCAAAAGCGTCCGCCGATTGCTGACGGATCGAAGCCGCCTGCGCCTTCCAGCCGAAACGGCCGAGCGTCAGTTCACCGCTGCTGCTGTCGCGTATTATGTTGGGCCTGCCGGAAATCCCGTCACCATCGCGGTCGGTCGCATCGGCACGCGCAAGGATGTCGGCGGGAGCGATCTGCTCCACCAGGCCAAGGCCGATCATAGGCGGTGTCATGCGCGGCGACAGCGTGGTGTGCGGATCGAGCCGCCCGTAGGAGAGACCCTCAACCGAGTAGCTCGGCTTGCGCAGCGACACGACGCTGCCGTCCGTCAGTTTTACTTTTTGCTCCTGATAGTCGACATGCATCCTGCCTTCGCCCTGCAGACCGGGAACGGCTAGCTCCTGAAGTTGCGTGCCATAGACCGGGTCGGGGAAGTTGAGCACCTTGTGATCTGCGAGCGCGGCTTTCTCCTCCTCGGTACTGGCTTCCCGTGCCAGGCGCAGGAACATCGAGGTGGTGCCACTGTCGCCTTCGGGCGGATGGCCGCGGCCGTCCTTCAGATGACAGTTCTGGCAGGCGCGCTCGTTGAACAGCGGACCGAGCCCATCCGAGGCTTGTGTCGAGGATGGCGACGACACCCAGTTCTTGCGGAAAATGGCATTGCCGAGCTTGAAGGTACCCTCTTCCTCAAAGCCGATGTTGGCGGAGGATTGCGAGAAGGCATCCTTGTTGACGTCCTTCTTCGAGGTGCCGGCGCCGCCCTGCATCACTTCGAATTGCTCGGGCTTGGAGAAATCGCTGGTCGGCCTGGTGATGGCGATGACGCGCGCCAGATCCTTCGGCGTCAGATCGGTGCGGCTGGTGGCAAGCCCCGCCGGTTGCGGCGCTCCGGCCAGCGCCGAGGCTGTGAGCGTCGCCACCACGGCAAGAAGAGGGCCGCGAAGGATACCGTATCGCGGCTTCTTCTGAGCCGGCAGGCCGCAACCTTCGGCCGGCAAGCGGCGCAAGAAATCTAGGGGGCGCCGCATTCCGGCATGTCCTTATTCCGCCTCGTCGGCCGACGCTGCGTTGAGTTGGCCGTACTTTTCCTCGCCGATGGAGGCGAGCAGGTCGAGTTGCGTCTCGAGGAAGTCGATGTGACCTTCCTCGTCAGCCAGCAATTCCTCGAACAGCTTCATCGTCACGTAGTCGCCTGCTTCGTTGCAAACCTCGCGCGAACGCTTGTAGGCGGTGCGTGCGTCATATTCGCCGGCAAGATCGGATTCGAGCACTTCCTTGACATTCTGCCCGATACGCAGCGGCGCCACGGACTGCAGGTTCGGATGGCCCTCAAGGAAGATGATGCGCGCCACGAGCCGGTCGGCATGGTGCATTTCTTCGATCGATTCAGCGCGTTCCTTCTTCGCCAGCTTGGCGTATCCCCAGTCTTCCAGCAGCCGGAAATGCACCCAATATTGATTGACCGCTCCAAGTTCCAGAAACAGAGCCTCGTTAAGCCGCTCTATGATCTGCTGTTCGCCTTTCATGGAATCTGCTCCCGTATTGGACGCGCAGGCCTCTGACGCGATCCAGGTGTGAAACGATGTCGACGCCGCTCGCCGCCGAGCGGGCGTGGTAATTTTCGGTGACCCGAATGATCGTTTCGACCACATTTGGGAAGCAGCCGCAACAGCGACCGCGCTTGTGCATGGCATGATAGACCTTCGCCGGCACGATCAGCTGCCAGGGGTCCTCATCCAGCAGTCCGACGATCGTCTGCTCTATCTCCTTTTCGGTGATGATGTTGCAATGGCAGATCAGCATTTGTCGCTCTGGCTAACGGCGCTCATTTGCGCCGCGTGGCTGTTGGTTTCGAAGTTTTACTGGAACACCTTGTCCGGTGAATCGAGGCTGTCCGAGCCCTCGAAGGCGATGGCATTGAGCTTCAGGGTGCCGACGGCGCGTTCGATCGACTTGGTCTGATCGACCAGCGCGTCGATCGCCGCCTGCACGGTGGCGTTGCCGTCAGCGTTACCCTCGGCGATCTGCTGGTCATAGGCCTCGCCGGCAAGCGCCCGCGCCTTGATGGCCTCCATCTTGGCGATGGTGACATCCAGTTTAGCAGACAATTCCTTGTCGATCGCCGGATCGGCCGCCTTGACCATGTCGGCCACCGACGGCCCCTCCACGACAGTGCCGTCAAGCCGCGTGTAGCTGCCGTGATAGGCGGCACGGATGCCGATCGCATCGTAGAGATGGGAGTTGTAGGTGTTGTCGGAGAAGCAATCGTGCTCCTCTTCCGGATCGTGCAGCAAAAGGCCGAGCTTCATCCGCTCGCCGGCGAGTTCGCCATAGGACAGCGAGCCCATGCCGGTGAAGATGGTCGAAATGGCGGCGTTCGGCTCGCCATCGACAAGGTTCTTGCGGGCGGCGCCGCCTGCCTTCCAGTCGTCGACCATATCCTTTAGATCGGAAACCAGAAGGTCGCTCGCCGATTTCAGGTACTGCGCCCGACGGTCGCAATTGCCGCCGGTGCAATTGGCGAGGTCGTAATCGGTGTAGGGCCGCTCGCCGGCGCCCGGACCGGTTCCGTGCAGGTCCTGACCCCAAAGCAGGAATTCGATGGCGTGATAGCCGGTCGCCACATTGGCCTCGATACCGCCGGCCTCCTGCAGGGCGCCGGAGAGGAACTCCGGCGTCAGATTGGTGGCGTGGACCTTCTTGCCGTTGATCTCGATCGACTTGTTGGCGATCACATTGGCGGTGTAGAGCGCGTTGGCGTCCGACTCGGTGCCGTAGCTCTTGGCGACATAGTCGATCAAGCCCTCGTCAAGCGGCCAGGAGTTCACCTTGCCTTCCCAGTCGTCGACGATGGCGTTGCCGAAGCGATAGACCTCGGTCTGCTGATAGGGAACGCGCGATGCCTTCCAGGCCTCGCGGGCGGCGTTCAGCGTCTCGGCCGATGGCTTGGCGAGCAGCGCATCGACAGCCTTGTCGAGCGCCTCGGCCGTGATCAGCGAATCCTCGTATTTGGCGAGCGCGATGTCGGAATAGGTCTTGATGACCGCCTTGACATCGGTTTGTGCCTTGGCCGGCAGCACGAACACCGCCGCCGTGAGCATCGCGGTGGCGCCGATCGCCGCAAGCCTGCCGCCATACCGTGCCGTGATCATCGTTCTCATGACTGTCTCTCCTCGGGAATCAATGAAATGCCGGCGCCGCGGCGGGCAGCTGCCAGCGGGCAAAGAAGGGTCGCGCCATCGCGCGGTTCGCGGAAGAAAGACACCGAAATGCCTCCAATCGAAAGGGTTCAAGGCCCAGACATCAAAGGGATGCGCTGACGCGCGAGCTTCCATAAAACGGCGAAGACACCGGATGTCAACTGGTAGCATAGAAAAAATTCAATTGAAACAACGGTTTAGAATTATTCTAAACTAGAACTGTCAACTTTAACACCGATGTATAGGGATGCCGGCGCAGGACGCGGTTGACAGGCGGCCGTTCCGGGTGCGACCCGGATCGGCGCTCTTG
Organism: Mesorhizobium sp. M0045; assembly: GCF_040323385.1. Classification (NCBI taxonomy): domain Bacteria; kingdom Pseudomonadati; phylum Pseudomonadota; class Alphaproteobacteria; order Hyphomicrobiales; family Phyllobacteriaceae; genus Mesorhizobium; species Mesorhizobium sp. M0045. Next base: position 341,379 of record NZ_JAMYUY010000002.1, read on the forward strand.
CGGCGGGACCAGACAATCGCCACCTGGCGGGACGTCCTAGATTTGGGTGAGGAATCGGGCTGTTATGAAGGTCGGGGTCGTCATTGTCGGTGCGGGTCATGCGGGCGTGCAAGCGGCCGCCAGTCTGCGCGAAGAAGGCTATGACGGGCCGGTAATCCTGATCGGCGACGAAAACGAATTGCCCTACCACAAGCCGCCGCTGTCGAAGACCTTCATCAAGGATCAGCAAGCAAAACCGCAGCCGTTGCGCGGCGAGGCTTTTTATACCGGCAGCGCCATCGACTACCGGCCAGGCCTCCGGGTCGAGCGGATCGACGTCGCCGGCCGCCGGCTGGAGATATCAGGCGGCGTGCTGCCGTTCGACCGGCTGATCCTCGCCACCGGCGCGCGTCCGCGCCTGCTGCCGCTGCCGGGTTCGAAGCTTTCTGGCGTTGTGTCGCTGCGCTCGCTCAGTGATGCCCGCCTGATCCGCGAATTGAGCGCGCAAAGCGAGGAGGTCGTCATCCTCGGCGGCGGCTTCATCGGCCTTGAGATTGCCGCAACGCTCACCGCCGCCGGCCGCAAGGTCACGGTGGTCGAGGCGGTTGACCGGCTGCTCGGCCGCGCCGTGGCGCCGGTGATCGCCGGCCATGTGCGCCAGCGGCTGGAGGCGACCGGTGTGCGCATTCTTACCGGCACCACCATCGAACGGCTGGAGGGCGAGAACGGCCGTGTTTCGGCTGCAATCACCTCATCTGGCGAAGGATTGCCGGCGCAGATGGTCGTCATCGGCATTGGCGTCGTGCCGAATGTCGAATTGGCCGAAGCCGCCGGCATTGCCATCGCCAACGGCATCCGCGTCGACCAGCAGATGCGCACGTCGGTGCCGGAAATCCTCGCCATCGGCGACGCGGCGTCCTACCGGCACTGGTTCACAGGCGGCGACGTGCGGTTGGAATCGGTGCAGAACGCCACTGACCAGGCGCGGCTCGCCGCACGCACCATCGCCGGCCACACCGACAATTACTCGGCGGTGCCGTGGTTCTGGTCCGATATCGGCGACATGAAGCTGCAGATGGTCGGCCTGATTGCGGGCGGCGACAGCCATCTCGTGCTGGGCGACGTGGCCGAGAACAAATTCTCTATCTACCACTATGCCGGAAGCCGGCTGCTCGGCATCGAATCGGTCAACCGGCCCGGCGACCACATGCTTGGCCGCAAGATGCTCGGCGCCGGCTTTTCGCCGTCGCCGCAGATTGTCGCGACTGGGCCCGACGGGCTGAAGGCGGCGCTCGCCGCCTTCCAGGAAGAAGAGCCTGTCCGCGCTGCGGGATAAGATCAAACCCAATCACCCTGAATGACCTAGTCTGGTTCGACCGGGAGCTGACCTTCAAACATATAGCGAAGTAAAGGAAACAGCGGTATTTTGACCAATTGAAATCGTCGGGGGGTGCTCATGGCTCTATATGTCATTGGCGCAGGCATGGGTCGCACTGGCACATATTCGCTGAAGCTCGCGTTGGAGCATCTTGGGTTCGGGCCGTGTCATCACATGGCAGATGTCCACGCCAATCCCGAGCAGAAGACGCTGTGGCGCGCAGCCGGCCAGGGACAACTCCCGACCTGGGATGCGGCATATGCCCGCTATCTTTCCGCGGTCGATTGGCCAACGGCGCATTTTTGGCGCGAAGTGAGTGACCACTACCCTGATGCGAAGGTTATCCTGACAGTTCGTGACCCCGAAGCCTGGTATGACAGCATGGCGCAAACAATAGGGCTCACGATGGATGCTGCTACCAATGATCCACAGTCCTTTGGTGTGGCGGTGATTGGAAACACTGTCTTTGGCGGTCGATTTGATAACCGTGATTACGCAATCGCTGTCTATGAAGCACATAACGCTTCCGTGAAATCAACGCTGCCACCTGAACGCCTTCTTACTTATCAGGCCTCCGAAGGGTGGGAGCCGCTTTGTGCCTTTCTCGGTGTACAGTTGCCTTCCGAACCGTTTCCACGCACCAATTCGACTGCCGAATTTCGTGCTCGCATAGGGCGTTGAACGGCGGCTTGCCGCCTATCTCGGCCTTCGCCGCAGTTGAATCCCAGGCCATATCCTCGCCGCTCAGGCGGCGCGGGCGTCGCGGATCGAACTTTCCAGGATGTCGAGCGCCTCGTTCATGACGCCGTCCTGGATGGTGATCGGCGCGAGGAAGCGGATGACGTTGCCGTAGACGCCGCAGGTCAGCAGGATCAGACCCTTGTCGAGCGCCTTCAGCCGGACCGCATTGGCGAGTTCCGGCGACGGCAGGCCCTTCGTCACATCGTTGAACTCGACCGCGTTCATAAAGCCGGGGCCCCTGATATCGACGATCTCCGGCGCTTCGTCACGGATCGATTGCAGGCGCTGCTTCAGACGGTTGCCCAGCGTGTTGGCGCGGTCGCAGAGCTTCTCCTCGTCGATGACGTCAAGCACGGCATGCGCCGCGGCGACGCCGATCGGACTGCCGCCATAGGTGCCGCCGAGCCCGCCGGGGTTCGGCGCATCCATGATCTCGGCACGTCCGGTGACCGCCGCCAGCGGAAAGCCGCCGGCCAGGCTCTTGGCCATGGTGGTGATGTCGGCCGCCACCTCGTGGTGGTCCATTGCGAACATCTTGCCGGTGCGGGCAAAGCCGGTCTGCACCTCGTCGGCGATCAGCAGCATGCCGTGCTGGTCGCAGATCTTGCGCAATGCGGTCATGAAGTCGCGCGGCGCCTCGTAGAAGCCGCCCTCGCCCTGCACCGGCTCGACGATGATGGCGGCGACGCGGGCCGGATCGACGTCGGCCTTGAACAGCCGGTCGAGCGCCGCCAACGAATCGGCGACCGACACGCCGTGCAGCGCAACCGGGAACGGCGCATGGAAGACATCCGCCGGCATGGCGCCGAACCCGACCTTATAGGGCACGACCTTACCGGTCAGTGCCATGCCCATGAAGGTGCGGCCGTGAAAGCCGCCGGAAAAAGCGATGACCGCCGGCCGGCCGGTGGCGTTACGGGCAATCTTGATAGCGTTCTCGACCGCCTCGGCGCCGGTGGTGACAAAAATCGTCTTCTTGTCGAACTTGCCGGGCAGCATGCCGTTCAGCCGTTCGGCCAGCCGGATATAGCTCTCGTAGGGCACGACCTGGTAGCAGGTATGGGTGAAGCGGTCGAGCTGCGCCTTGACCGCTTCGATCACCCTGGGGTGACGGTGGCCAGTGTTGACGACAGCGATACCGGACGAAAAATCGATATAGCGGCGGCCTTCGACGTCCCAGATTTCCGAGTTTTCGGCGCGATCGGCATAGATCTGAGTGGTCATGCCGACGCCGCGCGAAATCGACTGGTTCTTGCGTTCGGAAATGGCTGAATTTGTCATCGTATCCCTCACCGGACCGGCGCCCGCTCTCGTTTGATGGCTGTTGAGACTCTTTTGGGCTTGTTTCAGGTTTTCCTCAAGTTGGCACCGTCGCCCGGCGATTGGGCCTGTCGATGCCGATGTCGGCAACCGAACGCCCGTCGCTCATGCCGTCCTGACAAACCCCTCGCTCGCCCTCAGCAGATTGCGCGTGTAGTCCTTGGCGACGCGGCGCTCGACGAGGTCGCCGGCGGTGAGGTGCTCGACCGCCTCGCCGTTCTGCATCACCATCAGCCGCTCGCACATATGGGTGATGATGGCGAGGTCGTGGCTGACCATCAGGAAGGTCAGCTTGCGCCGCCGCCGGATCTCTTCCAGCAGGTTCAGCACCTCCGCCTGCACCGAAGCGTCGAGCGCCGAGGTCGGCTCATCGAGCAGCAGGATCGACGGTTCGAGGATCAGGGCACGGGCGATTGCCACGCGCTGGCGCTGGCCGCCGGACAATTGATGCGAATAGCGAAAACGGAAGCCGGTGCCCAGGCCGACCTCGTCCAACGCCCGCTGGATGCGCTTTTCGCCGTCAGCAAAGCCGTGAATGGCGAGCGGCTCCTGCAGCAGGCGGTCGACGGTCTGGCGCGGGTGCAGCGAGCCGTACGGGTCCTGGAAGACCATCTGCACCTCGCGGTAGAACGCCTTGTCGCGGCGCGCGCCGAGCTGTTTGCCGTTGACGGCGATGGTGCCCGAAGCGGCCGGCGCCAGGCCGGCGATTGCCCTGAGTAACGTCGACTTGCCGGAGCCGGACTCGCCGACCAGGCCGAAGGATTCACCGGACTCGACTTCAAGGCTGACGCCCTTCAGCGCGCGAAAACGGTCGAAGACCACCTCCAGCCGGTCGACGGAAAGGGCTGCCGTCATGCCGCCCACTCCGGCTTGCGGTCGAGCACCGGCAGCGGGTGACGGTCGGCGCCGATCTTGGGCATGCAGTTGAGCAGGCCGCGCGTATAGGGATGCTGGGCACGGCCGAGCTCCGAGGCTTTGAGCTGTTCGACCACCTTGCCGGCATACATGACGATGACACGATCGCAGAAAGATGAGACCAAGCGCAGGTCGTGCGAGATGAAGATCAGCCCCATGCCGCGCTCGCTGACCAGCCGGTCGAGGATGCCGAGCACGTCGAGCTGCACGGTGACGTCGAGTGCCGAGGTCGGCTCATCGGCGATCATCATCTCCGGCCCGGCGATCAGCATCATGGCGATCATGGCGCGCTGGCCCATGCCGCCGGAAACCTCGTGCGGATGCAGGTCGAAGACACGGGCCGGATCGCGGATCTGCACAGCCTCCAGCATGGCAAGCGCGCGGTCGCGGGCTTCGGCCTTGGAGACTTTCTCATGCGTGCGCAGTGTCTCGACGATCTGGCGGCCGATGCTCATCACCGGGTCGAGCGAATATTTCGGATCCTGCAGGATCATGGCGATACGCTTGCCGCGCAGTGCGCGGCGCTCGCGCGGCGAGGCGGCCAGCAGGTCGATGCCGTCGAAAGCAAGCGTCTTTGCGGTCACCTCGGCCTGCGGCGGGGTGACGCCCATAATGGCGCGGCCGGTCTGCGACTTGCCCGAACCGCTCTCGCCGACGATGCCGAGCCGTTCGCGGCCGAGCGAGAAGGAAACGCCGCGCACTGCCTCGATCAGGCCGGTGCGCGTCGGGAAGGTGACGCGCAGGTCGTCGACTTCGAGAAGCGTGCTCATTGGTCACCGCTTCGCGGATCGAGCGCGTCGCGCAGGCCGTCGCCGAGCAGGTTGAAGCCGAGGCTGACGATGAGGATGGCAAAGCCCGGCGCGCCCGCCACCCACCACTGGTCGAGTACGAAGCGGCGGCCCGACGCGATCATCGCGCCCCATTCCGGCAGCGGCGGCTGCGCGCCGAGGCCGAGGAAGCCGAGGCCGGCGGCGGTCAGGATGATGCCGGCCATGTCGAGCGTCACCCTGATGATCAGCGAGGAGATGCAGAGCGGCATGATGTGGCGAAGCACGATGCGGAACGGCGAAGCGCCCATCAATTGCACCGCCTTGATGTAATCGGAATTGCGCACCGTCAGCGTTTCGGCGCGGGCAATGCGGGCATAGGGCGGCCACGAGGTGATGGCGATGGCAAGCACGGCATTTTCGATGCCGGGGCCGAGCGCGGCGACAAAGGCCAGCGCCAGGATCAGCTTCGGAAAGGCGAGAAAGATGTCGGTGATGCGCATCAGGATCGCATCGGTCCAGCCGCCGGCATAGCCGGCAACGGTGCCGACCAGCAAGCCGATGGGCGCGGCGATGATGGCGACCAGAATGACGACATAGAGCGTCCAACGCGAACCGAAGATGATGCGCGAATAGATATCGCGGCCGAGATCGTCGGTGCCGAACCAGTGTGCGGTACTTGGCGCCAGCAGCCGCGAGCCCTTGAGGTCGCCGAATGTCGGCGAATAGGGCGCCAGCACATCGGCGAAGGCCGCGACCACCAGCAGGGCGATGATGATGAGCAGGCCGACAAAGGCCAGCCGGTTGGCGGAAAAGCGCCGCCAGGCTACATAGGCGCGGCCGAGCCTTGCCTGCACGCGCGACGCCGGCCGCTCGCTGAGCAGCCAATCACGGCGGGTTTGAATCGCTTCTGCGCTCATCCTGCCTTGGTCCTCATCCTGCCTTGGTCCTTGGGTCGAGCAGCCGGTAGAGCAGGTCGGACAAAAGATTGATGCCGATGAAGACCGAGCCGATGATGATCGTGCCCCCAAGCACGGCATTCATGTCGGCGTTCTGCAGCGAGTTGGTGATGTAGAGGCCGATGCCCGGCCACGAAAACACCGTCTCGGTCAGCACCGAGCCTTCGAGCAGCCCGGCATAGGACAGAGCGATCACCGTAACCATCGGCACCGCGGCGTTGCGCAGCGCGTGACCCCAGATGATGCGCGTTTCCGACAGGCCCTTGGCGCGCGCCGCCACGATGTATTCCTGGGTGAGTTCGTTCAGCATGAAGGAGCGCGTCATGCGGCTGATGTAGGCGAGCGAGAAATAGCCGAGCAGCGAGGCAGGCAGGATGATGTGGCGGAAGGCATCGGCAAATACGTCCCACTGCCGCTGCCAGAGTGCATCCAGCAGGTAAAAGCCGGTAATCGGCGTGAAGGTGTATTCGTAGACGATATCGAGGCGGCCGGGAAAGGCGACCCATTGCAGCTTGGCGTAGAACAGCACCAGCGCCAGCAGCCCCAGCCAGAAGATCGGCACGGAATAGCCGACAAGACCGATTATGCGCACGATCTGGTCGATGATGCTGCCGCGCCGCACAGCCGCCAGCACACCAAGCGGCACGCCGATCACCGAACCGATCAGCGTCCCCAGTGTTGCCAGTTCGAGCGTCGCCGGAAAGGCGCGGCGGATGTCCGTCATCACCGGATTGGTGGTCAGCACCGAGGTGCCGAAATCACCATTCAAGGCATGTTTGACATAGATGTAGAACTGCTCGACCAGCGGCAGGTCGAGACCCATCTCGCGGCGCGTTCGTTCGACGACATTGGTCGGCGCCCGGTCGCCGAGCACCGCCAGCACCGGGTCGATCGGGATCACCCGGCCGATGAAGAAGGTCACCGCGAGCAGACCGAGATAAGTCGTTATCGCGATGACCAGGAATCGGGCGATCGATGAGGCAGCGGCAACGGCGCGAGCGCTGCCGCGCCCCGCCGTCGTTTCCCTTTCAGCCAAGCTCATGCGGCGCGTCCGCCGACATCACTCCTTCGAAACCGGGCCGACGAAGTTGGTGTCGAAGCTCGGACCGAGCGCAAAGCCCTTGAGGTTCTTGCGCAGGCCAGCCACTTCCAGCTGCTGGTGGATGATGACGAAAGGACTGGTATCGAGGATCTTCCTCTGAAGATCCTCGTACATTGCGGCGCGCTTGGCCGAATCCTTCTCGAGCAGGGCCGCCTCCGTCTGCTTGGTCAAGTCCGGAATGTCCCAAGCATTGCGCCAGGCCAGGGTCTTGGTCTTGGCTTCATCCGAATTGTCCGGGTTGCTGGCAAAGGTCTGGGCATTGGAGTTCGGATCGAAATAGTCCTGGCCCCACTGGCCGATATAGATGTCGTGGTTGCGGGCGCGGTATTTGGTCAGCGTCTGCTTGCCGTCGCCGGGGATGATCTCCAGCTTGATGCCGGCCTGTCCCAGCGTCTGCTGGATCGATTCCGCCATGCCGGTGGTCGGCTGGCCGGTGCGTACGTCCATGGTGACGTTGAAGCCATCGGCGAGACCCGCCTTGGCGAGCAGTTCCTTGGCCTTGGCGACATCGAGCTTGAACGGGTTTTCGTCGAGAGCACCAAGGTCGCCCTTGGGCAGGAAGGTCTGGTGGATCTCGCCGATGCCCTTGAGAATGGTTGAGCTCAACGCGTCGTAGTCGACCAGATATTTGAAAGCCTGGCGGACCTCGGGCTTGGCGAGGTTCGGGTTCTTCTGGTTGAGGCTGATGTAAAAAACCGTGCCTTTCGGCGCGCTGGTGGTGGTGAGATCGGCGTTCTTGGCGATGGCGTCGAGATCGTTTGGCTCGAGATTGCGGGCGACGTCGATATCGCCGGTTTCCAGCGCCAGGCGCTGGCCCGAGCTTTCCTTCATGTTGCGATAGATGACGCGGGCAAGCTTGGCCTTCTCGCCGTAGTAATTGTCGTTGCGCTCAAGGACGACAACCTCGTTGGCGCGCCATTCGCGCAGCTTGAAGGCACCGGAGCCGGCATAGCCGGTCTTCAGCCAGGCATTGCCGAAATCATTGTCCCATTTGTAGTCGGCGCTCGGCGTGACCGCCGCGACATGCTCCTTGACCAGCTTGGCGTCGACGACCGAGGCGACCGTCGCCGACAGGCAGTTCAGCACGAAGCTCGGCGCATAGGCCTTGTCGACGGTGAACTGGAACGTCGTGTCATCAACGGCCTTGGCCTTCTCGGTGACGTTGCCGCCGTCGATGCCGAACTGGCCGATGATGAAGGCCGGGCTCTTGTCGAGCTTGATGGCGCGCTCGAACGAATAGGCGACGTCCGCCGCTGTGATCGGATTGCCGGAGGCGAATTTGAGGCCGGGCTTGAGCTTGAACGTGTAGGTCAGGCCGTCGTCGGAGACGCTCCAGCTTTCGGCGAGATCGCCTTTGACCTTCGAGGTGTCGCTGAGGTCGAGGCGCACCAGGAGATCGTAGGTGTTGCCGGTGACTTCGGCGGTAGACAGTTCGAATGCCTCGCCTGGATCCATGGAGATGATGTCGTCGATGGCGAAACCCTCGACCAGCGTGTCGGCGGGCGTGACCGCGAAGGCAGGCGCACCGGCCAGAAGCAGCGCGGACATGGCGGCGCCCGCGAGCAAGAAGCGGGTGCGTAGAGCAATCTTTTCCATCATCATTTCAACTGTTCCCTGTTTTTGTTGACCTGAGTTCCCGGCTCAGGGTTGTGGCATTTCTTGCCGCGTCGAACGGTGATCCCCGGACCGTCGTATTGGCAATTTTTGTGCGGTTCCAGCTCACCATATCCGGCGGTTTCGAGCGCGGCAACGAGCATTTGCAGAACCGTCGATTGGGCCAGACCGGCGGTGCGAAAATCCGGCTATTTCAGCGCGGTAACCAGGTCGGGGTCGGGAAAGCAGGTAGCGGAACGGCCGTTGCTGGCCTGCCATTTGCCGATCGAGCGGCGCGTCTTGAAGCCAGGCAGGCCGTCGGCGCTGCCGACATCGTAGCCCTTGGCTTCCAGCGCCCGCTGCAGGGCGGCGATGTCGGAGCGGTAGAGCCCGCCGACCGCGCCCCAATTGCCCGAGAAATTGCTGTCGCCATGGGCGATGCGATCGGCGCCATGGCCGATGAACAGGGCATAGAGATCGCTGGTGTTATACTGCTTCAGCACGTAGAAATTGGGGGTCACGATGAAGGCCGGGCCGCTACGCCCGGCCGGCATCAAAAGAAAGCCCTCGGCTTTCAGTTCGCTCGCCGGGAACGGTTTACCCGACACACGCCTGATGCCAATATCAGCCCATTGGGAAATCTTCTTGCCCTGGTCCGGACCTTCGAGCGAGCACGAGACGCTTTCCGGCACCGTCACCTCGAAGCCCCAGCCACGGCCCCTGACCCAGCCATAATGCACGAGATAATTGGCGATCGATGCCAGTATGTCCGGCGTCGAATTCCAGATGTCGGGGCGGCCGTCGCCGTCGAAATCGGCGGCATGCTTGAGGAACGACGTCGGCATGAACTGCGGCTGGCCGAGCGCGCCGGCCCAGGACGATTTCATCGCACCGACCGGGGCAAGCCCGCGCTCGACGATCTCCAGCGCCGCCAAGAGCTCGGTGCGGAAGAATTCCTTCTTGGTCGACATGAACGCCTTGGTGCCCAGCACCTCGAAGGCGTCATAAGGCAGCTTCGCTGCGCCGAAGCCGCTCTCGCGACCCCAGATCGCCAGCAGCACTTCGCCAGGCACGCCGTAGCGTTTCTCGATCGCTGCAAGGGTCCTAGCGTTGGCCGCCTCGCGGGTGCGGCCGCCGGCGGTCACCGCACGGACGATCTTTTCGGCGAAATAGGCGCCGGGCGAACCGAACTCGGCCTGATGCTGCTTCCGCGGCGTCGTCGCCTTCTCGCCCGGCTTTACCAGGTCGGGCAGCTTGAGGTTCGGCTTGACGCCGTCGAAGGCGGCATCGAAGGTTTTTCTGGAGATGCCTTTGGCGCTGGCTTCGGGCCAGAGGTCGTAGCCAAGCCACGCGCGGAACTGGTCGTCGATCTTTGCCGCGGAGGCGGGGGTGGCGAGGATGAGGGCAACGATGGTTGCAAGAAGAAACGCGACGGCTATTTTGCGAAAACAGCGATCCTTCCCACCCCCCTCTGTCCTGCAGAGGGGGGTGGGAAGGAGTGCCAGCCTTAAAGAATGCTTAGCAACCATCATCCTTCCCGCAACTCGCCTCAAAACGCCGTCCGCGAGCGCAGTGCCGCGGCGAGCGTGCCTTCGTCGAGATAGTCGAGTTCGCCGCCGACCGGAACACCGTGCGCCAGGCGCGTCACCTTGACGTTGAAGCCGGAAAGCTGGTCGGTGAGGTAGTGCGCGGTAGTCTGGCCCTCGACCGTAGCGTTGACGGCGAGGATCACTTCCTTGACCTCGCCGCCGGCGACGCGATCGACCAGCGAACGGATGTTGAGCTCATCGGGACCAATGCCGTCGAGCGGCGACAGCGTACCGCCGAGCACATGATAACGCACGTTCATGGCGGTCGCCCGCTCCAGCGCCCAAAGGTCGGCCACGTCCTCGACGACGATGAGCGTGGTGGGGTCGCGGCGCGGGTCGGTGCAGATCATGCATGGATCGGAGGTGTCGACATTGCCGCAGGTCGAGCAGATGCGCACCTTGTCGACCGCCTCGCCCATGGCGGCGGCGAGCGGCGCCAGCAGCTGCTCCTTCTTCTTGATGAGGTGGAGCGCGGCGCGGCGCGCCGAACGCGGGCCGAGCCCCGGCACCTTGGCCAGCAGCTGGATCAGGCGTTCGATCTCGGGACCGGCGATTCGCTTCGACATCGCTCCGGTTTAGGATTTTTCAACGGGTTTTGGAACAGCGCTGAGGCGCGCTGTTCAGCCTGCAAAGAGGCAATCGCCCGGCGTTGCGCCGCCCCTCATTGCCCTGCCGGGCATTTCTCCCCGTACAACGCGCCGACGCCGGCCGCCTCAGTTTTCCTCCAGCGGCCGGGTCTGGCCGGCGATCATCGCGCCGATGGCGTCGGTGTTCTCGGGCGTCGTCTCGAACGACATTGTCGGCTCTGCCGGCGCCGCCTGGAATGATGTGACCGGCCGGGGGTTCATGGTTCCACCGAAACGGGCCGCGTCCGGTTCCTGCATTGGCTCTTGCAGCGCCACAAGGATTGGCTTCTCCGGTGCCGCCCTCGCCGCGGTCGCCATTCCTGCAGTCACCCTTGTCTGCCTTGCTGGCTGCGATGCGGCGGCGGTAACATAGGTTGCCTTGGCGAATGTCGGCTTGACCTCGCGAGCCGGCTCCGCCGAAGCGACAAGTATGGCCTGAGCGGCAGGCGCTTGCGGCTTGGCCCGGGCCATGGCGACCACCGGTTCGTCCGGCAACGGCTGCCAGTTGCGGCCGCGCTTTTCATAAAAGGCATTGCCGCCGGCGACCATGGTGTAGTGCATGTTCTTGTAGGGGAAGCGCAGCCCGGCGGTGTGGAAATACATGGTGTTCTTCAACTTGGCTTTGCGCTCGCCCTTGAGAACCGCCTCGGCGGCCTCCTCGACGTCGGGCATCGCCTTCGAATTCATCGGCCGTGTCATGACGCCCGGCGCGAACTGGCCGCGCTCGCCAACCACTTCGCAGATGGTGCTGCCGTGCTTGCCGGACCGCAGCCGGTTCATCACCACGGTGCCGACCGCAATCATGCCGTCACGGCTCGACCGGTTGGACTCGAAGAACATCGCCCGCTCCAGGCATTCCTTCTCCTTCGGCGTGGAATTGTAGGAGCGCGAGCTCAGGAAACCCGGCGTAATGGCATCGGTCAGGCTGGACATGCCGTGCGAGGCGGTCTGACTGCAAGCGGCCAAAAACAGCGGCGAGATAACGACGCCGAGCCGCAACGGCGTCTTCCATCGGGTAGAGATCAACAGGTGTCCCCTCATTCTGCTGCCAGCCCGCCCCTGGTTGCGGCAAGAATGAGACACTTTCAGGCAAAAAGATGGCTAAAGCGTTATTAAGTTTGGGGCGTTGCCCAATAGACACAGCTGGCGGGCGAAGAGCGTTGGATCGCTGCCCTCTTCGGTCAGGTGCCGGCATGGTTCCAAGGATTCATGCCGTGACCTTGGAGCGCCGCAATCTCCGCAAGAGGGCTTGCCCAAGCCTGGAGAGATTGGTTCAGTCGACGCGGTAACTGTAAACACAGCTCGAGGTGTGCTGAGATTCAGGTCAGGCCGAGCCGAAAATGGCGGCTTCCGGGAACCGGAGCGGAGCGTACGTTTCGTACGTGAGCACCGGAAGCGCAGGAAGCCGCCGTTTGCAGGCCGGGATCACCTTAATATCAACACACCTTAGAACGGCAGCTTCATTCCCGGCGGGATCGGCAGTCCCGCGGTCAGCGCCTTGGTCTTCTCCTGCATGATCTGCTCGACCTTGGTCCTGGCGTCGTTGTGGGCAGCGAGGAGCAGGTCCTCGAGAATCTCGACCTCGTCCTCCTTGAACAGCGCCGGGTCGATCTTCAGCGACTTCATCTCGAATTTGCCGGTCAGTGTCACGCTGACCAGGCCGCCGCCGGCCTGTCCGGTGGCTTCCAGCGTGGCAATCTCATCCTGCATGGCCTGGAACTTGGCCTGCATTTCCTTTGCCTTGCCCATCAGGCCGAGAAGATCTTTCATCGCACGGTCCTTTGCAGTTGGTGCTGGTTGTTCAGGTTTCGTCGTCGTCGGCCGGCGGCTCGACCGGCACTTCGGCCTCTGCCGCATCGGCTTCCGGCGCGTCGGGAATGCGCACGTCGATGATCTTGGCGCCGGGAAAGCGCGCCAGGATGGCGGCGACCGTCGGGTCGCTCTTGGCATCGAGGAAGGCGTTTTCGCGCTTTGTCGATTCCATCTCGGCCAGCGTCTGGCCGCCCTCCTCCTTCGACAGCGACACCAGCCAGCTGCGGCCCGTCCAGGCGCGCAGCTTGGCGGTCAAATCGTTGAGCAGCATCTTCGGCGCATCGTCGGTCAGGCTGACGTCGATACGGCCGGGCTCGATGCGCACCAGGCGCACGCAACGCTTCACCAGCACCTTGAAGGCCATGTCGCGCTGGGCGTCGGCAAGGGCGACAATATCGGCCAGCGATTTCACCGGCACCGGCGGCGCCTCGACCACCGGCTCCGGCGGAGCAACGAAGTTGGTCGGCACGGGCTCGGCCTCGACCAGGCGCATCGTCTGCGCGCCGCCATTGGCCGTCGGCATTCGCGTCTGCGCCACGGCACCGGCACCACCGCTCGCAGGCGCATGGTTTGCGGGGCCGGGGCTTGCCGGCGCGCCATTCACGCGCGGCGCGGCGCCCGGCGGCGAAACGCCGTTCTCCAGCGATTTCAGCGCCTCGTCCAGCGTCGGCAGGTCGGCGGCATGCGCCAGCCGGATCAGCACCATCTCGGCGGCGCTGACCGGGCGGTTGGAAGTCTGCACCTCGGGAATGCCTTTCAAGAGCATCTGCCATGTCCGCGACAGCACCTTGACCGACAGCGTGCCGGCGAAATCGGCGCCGCGCCGGCGCTCGTCCTCGGACAGCGAGGCGTCGTCGATGGCAGCCGGCACGAAACGCAGACGGGTGACCAGATGGTTGAACTCGGCAAGGTCGGTCAGCACCGCGGCAGGATCGGCGCCGGTATCGTACTGGGCACGGAATTCGGCAAGCGCGGCGGCGACGTCGCCCTTCATGACATGCTCGAACAGGTCGACGATGCGGGCGCGGTCGGCAAGGCCGAGCATGGCACGCACCGCTTCGGCGCTGACCGCGCCGCCGCCATGGGCGATCGCCTGGTCGAGGATGGACTGCGCATCGCGCATCGAGCCTTCGGCTGCGCGGGCGATCATCGCCAGCGCATCGTCTTCAACTTCGATGCCCTCCAGACCGGCTATCCTGGCAAGGTCGGCCTTGATCATTGCCGCATCGATGCGCCTGAGGTCGAAACGCTGGCAGCGCGACAGGACGGTGATCGGCACCTTGCGGATTTCGGTGGTGGCGAAGATGAACTTGACGTGCGGCGGCGGCTCTTCCAGCGTCTTCAGCAGGCCGTTAAAGGCCTGGTTGGAAAGCATGTGCACTTCGTCGATGATGTAGACCTTGTAGCGCGCCGACACCGGGGCGTAGCGCACACGCTCGATGATGTCCCTGATGTCGTCGATGCCGGTATGCGAGGCGGCGTCCATCTCGATGACGTCGACATGCCGGCCTTCCATGATCGCCTGGCAATGCTCGCCGAGCACGGCAAGGTCGACGGAAGGCTGGTCGACCGTCGGTGTTTTGTAGTTCAGGGCCCGCGCGAGTATGCGCGCGGTCGTGGTCTTGCCGACGCCGCGCACGCCGGTCAGCATCCAGGCCTGGGCGATGCGGCCGGTGGCAAAGGCATTGGTCAAGGTGCGGACCATCGGCTCCTGGCCGATCAGCTCGGAGAAATTCGACGGTCGGTATTTGCGCGCCAGCACGCGGTAGGCGGCAGGCTTGTCCAATTTTCCGGCCTCGTTTCCGGCTTCGCTCATTCGCCCGTCAAGCTCCAAGGGCTGCCACTGGAGGCCGCCGATTCCTGCGCATAGTTTCGCCCGCACGGCTTGGCGCCGTCAATGTCGGGGCAAAAGGCGAAGAGGCGGGAGGCTGGAACAATGACCCGTTCCGGGCTCGTTAGGGCTGCTTCCTTCCGGACCTGACCCGGTTGGCGAGTGGACCGTCCACCACCAACCTCCCAGCCTCCATATCGGCAATCCGGCGATGAAATGCAAGTGCGGATGATAGGGGCCTTGAGCGACGGCGAAAGCTGAAACCAAAAACCCGCCTCGGCGGGCGGGTCATTGGTGCGAATAATCACCATAGCGGGATTAGTAGCATAGCTGCCGGCACAAAGCAAGAACAAAATGTGGCCGCGATCAAAATCGTCGATCTCGGCGGGCAGCGCCAACCTGATGCAATTTGCCCGGGCCTTCACTTTCTTCGCGCACAATCAGCGCCGCGACGGCCAATGTTGCTTGCTGCCCCTTGCGGCCCTTCGGAAGCCGCTCTAGCGTCGATAGAGATCAAAAAACGTCAAAAAGTGAAGGAAACGCCGATGCTGCCGGGCCTCAAGGCCGGATTCACGCTTGACGCCCAGCTGGAAGCCGACAGCGAACAGCTGATGTGGCTCGGCCTGTGCGAATTGCGCGTCATGAACGACCGCCGCTGGCCATGGCTGCTGCTGGTGCCGCAGCGGCCGGGCATCGAGGAAATCCACGATATGACGCCGCTCGACCAGGCGATGCTGACCTTCGAGACCAATATGGTGGCGCTGGCGCTGAAGCGGGTGACCGGCTGCACCAAGATCAATACCGGTGCACTCGGCAACATCGTGCGCCAGTTGCATGTACACGTTATTGCGCGCTCGGAAGGCGATCCCGGCTGGCCCGGCCCGGTGTGGGGGCACGGCCTGCGCGAGCCCTATCAGCGCTCCGACCTTCGCAAGTTTGCGGAAAAGATCAAGGCAGCGCTATAAGCCTCCCCCGTGTCCATCTTGAACCTTCCCGAGTCTGCATGAGCTTTCGCCTGTTTGACGCGCCCTTGCGCGAGCCGAGCCAGTTCGTCGGCTTCGCCGGCAACATTATCGACCGGCAGTCCGAAAACCGCGCCGACGATTCCGTCGAAAAGGCGCTCGCCGATCCCTCGGCGCGGCTTTTGCTGATGCGTGGCGGCCGGCTCTATCTGAAGCTTGCGCAAGGCGCATTCGACCCCTGGTTCGGCGTGGCCGAATGCCGGCCGCTCGAAGCATCGCTCGAAAACGGCGTGCTGCTCGGTTTTTCCGAAAGCGGCCCGGTGCTGGCGGTGCCGGCCGGGGTCGAGCCGGAGCAGCTTCCCGAGACGATCAAGGCCATCGACTATCGCTCGGTCTATATGCAGGGGCTGATCGACGAAGCGGCCGCCGGCGCGCTGGCGCAAGGGGCGGCGCTGCTTGCCTGGCATGCCAGCCATCGCTTCTGCAGCAAATGCGGCACCGAAGCCGAGATGCGGGCGGGCGGTTACAAGCGGCATTGCCCGGCCTGCGGGACGGAGCACTTTCCGCGCACCGACCCGGTGGCGATCATGCTGACGGCAACACCAGAAAAATGCCTGCTAGGCCGCGGCCGGCATTTCGGGCCCGGCATGTATTCGGCGCTCGCCGGTTTCATCGAACCGGGCGAGACGATCGAGGCGGCGGTGCGCCGCGAAACGCTGGAGGAAGCCGGCATTCGGCTAGGCCGCGTCGTCTACCACGCCAGCCAGCCCTGGCCGTTTCCCTATTCGCTGATGATCGGCTGCTTCGGCGAACCGCTCAACGACGATATCCACCCCGACTTCAACGAGCTGGAAGATTGCCGCTGGTTCTTTCGCGACGAGGTGCTCTCGATGCTGGCCCGCGAGCATCCGGGCGGCCTGGTGACACCGCCGAAGGGGGCGATCGCCTATAACCTTATCCGCGCCTGGGCCGACAGCGCGTGATACGAAGACATCGCAGGAGCAAAAAATGATCCGTCACACCGTCGTGTTCACGCTAAAGCACCCGCCGCATTCGCTTGAGGAAAAAAGGTTCCTCGCCGACGCCAAAACGATCCTCACGGCGATAAAGGGCGTCACGCATTTCGAGCAGTTGCGGCAGGTCAGCCCCAAGAACGACTACCGTTTCGGCTTCTCGATGGAGTTCGCCGATCAGCGGGCTTACTCCGGCTACAACGACCATCCCGACCACGTCGCCTTCGTCCGCGACCGCTGGATCCCGGAGGTCGAGGCGTTTATGGAGATCGACTACGTGCCGCTCGGCTGGGGCTGAGACCGGAAAGCGACGCTCTAAAAATCAATACCCCGCGTCGCGATCCACCACATTTTCCAGCGCTTCGCCGCGCTCGAAGGCATCCATCTGACGCAGCATGATCGGCGCCAGGTGAACCGGATCGGAAGTTGCCGCCGCGTGCGGCGTCACGAACACTTTCGGGTGGCTCCATAGCGGGCTGGTCTTCGGCAGCGGCTCGACCTCGAACACGTCGAGGCTGGCTTCCTTCAGCGTCCCGTCGTCCAGCGCGCGCAAAATGTCGGCGTCCTTCTGCAGCCTGCCGCGGCCGGCATTGATCAGCACCGAGCCGCCGAGGCCATTGCGCTTGCGCAGCTCCTTCAGCACGCCGTGGTTGATGATGCCATGCGTCTGTGGCGTCAGCGGCAACAGCACCACCAGGATATCGGTGGCGTTGAGGAACGGGATCAGGCCGGCCTCGCCCGCGTAAGTCGAGACACCTTCCATCGGCCGATCGCTGCGCGACCAGCCATTAACGGGAAAGCCGAGCGACAACAGTACCGATGCCGCAGCACGGCCAAGCGTGCCGAGCCCCATAATGCCGACCGAGATGTCGCCGGCCGGCCGCTGCTGCGGCTCGTGCCAGATCTTCTTCTGCTGCTGGGCGCGGTAGAGCATGCCCTGGCGATGGTGGTCGAGCACCCGCCAGACGACGTATTCGGTCATGTACTGGGTAAGGTTGTCGGCCACCACCTTGACGACCGGTACGTCGGGCAAGGTGGGATCGGCGAAAATGTGGTCGACGCCGGCGCCGATCGAGAAGATAGCCCGCAGATTGGGCAGCGACGACAACAGGTTCGGCCGCTGTTTCCACACCACCGCATAGGTGATCGAGGGATCGCCGGCGCCATTCGGCTCGAGCACCACTTCGCGCTCCGCCGACAGCAGTTCGCGCCAGCGCAGCGGATGAATACCGGTGAGGGCAAGCAGGATGCGGCCTTTTTCCATTGCGGATTGTTTTTCCCTTTTACCAACAGCGTTCGCGTCCGGACTCGCAAGGGCGCGGCAGCGTTTTGATTTTGTGCATGATCTCTGGCGAAAATCTACTCGCTGACGATACCGACCGGCGCCGTTTCGATCTTGAAGGCGGCCGAGATCAACGCCTTTGTATAGTCGGTCCGCGGGTTGCCGAAAATCTGTTCGGAAGGACCGGCCTCGACGATCCTGCCATTACGCATGACGATGACTTCGTTGGCGAGCGCGCGGATGACCCTCAGATCGTGGCTGATGAAGAGGTAGGCGAGGTCGTGCTTGGCCTGCAGGCTGCGCAAGAGGTCTACGACCTGCGCCTGCACGCTCATGTCGAGCGCCGAGGTCGGCTCGTCCAGCATGACGAAACGCGGGTTGAGCACCATGGCGCGCGCGATGGCGACGCGCTGGCGCTGGCCGCCGGAGAATTCGTGCGGATAGCGGTTGCGCGTCGCCGGATCGAGGCCGACTTCCTTCAGCACGTCGACGACACGCTCGTCGCGCGCATCAGGAGACAGTTTCGGCTCGTGGATCTTCAACCCTTCCTCGATGATCTCGGCGACCGACATGCGCGGACTGAGCGAACCGAACGGATCCTGGAAGACGATCTGCAACTCGCGCCGCAACGGCCGCATTTCGCTGAAGGACAGCTGATCGATGCCGCGTCCGTTAAACTGGATGGTCCCGGTCGACGAGATCATCCTGGCCAGCGCCAGGCCGAGCGTCGTCTTGCCTGAGCCGGATTCGCCGACGACGCCAAGCGTCTGGCCGGCCCGCACGGTGACGTCGATGCCGTCGACCGCCTTCACATTGTCGACGGTGCGCCGGAAGAAGCCCTTCTTGATCGGAAACCAGACCTTGACGTCCTTGCCGACCATCACCGGCTTGGCGGCCTGGTTGGCCGCCGGCGGCTTGCCTTTCGGCTCGGCGGCAAGCAGATGCCGCGTGTAGGCGTGCTGCGGATTGGCGAATATCTCCTTGGTCGGGCCGGTCTCGACGATCTTGCCCTTGGTCATCACGCAGACCCGGTCGGCGATCTTCCTGACGATGCCGAGATCGTGGGTGATGAACAGCATCGACATGTCCTTGCGGCTTTTCAGGCCGGCCAGCAATTCGAGGATCTGCGCCTGGACGGTGACGTCGAGTGCCGTCGTCGGTTCGTCGGCGATCAACAGTTCAGGCTCGTTGGCGAGCGCCATGGCGATCATGACGCGCTGGCGCTGGCCGCCGGAAAGCTGGTGTGGATAGGCGTCGAGCCGTTTTTCCGGTTCCCGGATGCCGACCTCTTGCAGAAGTTCCAGCGTGCGCGCCTTGGCGTTGCGATCGCCCAGGCCCTGGTGCAGCTTCAGCACCTCGACGATCTGCTGCTCGATCGTGTGCAGCGGGTTGAGCGAGGTCATCGGCTCCTGGAAGATCATGGTGATCTTGTTGCCGCGCACACGGCGCAAGTCTCTCTCGTCCGCGGCAAGCAGGTCGGCGCCGAGGAACAGGATCTTTCCCGACGGGTGGCTGGCGGTCGGATAGGGCAGCAGCTTCAGCACCGACAGCGCGGTGACCGACTTGCCGGAGCCGGATTCGCCGACCAGCGCCACCGTCTCGCCCCTGGCGAGGTCGAAGGAGATATGGTCGACGGCGATCGACTGGCTGCCGCCTTGCGTGAAGGCGACGCTGAGATCCTGGACCGAGAGGAGAGGGGCGGTCATCTGAACGTCTTGCGCGGATCGAAGGCGTCGCGGGTGGCCTCGCCGACGAAGACCAGCAGCGACAGCATCAGCGAGATGACGACGAAGCCGGAAATGCCGAGCCAGGGGGCATTGAGGTTGCGCTGCGCCTGCTTCAACAACTCGCCCAGTGAGGCGGAGCCGGGCGGCAGGCCGAAGCCGAGATAGTCGAGCGAGGTCAGCGTCGAGATCGAGCCGCTGAGCAGGAAGGGCAGGAAGGTCAGCGTCGCCACCATGGCATTGGGCAGCAGATGCCGGAACATGATGGTGATGTTGGGCACGCCGAGCGCGCGCGCCGCATTGACATATTCGAAATTGCGGGCGCGCAGGAACTCGGCCCGCACCACGCCGACCAGCGCCACCCAGGAGAACAGCAGCATCAATCCGAGCAGGATAAAGAAGCCGGGCGGCAGGATGGCGGCGACGATCAACAGCAGGTACAGCACCGGGATCGCCGACCAGATCTCGATGAAGCGCTGGAACAGAAGGTCGGTCCAGCCGCCGAAATAGCCCTGCAAGGCGCCGGCCGCCACGCCGATCAGCGCCGAGCCGGCGGTCAGGATCAGGCCGAACAGCACCGATATCCTGAAGCCGTAGATGACGCGCGCCAGCACGTCGCGGGCCTGGTCGTCGGTGCCCAGCCAGTTCCAGTTGCCGACGTTGCAATTGGGGTCCGCTTCGCCTTTCGGATACTGGTTGCAGCGCGTCTTCTTGTCGTAGAGCCAGGACGGCTTGGTCGGTGCTGCTTCGGGAATGGCGTTGTTGACGGTCTGGTAGGAGTAGCGCACCGGCGGCCAGACCATCCAGCCATTGGCATTGATCTCGTCCTGGATGACCGGGTCGCGGTAGTCGGTGACCGCATAGAAACCGCCGAACTTCTCCTCGGGATAGGCGATCAGGACCGGAAACAGGATCTCGCCCTTGTAGGAGGCGATGATCGGCTTGTCGTTGGCGATCAGTTCGGAAACCAGCGACAGCACGAACAGGAACAGGAAAATCCACAACGACCAATAGCCGCGCCGGTTGGACTTGAAGTTCTGCAGGCGCCGCTGGTTGAGCGGCGACAGAAAGGGCCGCGCGATCCGAGGCGGCGCCGTTTCGGCTGTCGCCTGCGCCATCAGACGTCTCTCCGCTCGAAGTCGATGCGCGGATCGACCCAGGTATAGATCAGGTCGGACAGCAGCCCGACGAACAGGCCAAGCAGCGAGAAGATGTAGAGATTGGCGAAGACCACCGGATAGTCGCGCTGCACCACCGAGTTGAAACCAAGCAGGCCGAGGCCGTCGAGCGAAAAGATGTTCTCGATCAGCAGCGACCCGGTGAAGAATGCCGAGATGAACGCACCGGGGAAACCGGCGATGACGATCAGCATGGCGTTGCGGAAGACGTGGCCATAAAGCACCTGCCGCTCCGACAGGCCCTTGGCGCGGGCTGTGACCACATATTGCTTGCGGATCTCCTCAAGGAAGGAATTCTTGGTGAGCAGCGTCGTCGTGGCGAAGGCCGACAGCACCAGCGCCGTCAGCGGCAGGGTCATGTGCCAGAAATAGTCGACGATCCGCTGCGGCCACGACAGCTGGTCCCAATTATCGGAGGTGAGGCCGCGCAGCGGAAACCAGTCCCAGAATGAGCCGCCGGCAAACAGCACCATCAGCAATATACCGAACAGGAAGCCCGGAATGGCGTAACCGACGATGACGACGCCGCTGGTCCAGACGTCGAAGGTGGAGCCGTCCTTGACCGCCTTGCGGATGCCGAGCGGGATCGAGATCAGATAGGACAAAAGCGTGATCCACAGCCCGATCGAGATCGACACCGGCATCTTTTCCAGGATCAGGTCGAGCACCGAGATGTCGCGGAAATAGCTGTCGCCGAAATCGAAGCGGAGATAGTTCCACAGCATCATGCCGAAGCGCTCGAGCGGCGGCTTGTCGAAACCGAACTGCTTCTCCAGCTTCTTGATGAATTCCGGGTCGAGCCCCTGCGCGCCGCGGTATTTCGAGCCGACGTCGCCGGCGACATCGAAATTGGCGCCGCCAGCATCACCGCCGCCACCGCCGAGGCGATCGCTGCCGCCCTGGTTGGTCAGCCTGGCAATGACCTGCTCGACCGGCCCGCCCGGCGCGAACTGGATGACGGCGAAGGATACCGCCATGATGCCGAACAGGGTCGGGATCATCAACAGGATGCGGCGCAGTATATAGGCGCCCATCAGGTTCCCTGCCTCGCTTGTGCAAAAATCTCAGCCTTTGCCAATCTTTGCCGCCTTGTCTTTGTCGAACCACCACGACGTCTCGACCGGAAAGTCGTAATCCGGCTTTTGAGCGGGAAAGCCGAACATGTCCCAGAAGGCTGCTCGGTGATTCGCCAGATGATATGTTGGAATCCAGTCTAGCCGCGCGCGCAAGACCCGATCGAGCGCGTTGAGCGCGGTGACGAGTTCGATCCGGCTCTGCGCCTTGCCGGCTGCCTCGATCAGCGCGTCGATGGCTTTGCTTTCCGTACCCGGATAGTTGCGCATCCCCGGCGTTTTCGCCATCCGGGAAGCATAGAGTATCTCCAAACCGTCGGCGGTGGGCGTCGCTCCGATCGACCATGCGAGCATGTTGAAGTCGAAGTCGAAATTGCTCTGCCGCGCTTCAAATTGCGTCGAGTCGACCTGCCGGATCGAAGCGTCGATGCCGATCGCCTTCATATTCTCGGACCATGGCGCGAAAATACGAACGAGACCCTCGTCCTCGGCAAGCATTTCCACGCGCAGGCGCTCGCCTTTGTCGTTGAGGACGAAATTGCCCGCTCGCTTCCAGCCGCCTTCGGCAAGCAGCCTCGAAGCCTCGCGCAGCAGCTTACGGTCGTGCCCGGAACCGTCGGAGACGGGTTGCATCACCGGTTCGCCGAAGGTCTCCGGCGGCAACTCGGCTCGAAACGGCTCCAGCAGGGCCAACTCCTTGGGTGAGGGCAGGCCCTTGGCCTTGTAATCCGATCGCTCGAAGTTCGATTGCGAACGCTCGTAGGAGTCGAAAAACAGAACCCGCCTGGTCCATTCGAAGTCGAAGCAATAGGCGATTGCCCGTCTCACGCGAATGTCGCGGAACTGCGGACGGCGCTGGTTCAGCGCGACAGCCTGCATGGATGGCGTTTTCTCGCCAGGAAATTCGCGTTTGACGACCCTGCCATCCTTCAGTGCTGGAAAGTCGTAGCCGGTCGCCCATACCCGCGAGGTGAACTCCTCGCGAAAATGCGTATCCCCTTTCTTGAATGCTTCAAAGGCTGCCTGGCGATCAAGGTAGAAATCGATACGGATGCGGTCGAAATTATAACTGCCGCGGTTCACGGCCAGATCGCGGCCCCAATAGTCGGCGACGCGTTCATATTCGACAGTCTGCCCGGCCACCACCCGTCCAACCCTGTATGGTCCGGAGCTGAGCGGTGGCGTCATCGTCGAGGCGTCGAAATCATTGGCGGTGTAGAAAGCTTTCGACACGATCGGCATTACGACGATCGCGAGGATATTCTGCGCGGACTGTTGGCCGTTGAAGGTAAGGTTGACTGTAAGCGGATCGATTGCGACCGCTTCCGTCATGTGCCGCAGCGCTTGGGAAAGGTTCGGATGTCCCCGGTCTTTGTAGAGGTTCAAGGCGAAGGCAATGTCGTCGGCGGTCAGCGGCGACCCGTCATGGAAGCGCGCTTGTGGCCGCAGGCTGAAGCGGTAGCCATTGCGATCCTGCGACAAGGTAACGGATTCGGCAAGCAGGCCGTAGACCGCATCCGGTTCGTCGACTGCCCTTGCCATCAGCGAATCGAAGCAGAGCTCGGTGCGCGGCGGCGAATCCCCCTTCAACACCAGTGAGTTCAGCGTGTTGAAAGTCAGGAAGCTCTGATTGAGGGTGGAGTTCGGCGGGGCGAAATTCATCCGGCCGCCCTTGGGAGCGTCCGGATTGACATAGTCGAAATGCGTGAAATCCGGAGGATATTTGAGATCGCCAAAAGCCGACAACCCGTGCAGTTTCACGCCGGTTGGAATGGCCGCGAAAGCCCGGCCGGGCAGCAGCGCTGCGGCCGCGGCGGCACCGCCCAGGGCGAGGAAGTCGCGACGGGGCAGCGCCGCCATCAATTGCCGCTCTTGTATCTGGCGGCCAGCGCCTTTTCCTTGGCCGGGTCGATCCACCACGAGGATATGTCGACGCCTTGGTAGCTTGGCTGTTTTGCTGGTATGCCGAACTTGTTCCAGTAAGCGATCCGAACTTTTCCCAGGTGCCACTGTGGGATCATGTAGTAGTTCCAGAGCAACACCCGATCCAGCGCATGGGTGGCCGCTATAAGATCATCCCGATCGGTGGCGAAGATCACTCGGTCGATAAGCGCGTCGACGACCGGGTTCTTGATCCCCGCCAAATTACGTGATCCGGAGGTGTCGGCTGCAGTGGAACTGAAAAAATCCCGCTGTTCGTTGCCCGGCGAGTTGGATTGCTGGAAGCCCGCCAGCGCCAGCATATCGAAGTCGAAGGCGCGGGTCCGGTTTGTATACTGGCTGTCGTCAACGATACGCAGCGTGGCGTCGATGCCTAGACGTTTGAGATTGTCGATCAAGGGCGAGGCGACGCGTTCGTCAACTGGATCGTTGCCCAGAAACTCTATCCTGAACGGGTCGCCAGTCTTCTCATTGACCAGCCTGCCGCCTCGATTGACCCATCCCGCTTGCTTCAAAAGCTCATAGGCTTTCCGAAGATTTTCACGCCCTGACTGCGGCGTATTGTAGACCGGTAGCTTAAACTCTTGGGTGAATAGTTCAGGCGGCAGCTTGTCGCGATATTGTTGCAGGATTTCCAATTCCTTCCCCTGCGGCAAGCCGCTTGACGCCAAATCACCACCTTCGAAGTAACTGTCCGTGCGCGTATAGGCGCCGAAAAAGATGGTGCGGTTCATGCTCTCGAAATCATAGGCGTAGGTCAGAGCCTGCCGCACGCGCACGTCCTGAAAAAGCGGCCGGCGCGTATTCATAACGTAGGCCTGCATTGGTTCCGGGGACGTCGTAGGATATTCCGCCTTTGTGACGTCCCGCGCCTTGATGGCCGGAAAAGTATACTCGACGGCCCATCGCTGGGCACGTGACTCAAAGCGAATATCCTGAAATCCACCCTTGGTGAAGGCCTGCCACGAGGCATTGTCGTCGAGAAAATAGGAGAAGCGCTGTCTGTCGACATTCTCGCGGCCGATCTTCACGGGCAGTTTAGCGCCCCAGTAATCGGGGACGCGCTGCCAGATGATTTCCGAACCCGGCTTGAAGCTGGCGATCTTGTAGGCGGCCGAGCCGAGCGGCGGCTCCTGCGTCGGCCTGGTGACGTCGCGCTTCTTGCCGCTGGCATCGGTGCCTTCCCACCAGTGCTTGGGCAGCACGACGAGATCGCCGATGATCTTCGGTAGCTCCCGGTTGCCCTTCTGGTTGAAATGGAACTCGACC
Source organism: Mesorhizobium sp. M0045 (assembly GCF_040323385.1). Lineage (NCBI taxonomy): Bacteria > Pseudomonadati > Pseudomonadota > Alphaproteobacteria > Hyphomicrobiales > Phyllobacteriaceae > Mesorhizobium > Mesorhizobium sp. M0045. The sequence goes on from NZ_JAMYUY010000002.1 coordinate 366,433, forward strand.
TCGCGGTCGGAGATGGCGACGGCGTCGGTGACGTTTTCGAAATAGCGGCTGTACATAGGGCTGCTGGCCTTCAGCACCTTGAACGACCAGATCACATCGTCCGTGGTGATCGGCTGGCCGTCATGCCATTTCGCCCGCGGATCGAGCCGATAGGTCGCCGAGGAATAGTCGGCCGGATATTTATAGGCATCGGCGATCAGCGGATGGCTGGTACTGCCCTCGTCGGTCGCCTGCTCCATCAGCGTGTCGTAGAGCAGGCCGCCGCCAAACTGCGCGAAGCCGGCGGCCGGCGAACCCTGCACGATGTAGGGATTGAAGCTGTCGAACGTGCCCAGCACAACCGAATTCAGCGTGCCGCCCTTCGGTGCATCCGGATTGACGTAATCGTAATGCTGGAAATTGTCGCCGTATTTGGATTCGCCGATCAGCGACGAGGTCGTGCGCCATTCGTCCGCGAAGGCCGCCTGCAGGCCGCCGGCAAAAGCAGCCAGCATCAGCACTGATTTCAGAAGCGTCCGCGCTCGGCCAACCGTCATGCGTTCTCCTCTTCGCGATATAGCGCCGTCACAATAGCGTCTGGGCTCAATCTAGATCATTTGGCGGCGCTGAAAACCGCAACCGAGTGGCTTTGTCGTCGCATATGCATTTTCCCTAACGAAAAAGCCGGGCTGAACCCGGCTTTTTCAAGGATTATGTCATTACAGTTTTGTTATTTTGCGGGTGCGGCCGGAGCGGCCGGAGCCGCGCCTTCTGCCGGCTTGGCAGGGGCTGCACCTTCGGCCGGCTTGGCGGGCGCGTTCTCGGCCGAGGCGCCGGGCGCCGGCAGCGGCTTCGGATTGTCCGACAGCGTGCGCAGATAGGCGATGACGTTGGCGCGGTCCTCATCCTTCGGCAGGCCGGCGAAGCCCATCGCCGTGCCCTTCACGAACTTCTTCGGCGAGGTGATGAAGTGGTTGAGGTTATCGTAGGTCCACTTCTCGCTGCCACCCTTGGAGAACTCCTTCATGCCGGCCGAATAGGCAAAGCCCTCATGCTCGGCGACCGGACGGTCGATGATGTCCCACAGATCGGGGCCAACCTTGTTGGGGCCGCCTTTTTCGCCGGAGTGGCAGGCCTGGCATTTCTTGAAGATGGCTGCACCCGCTTCGGCGTTGGCGGTGGCCAGCAGCTCGGCGATCGGCTTGGCCTCCGCGGCTGGAGCGGCCGGGCCGCCTTCGGCGGGCTCGGTCGCCTCGATGGCGAAGCCGGGCTTTTCCGGCGTCGGCGAGGCAAACAGCGCGTCAGATACGATGCCAACGGAAAAGACGATGAACACCGTGCCGAGGAAACCGGCGAGCAGCTTGTTGACTTCGTTGGAATCCATACGCCCCAGGCTCCCTTTTCCGGCGGACCGATCCGTCCACTCCGTCCGTCGGTATCGTGAACCACCCTGCGAGGCGGTCAAATCGCGCGGAAACTAGGTCTTTTGCTCCGGCGTTGCAACACCTATAAGGGCGCTGCCAGTGAGACCTTTTGCCACTTTTGTCCCCCTCTTTTTCGAGCCCCTGCCCGCCTCATGTCCACGCTCATCCTGATCCCGGCCCGCATGGCCTCGACCCGCCTGCCGGGCAAGCCGCTGGCCGACATTGCCGGCACTCCGATGATCGTCCACGTCGCCCGCCGTGCTGCCGAGGCGGGGCTCGGCCGGGTGGTCGTCGCCACCGATACGCAAGGCGTTGCGGAGGCGGTGCGCGCCCATGGTTTCGAGGCGGTGATGACGCGGGCGGACCACGAAACCGGCTCCGACCGCATCTTTGAAGCGCTGACCATTCTCGACCCTGGCAACAGCGTCGAGACCATCGTCAATGTGCAGGGCGATCTGCCGACCATCGACCCCCTTGTTATCGGTGCCGCGCTGAAGCCTTTCGAGAACGCGGCGGTGGATATCGCCACGCTCTGCGTCGAGATCGTCCGCGATGAGGAAAAGACCAATCCGAACGTCGTCAAGCTGGTCGGCTCGCCACTCTCGACGACGCGGCTCAGGGCGCTCTATTTCACCCGCGCCACCGCCCCTTGGGGCGAAGGCCCGCTCTACCATCATATCGGCCTCTATGCCTATCGCCGCGCCGCACTCGAACGCTTCGTTGCGCTAAGGCCGTCGCCTCTGGAGCGCCGCGAGCGGCTCGAGCAGTTGCGGGCGCTGGAGGCTGGCATGCGCATCGATGCCGAGATCGTGCAGTCGGTGCCGCTTGGCGTCGATACGCCGGACGATCTCGAACGCGCCAGGGCGCTCCTTTCCAACTAAGAAATTCCCCCAATTCCCGAGACTCCGCGCATGCCTGAAAAGACCAACAAAATATCCTTCCAGGGCGAGCCGGGCGCCAATTCCGACACCGCCTGCCGCAACATGTTCCCGTCGATGGAGCCGTTGCCGTGCCCGACCTTCGAGGACGCCTTCAACGCCGTCGAGACCGGCAAGGCCGATCTGGCCATGATCCCGATCGAGAACACCATTGCCGGCCGCGTCGCCGACATCCATCACCTCTTGCCGGAATCGAAGCTGCACATCATCGGCGAATACTTTCTGCCGATCCACTTCCAGCTGATGGTGCTGCCGGGCGTCAGGCGCGACGAGATCAGGACCGTGCACAGCCACATCCACGCGCTCGGCCAATGCCGCAAATACATCCGCAAGAACGGCTGGAAGGCGGCGGTTGCCGGCGACACCGCGGGCGCCGCCAAGATGGTCGCCGCGATGAAGGACCGCACCATGGCCGCGCTGGCGCCGGCGCTGGCCTCGACCCTCTACGGGCTCGACATCATCGAGGAGAATGTCGAGGACACCGACAGCAACGTCACCCGCTTCGTGGTGCTGACCAAGAACAAGCAATGGGCCGAACGTCCCTCGGCCGACGCCAAGATGATGACGACCTTCATCTTCCGCGTCCGAAACGTGCCGGCGGCGCTCTACAAGGCGATGGGCGGGTTTGCCACCAACGGCATCAACATGACCAAGCTGGAAAGCTACCAGCTCGGCGCGTTTACAGCGACGCTGTTCTACGCCGACATAGAGGGCCATCCCGACGATCCGCTGGTGAAGCTGGCACTCGACGAGTTGCGCTTTTTCTCGCGCGAAATGCGCATTCTCGGCGTCTATCCCGCCAGCGCCTCGCGCGAGCAGTGGAAGGTGGCGGATTAGGATCCGGTCAGGTCAGGCCGAGCTTGTTCTTTTTGGCCGGCTTGCCGCATTCGCGGCGGGCAATCGACCGGTTCATGGCGTCGATCTTGCCGCTTGCCTGGTCGGCGTCGCGCTTGGCTTTTGAGCGCATATCCGGCGTGAACGGGCCAAAGCCCGTCGCCGGGTTGGAGAAGGACGGCTTGGCGTCCACCGGCAGATGATATTGCTGCGCCAGGCCGTTTCGTTGCGCCAGCAATTGATCGCAAGGCACCTTGTCATACAGCAGCGAGGACTGGACGTTTTCGTCCTGCCGTTCGGACATCGAATTGCCGACGCAGCCGGCCATCGCCAGGCAAGATGCCAAGACCGTCATGTTCCAGCGCATGAACGTGCTCCTTGTCTTTCGCAGCTGCGGCTTCTCATGCGCAGCGGCAGAAGTCTTAGCCAGATTTTACGCTGCCGGAAAGCAAGCTTGCCACTACGGCCAGCCCTTCGACCGGTTCGCGGCGATCCTGCCGGATGATCGTTGCCTGCAGCGACAGGACCGAAAAGCCGTCGGCATCCAGAACCCGCTCTATATAGCCTTGCCAATGCGCGTAGCGGCGCGACGGCTGCAGGGCGAAGCCGGCGCGGTCAGACGATTCTCCGCCCGGGAGCGTCTCGACAGAGAACGCAAACAGACCGCCGCCGGCAAGCATTCCGGCAATCTTGTTCACCACCCTGTCGAGTGCGCCGACATAGATGAACACATCGGCCGCCGTCACCAGATCGGCTTTCGGGCCAGAATAGCAAAAATCCTGCAGGTCCGTCTTGACGAGCAGATCGTAGAGGCCTTTGGCGCGCGCCTGCCGCAGCATGCCGGCCGAGATGTCGTAACCCTCCAGCCGATCGGCGATCGGCCGCAGCTTCTGGCCCATGAGGCCGGTGCCGCAGCCGAGATCGAGTGCCAGCGAAAACCGGCCCGGCCGTGCTGCCCGAATGGCGCGGTCGAGGCATTCGGGCAGACGGTAGCCGAGCCTGTCGACCAGCTCAGCCTCGAAGCTTTCGGCATAGTAGTCGTAAAGCGTCTCAACAAAGGCGCTGGGCGGCGCCTGGGCAGCCGCTGCCCTGCCGATCAATTGCAGCTTGAGCACCGCGCCGAGCCTGTCCGCCGGGTCGAGCCGCAGTGCCGTCGTCCAGGCCTGCGCGGCACGATCGGGCGCGCCCGCCGCTTCCTGCATCTCGCCGAGGCGGAACCAGCCGGCTGGCCATTGCGGCGCCAGTTCGAGCGCGCCGAGCAGCAATTCCGCGGCGGCCGCATGATCGCCGGATGCATGGAGCATTTCGGCATAGTCGGCGCGGCGGTCGGCAGTCAAATCGCCGGACGAGGTCTGGAGCGGTTTCATCGTGATCGAATTCCGCCGGGTGTTTGCAGCCGGCTTGCGCTCTATGCTGGAGTCAGCAGTGACTTACAACAGGCTTCCCGCGCCGGAATTAGTGCCTATCTTGGGGCCATGCGCGCCAGCGACCTGCTTCATCCCCGGCCGGAAGGGCTGTATTGCCCGCCCGGCGATTTCTTCATCGACCCGGTGCGGCCGGTCAACCGGGCGCTGATCACGCATGGCCATTCCGACCATGCCCGCTCCGGCCACCGCTCGGTAATGGCGACGCAGCAGACGCTCGATATTATGGGGCTGCGTTATGGCGAAGGTTTTGCCGGAACGACGCAAGCCGCCGTGCTCGGCGAGACGATTGCGCTTGGCGGTGTGGCCGTCAGCTTTCACCCGGCCGGCCATGTGCTGGGCTCGGCGCAGATCAAGGTCGCGCATCAGGGCACATGCATCGTCGCGTCCGGCGACTATAAGCGCCAGAAGGACGCGACTTGCGAGCCGTTCGAGCCGCTCAAGTGCGACGTCTTCATCACCGAGGCGACGTTCGGCCTGCCGGTGTTTCACCATCCGCCCGATTCCGACGAGATCGCCCGGCTGCTGAAATCGACCGAACAGTTTCCCGAGCGCACGCATCTGGTCGGCGCTTATGCGCTGGGCAAGGCGCAGCGTGTCATGCGGCTGCTGCGCCATGCCGGCTACGAAAAGCCGATCTACATCCATGGTGCGCTGGCCAAACTCAGCGAATATTACCAGAGCCAGGGCATCGATCTCGGCACGTTGGAGCCGGCGACGGTCGAGGCCGGCCAAAAAAGCGACTTTGCCGGCGCCATCGTCATCGGCCCGCCATCCGCCTTCGCCGATCGCTGGGCGCGGCGTTTTCCCGATCCGATGTCGTGCTTCGCCTCAGGCTGGATGCGCATCCGCCAACGCGCCAAGCAGGGCGGCGTCGAGCTGCCGCTGGTTATCTCCGATCACTCCGACTGGGACGAGCTGACAGCAACGATCAAGGAGACCGGCGCGGAAGAAATCTGGGTGACGCATGGCCGCGAGGAGGCGCTGGTGCGCTGGTGCGAACTCGAAGGCATCGCCGCCAGGCCGCTGCATCTCGTCGGCTATGAGGACGAGGGCGATTGATGGTACTCATGGCGCTCCGCTCATGAACCGCTTCGCCGAGCTTCTCGACCGGCTGGTGCTGACGCCGTCGCGCAACGGCAAGCTGACGCTTTTGACCGACTATTTCCGCAGCGTCGAGGATCCGGATCGCGGGCTGGCGCTGGCGGCCATTACCGGCGATCTTTCCATCGCCGCGGTCAAGCCGGCAATGCTGCGCACGCTGGTCGTCGAGCGCATGGATCCCGTGCTGTTCGGCTATTCCTACGACTATGTCGGCGACCTGGCCGAGACCGTGTCGCTGGTCTGGCCGCAAGCGCCTCTCGATATTGCGAACCACGCGCCGACGCTGGCCGAGGTGGTGGCCAAGCTGCAGGCGGCAAGCCGTTCCGACGGGCCGCAGGTGCTGGCCCGGCTGCTCGACAGCGCCAGCACGTCCGCGCGCTTTGCCATCATAAAGCTGGTCACCGGCGGCCTGCGCATCGGTGTCTCGGCGCGGCTCGCCAAGCAGGCGCTGGCCGATTTCGGCAAGGTCGATATCGCCGAGATCGAGGAACTCTGGCACGGGCTGACGGCGCCTTATGCGGCTCTGTTCGCCTGGCTGGAGGGCAAGGCGGAAAAACCCAGGAAGACGGCGCTGGCGCTGTTTAGGCCAGTGATGCTGTCGAACGCCGTCGGCGACGGCGACCTCGAAAAGCTCGACCCGGCCGACTACGCGGCCGAATGGAAATGGGACGGCATCCGCGTCCAGGCGGTTTGCGAAGGCGGCATTCGCCGGCTCTATTCGCGCACCGGTGACGATGTCTCCGGCGCCTTTCCGGATCTTGCCGAGGCGATGGATTTTTCAGGCGCCCTCGACGGCGAGCTTCTGGTCGGTGACCCCAGGCAGGCGACGGGCACGTTCTCGGACCTGCAGCAGCGGCTGAACCGCAAGAGCGTGTCACCCAAGATCCAGCAGCAATACCCCGCCTTCATGCGCTGCTACGATGCGCTGCAGATTGGTGACGAGGATGTGCGGGGATTGCCCTTCCGCCAACGACGCGGCCGGCTCGAGGCCTTCGTGAGGACACTCGATCCGAGTCGCTTCGATCTGTCGCCGCTGGTCGAATTCACCACCTGGCAGGCGCTGGAGGAATTGCGCCGCAAGCCGCTGCATCCGGTCATCGAAGGCGTCATGCTGAAGCGCTGGGATTCGCCCTATGTGGCCGGGCGACCGAAGGGCCCGTGGTTCAAATGGAAGCGCGATCCGCACACGGTCGACGCCGTGCTGATGTACGCCCAGCGCGGCCACGGCAAACGCTCGAGCTTCTATTCCGACTACACATTCGGCGTCTGGTCCGGGCCGGAAGGATCGGAGGAGCTGGTGCCGGTGGGAAAGGCCTATTTCGGCTTCACCGACGAGGAACTGAGGCAAATCGACAAATATGTTCGCGACAATACGATTGAGCGCTTTGGCCCGGTGCGCTCGGTACGGGCCGACCGCAGACATGGCCTGGTGCTGGAGGTGGCGTTCGAAGGGCTTAACCGTTCGACGCGGCACAAATCCGGCGTCGCCATGCGCTTTCCGCGCATTTCGCGGCTTCGCTGGGACAAGCCGGCCGCGGAAGCCGACCGCATCGAGACGCTGCAGGCGCTGCTCGATAGTTAATGCATGTCGCGCAAAAAGCGTGCAGCGGTTTTGCGGTACCGACATGCATCAAAACAAGAATTTAAACTGCGTCGCATGAGGCCGGTCCGAACGCGACGTGCTTTACGGAACGACCGAGACGCGAATCTCGTAGATGTCGACCGACTTGCCCTGCTTGTCGAAGTCGGAATTGATGGCGATGGTGCCGGCAGCACCCGGATGCTTGTCGGGAAAGCGCACGTCGAACAGATATTCATTGCGCTCGCGACCGACGGCATAGCGTTTGCGGCCGCAGTCGCCGAGTTCGCCGAAATTGCAATCGACGGAAATCTGCGTCTCCTGGCCCTCCTCGGAGCGCGCGATGATGTCGAATGTGGCATGCTTGCCGGCGAGTTTTTCCAGCACGCCTTGCCCGACGTCGAAGCTGATGGCCGAACCGGATGCACCCGAGCGGATGCGCAGGAAGGAACCGCTTTCGTCCTGGATGACGTCGGCCTTGGCGTCCGACGGTGCGTTGACCTGCGTCGGGTCACCCGGCGAAAAGACGTTGATCCAGTCGCGCGCCTGGTCCTGCTCGCCCTGCTTCGGCGGCGAAGCGGTGTCGTCCGGCGTGAAATCATCGCCATCGACCGTTGGCGGCGCTTCCGGCGGCGCCGTGTCGAGTTCGGTCGCCGATTTGAAGACGCCGGTCTGGTTGGCGAAATAAAGGCCGATGCCGGCGGCTGCGAGCAGCGTCACGCCGAAGAAGATCGCGGTCAAAGGCAGGCGCCGCCGCCTCGCCCGCCGGTCGTCGCGGTCGGGCGTCACTTCCGCGTCGTCTGTTTCGGCGTCGGCTTCGGTCGGAGCCGAGGCCCCCATGTCGATCACCGGCGCGTCGGGAACAGGCGCATCGGGCATTATGTCGGGGACGACCGGCAGGACGCGCGACCGGGGCGCATCGGATTCGGGCGGCTGTGCCGGACCGTCAATGACGACATCGGGCGACGGCGCGGGCTCGGCTTCGGCCGGAGGCTCCACCTCCGGTGCTGCCTCCAAACTGTCGGTCGGCGCGGCGACGTCGGCAACCGCCGGCAGGAATTCCGATTCGATTTCGGTGATCTTCGCCTGGACCGCCTTGCGGCGCTTGATGGCGACTTCCACGGTGACGTTTGGATTGGCCTGCAGGGCACGGTCGAGTGCCGCGAAAGCCGATCGATAGACCCGCTCGCGAAACGCCCGGTCGTCGGCATTGCCTTTCTCGAAGGCGTTGCGGATCGCTTTTTCGATCGCGTCCAAACGAATTCCCTCTGCAATTTCACTCACATTGTCATGATCGTTAGCCGCAGGCGACCAATCAATCAACAAGCGAGCGGCTGCATTCTGCCTTGCCGAGGGATACAAAGCTCATTTCGGCGGTTTTCGGTAAAGAAATCAACCTTTTTCGCTGATTTTCCGTCACGGCCCCGACGTGACGGACGGGGCGGCCTGCCGATACGGCATCGCATCGGCGCGGCGGCTGCCCTTGTGCCCGTCCTGGGACGGAGACGAATTGCTCGTCCTGAATTCGCGGCAGCCATCTTGAATTCGCGGCCAGTTGCGTCTATCACCCAGCCCATCTTGGAAGCACGGCTTCCCGGGCCGCTTTAGCTCAGTTGGTAGAGCACATCATTCGTAATGATGGGGTCGCGTGTTCGAGTCACGCAAGCGGCACCAGTTATCCCTTGGAATTGCGGCAAATTTAGCCCTGTCTGTTAGAGACGTTATTTGGACGCAAGCCCCAATAAGCGAAACCCATGTCCGTAGCCGACACGTCGGGCACCCCGGATTTCCAGGGTGCCCTTCGTAGTTCAAGCAAGCGCCGGTTGCTTCTCGTAATAGAGCGAGATCTGTTGCGCCTGTCGCGGGGGTAGAAGTCGGCGTGCTGGAGGCGGCGATCGCTGAGATCATTGGCCTGAGAATTGCCGTGCAGACCGCCGCGTCGAAGGCGACATGGACGACAGACTGAGTTGCAGCCCGGTCGAACGTGCGCCTCAGCTCGGCGAGGTGTCGCCCAGCGACGCCACGGTCTTCAGCGCGCCGTCGAGCATGTCGCCCTTCTCGTCCTTCAGCGCCGCTTCGCGCAGGCGCCGGATCCAGTCGGCGGCGTCCGGGCGGCCCTTGACCATGTCCAGCGCCGACAGCACCCGGTCGAATTTCGACTGCGCGCGGGCGTGGGTGTCGCTGTAACCCTTGATCAGCCGGCGGCAGTTGAGGATCTCCGTACCAAGCGCGTAATCCTGGCCGACCTGGCCCAGCGCCAGCGCATACCAGCGATCGAGATGCGCGGTCTCGACCTTGTGGCGCAACAGGCGGCGGCGCCAGCGGCGCAGGCCGCCGATGAACCACAAAGCGGCAAAGCCGGCGAAACTGTCGGTGCGGATGTGGCGGCCGCGATTGATGCGGCGGTCGAGAAAGGCGGCGAGCTTCGGCCGGTCCTCGATGTAGCTGCCGAGCCCGGCCGGCAGCGTGCCGCAGAATTCCTCAATGCGCGGATGGAAATATTCCGTCACCTGCAGGACTGAGCCTTGCTTGACACCGACTTCGCGGCGTACGCGGTGGTCGCGCGTCGAGCGTGTCTTCAGATCGGCGACGCGGATCATGTCGTCGTAGCACATGGCGTTGGCCAGATGCTTGGCCGCGGCGATCGACAGCACGTAGTCATGTTCGGCATTGTCCAGGACGACCGCCCGGTCGAGCCGGTCGAGATACTCGCCGCCATAGGCGACGTCCTGGTAGTCGACGACTTTTTTCAGGCCGCGAAGCGCCATGTCGTGCACGGGTAAAGGCAAAGCAGCGACGCGCGCCGCCAGTTGTTGCCAGCCCTTCAACAGGCTTTCCGGGCCGCTGACATTTGTCGCCGCGGCCGAGCGGGTTTCAGCGGCCGCCGGCTGTACAGTCTTGTCGCCCGAAGGCGCACTCGCGATGGCGCGCGCCCGATCGTAGGCGGCGGCGAAGGCAGCGAGGCTTGCCTTGACGCCGCGGCCGCCGGCGCCGATGGCCTGCTCATAGCTCTCGCGTGTGAACGGCAAGGCATCGGACCCGGCCAGCGCGCCGAGCAAGCTGGCCGAGATCATCGAGCCGTTATCGACGGCGATCTTCTCCATGTCGAAGGCGATGAAGCGCTTGGCCGCGGCTTCAGCCGTGGCATGGACCTTCGAGGACGATGCGCGGCCGTCGCCGGGTTCGATCTTCTCGGAGACCGCTGCGATGCGGTGCGACGAGGCGATCAGCGTGGTGCGCTCCGGCGTGACGAACCCGCGGATGATGGCGCGGCCGGCTTCCATCAGTTCGGCGGCGATCAATATATCGACGTCGCCCTGCGACGGCGACAGCGCGAAGACCGGCAGCCGGCCGGTGTCGCGGCACATTTCGACATAATAGATGGTGGCGCCGGTGCGCTGGGCGACGCCCGCAACCGAGGTCGATTGGGCGACGTAGCCGTTGCGCTCGGCGACGTCGGTGATCCAGTCGGCCAGCACGCCGCCGCCCTGGCCGCCGACCGCCAGCACAGCAAGCTTTATGACGCGCTCATCGCCCTGCGCGCCGGCCTTGGAACGGGTTGATGGGACAGCGTCAAGCATCGGCAAATATCAGCCGCCGGCTTTCGCGGCGGCGCTGCAAGAGGCGGATCGTGGCGCGCCGCGCGGCTTCAAGCAAACGGTCCCAGCGGCTTGGATTATGCACCACGTCGGCTCTGTAGAAGGATGGGCACAGCACCGCCGCATCGGCAACCTCGCCGCAATTGCCGCAGCCGACGCAGCTCTGGTCGATATGCGCCACCGGATCGTCGCGCAGCGGGTCATCGAGCGACTTCACCGACAGCGACGGACAGCCGGAGAGCCGCATGCAGGCATGGTCGCCGGTGCAGATGTCCTCGTCGACGCCGAATTTCGGCTTGACGACCCGCTCACCGCCCTTGATCGCCTTTTCGACCAAAGGCTTCTCGCGACGCTGGCGGTTGAGCATGCATTCGGACGAGGCGACGATGACTTTCGGGCCCTTCTCGTCCGTCGTCAGCGCCTCGCGCAGCGTGTCTTGCATCCTGGTCACATCATAGGTGCGGTCGATGTGGCGCAGCCATTTGACGCCCATGCCTTTCACCGCCTCGGTGATCGGATGCTTGGTCGACTTGGTCTTGTTGCCGGCGCGGGAGGAAAGGATATCCTGCCCTCCCGTCGCCGCCGAATAGAAATTATCGACGATGACGATGACGCCATCGTTCTTGTTGAACACGGCATTGCCGATCGAGGACGTCAGGCCGTTGTGCCAGAAGCCGCCGTCGCCGACGAAGGAGATCGAGCGGCGCTTGGCATCGGGCGAGTTGAACGCCGAGGCCGAGGCCGGCCCCAGCCCGTAGCCCATGGTGGTGGCACCTAGCTCGAAAGGCGGCATGATCGAGAACAAATGACAGCCGATGTCGGAGGCGATGTGGTGCTTGCCCAGCTCCTGCTCGACCAGCTTGGTGGCGGCGAAGATCGGCCGCTCCGGGCAGCCGACGCAGAAGCCGGGCGGCCGGCCCGGGACGACGTTGATCAGGTCGGCGGTGTCGAGCCCGTCGCCGATCTTGTTGGGCGCGCGGACCTCACTTGGCAGCAGATGCGGGATGGTGGCACGCAGGAACGATCCGATGCCGTCGAGCATCACCTGGCCGGTATATTCGCCGGCCATAGGCAGATGTTCCTTGCCAACGAGCTTGGTGCCGCGGCCGGCCTTGTGCAGCATCGCGGCAAAGGCCTGTTCGATGTAGTTGGGCTGGCCTTCCTCGACGACGAGCACGGCGTCCTTGCCTTCGCAGAAGGACAGGAATTCGTCATCGACCAGTGGATAGACGGCGTTCAGCACATAGAGCGGCACGTCGGTGTCGCCATAGGTGTCGGCGAGGCCGAGCCGCTGCAGCGCCCGGATGACCGAATTGTACATGCCGCCCTGCATGACGATGCCGACCGAGCCGTGCTCTGGGCCGAAAAACTCGTTGATCTTGTTGGTGCGGATGAAGTCGACCGCCGCCGGCCAGCGTTTCTGCACCTTTTCCTTCTCGTGCAGGAAGGACGCGGGCGGCAGCACGATGCGGCCGGTGTCGCGGCGCGGCGCGGCGAGCGCATCGGCCACTGTCATCGCCGGGCGCTTGTTGTCCTTGGCGATGAAATGGCCGTGGACATGGCAGCAGCGAATGCGGACCTGCAGCATGACCGGTGTGTTGGAAACCTCGGACAGCTCGAAGCCGTCCTCCACCGCCTTGACGATCGACGGCAGGTTCGGGCGCGGGTCGAGCAGCCAGACCTGACTCTTCATGGCGAAGGCGTGGCTGCGCTCCTGCATGATCGAGGAGCCTTCGCCGTAATCCTCGCCGACGATGATCAATGCACCGCCGGTGACGCCGCCGGAAGCGAGATTGGCGAGCGCGTCGGAGGCGACATTGGTGCCGACCGTCGACTTGAAGGTGGCCGCACCGCGGATCGGATAATGCACCGATGCCGCCAGCATGGCGGTGGCGGTCGCTTCCGAGGCGCTTGCCTCGAAATGCACGCCGAGCTCGCCCAGGATATCCTGCGCGTCGGCCAGCACGTCCATCAAATGGCTGATCGGTGCACCCTGATAGCCGCCGACATAGCCGACGCCGCATTGCAGCAGCGCCTTGGTGATGGCGAGAATGCCTTCGCCGGAAAACTCCTCGCCGGCGCCGAGCCTGAGCTTTTCGACTTCCTTGGCAAAAGACCGTTCGGCCATTTTTTGCTCCTTCCGTTACCGTCCCGATGGCGGCGCGTAAGATCGTCAGATGTCGTGCTTGCGAATGTTCTTCAGCATCTTCTGCAATGTCGCGATCAGCGCCGCGTATTCGGCATCGTCGACATCGTCGAACATAGCCTCGAAAGCGTCGTGCATGGCCGGCCAGGCGCGCGCGAACTCGGCGCGGCCATCGTCGGTCAGGAACACATGGCGGATCCGGCTGTCTGTGACCCCCTGCTCGCGCCGAACAAACCCTTGTCCCTCCAGCGTGTCGAGCGTGCGGCTCAAGGTCGACTGCTCGATGACGGTATAGACCGAGAGATCGTTGACGGTGACGCCATCGGTGACCGACAATACGGCCAGCGTGCGCACCTGCGGAATGGTCAGGCCCTGCTTGCGGAAATTGTCGCGCAGCGTGGCGTTGTAGCGGCCCATGATGCGGTTCATCAGATAGGGCGCGAACTGCTGCAGGCCGATCTGGCCCAAAGTCGAGATGCGCTGGCGTTTTTCAACCTTCTGTTCCATCACAGCCTCCCCGCCAGGAGAAAGCCGGAGCCGCCGCCCAAGCCAGCACCCGGATGGGTCGAGGCGCCGATGTGGTAGAGACCCCTGACCCCGGTTTCGTGATTGCGGCTCGTCTTGAGCGGCCGCCACAGAAACGACTGGTCGATGGTCGAGGAACCGCCATAGGGGTCGCCGCCGACCAGATTGATGTTCATCGCTTCCAGGTCGGCCGGCGAACAGGCGCGGCGCGCGATGACGCTGTCCTTGAACCCATCGATATGGCTGGCGAGGATCGCTTCGGCACGGTCGGCATAGGCTTCGCGCAGCGCCTCGGTCCAGCGACCGTCTGCCGGTGTTTGCAGTTTGCCGGCGGCATCGCCCTTGATATGGCGTGGCGCCTCGGGCAGTTGCAGCCACAGGACCGCCTTGCCGTCCGGGCAGCGCGATGGGTCGAGTACGTGCGGCTGGCCGACGCAGATGGTCGGCACCTCCGGCAGCATGCCGCGCATGGCTTCGTTGCAGGCCTTCGAGACGCCGTCGAGCCCCGGCGTCAGATGCAGCAGCGCGACCTTGTCCAGGCCCTCGCCGCGCCATGCCGGCGGCTTGTCCAAGGCATAGTGGATCTGGAAATTGCTCTTGCCATAGCGGTATTTTTGCGCTGCCTCGACGTCTGCTTTCGGCGCCGCGTCGCCGAGCAGCCGCCCGTAAAGCTGGGTCGGCGTGACCGAGCAGATGACGCTCTTGTTCACGCTGATCGTTTCGCCCGAAGCCAGCCGCACGCCGGCGGCGCGGCCTCCGCCTTGGACAATAGCCGCGACGTCGGCGCCGGTGCGGATTTCGCCGCCACGTTCCCTGATCAGGGCTTCGAAGGCTGACAGCAGATTCCTGGCACCGCCCTTGACGATCGGCGCGCCGGCCGCCTCAAGCGCGAAGGCGATGACCTTGGCGATCTGGCCGGAGAACGCGTCCTCAGGCCCAAGGCCGGCATGCAGCACCCAGGGCGCCCACAGCGCGCGCATGGTTTCCGACTGGTAGGTGCTTTCCAACCAACCGCGCGCTGGCACCAGCGCGCGGCCGAGAAAGGCGGCAAGGCCACGCGGGCCGCGCCGCCAGGCTTCGCCCGCGAGCAGCTTTACCGTCGGGTAAGACCACAGGCTGCCGCCGAGCAGACCGAACAGCAGGCCAGCATTGCGTTCGATCTCGCCGACATCGTTTGCGTGCCGGTCGCCGTCGCCCGCGGCAAGCGCATTGATCGCCGCTACATTGGCGATGCGATCGGTGCGCAGGACGGCATGGCTGCCGTCCGGGCGCAGCACACCGGTCGGCGTGGAGGTGTTGCAAAACTCCAGGCCGTGCCGCGCCAGATCCTTGCCCAGCGCGGCATAGGCCGGCGAGGTGATGAACAGGACAAAGGTCGTCGCCATCACGTCGTGGATGAAGCCGGGCGCGGTGATTTCTTCGGTGCGCATGCAGCCGCCGATGCGGTCGTTGCGCTCGAGCACCAGCACCTTCGCCCCCTTGCCGCCAAGCATCGCCGCGCAAACCAACGCGTTGATGCCGCTACCGACGATGATGTGATCGATATCGCTCATCGAGGGTTGCTCCGGGTGAGCGGAAGGTGGAATTCATTTGTGTGGATTGGCGTTTCTTCGCGCCCCCCTCTGTCCTGCCGGACATCTCCCGCACTTGGCGGGAGATCGGCTGTCACCGCGGCCTTCGCCACTCTCCAACGTCGCAGGAATGAGCGGGGCACCGAAACTGCCAATCTCCCCCTAAGTGGGGGAGATGTCCGGCAGGACAGGGGAGGGCGCCGTAGAGCAGCCTTGCAAGACTGCCGCTCCCAACTCGTCACCACAGCATTGCCTGCAAGCATGATCTTCTCCCGAAGACCGCCAGTTGCCCTATTGTCTCGGCACGAGCGCCAGTGCGCGGATCGGGCTGCCGGTGCCGTGCTCGATCTTGAGCGGTGCGGCGATCAGGATCGCGCCCTTCGGCGGCAGCCGGTCGAGGTTGCACAGGCTGGCGAGCCCATAGCGGTTGGCCTTGTGCATCAGGCTGTGCGCCGGGAATGGCGGCTCCATTCCCCCTGCTTTGCCAGCATCCGTGCCGATCGTCTCGCTGCCCCAGCCCTTGATGTCCTTGCTGATCAGATACTGGATGGCCTCGGCCGTCGGTCCGGGCGTGTGCGGTCCGGTCTCATTGGCGTTGAGGAACTCGGCTTCCGAGCCGTTGCGCTTGTACCAGTCGGTGCGCATCACCACCCATTCGCCCGCGTTGATAGCGCCATGTTCGGCTTCCCAGGCCTTGATGTGGTCGACGGTGAGCAGGAAGTCGTGATCGGCGGCGGCTTGCTTCGAGCAGTCGATGACATTGACCGGGCCGACGAAATTCTGAACCGGAATGGTGTCGGTGGCACCGTCCGGATAATCCTTGCCGGTGATCCAGTGCTGCGGCGCGTCGAAATGCGTGCCCGAGTGTTCGCCGAGCTTCAGCCAGTTCCAGGCCCACCACGGACCGTTCTTGTCATAGTGGGAGATGGCGTGGATCTCGACCTTCGGCGTGTCCACCGCCAGCTCCGGCGGCAGCTTGATCAGCGGCGTGTTGGGCCCGAGCGGCGCCGTCAGGTCGACCACCTGGATGGCGCCTGAAAGAAGCTGGCCGGCGACGTCGCCGAGGAGTTGTTGTGTGTCCATGGTCTCTGTTCCCTCTTTCTCAATGGTGCTGAAGGCTCTCGCGGCCCTTAATATCCTACTAGACGAAAACATATGCATCTGCAATTATCTTTAAGCATAAAGGAAATGGGACGGGGCGTGAGCGAGTTCGACGCCATATTTGTCGGGGCAGGCCACAACAGTCTGGCATGCGCCGCGCATCTGGCGCTCAAAGGCTGGAAAACAGCGGTTTTCGACCGCAATCCAACGATCGGCGGCGCCGTCCAGACGCGTGAATTCACGCTTCCAGGCTTCCGGCACGATTTCGGCGCAATGAATCTGGGCCTGTTCGCCGGCTCGGCCTTTCACAGGAAATATGCAAATGAATTGAAAACCCACGGGCTGGAATTCGTGCCGGTGGCCGACTGTTTTGCCAGCGCCTTCCCCGACGGTCGCTGGTTCGGCGTCAGCAGCGACCTGGAGAAGACCACTGGACGGATGACCGCCTTCTCCGCGACCGACGCAGCCACATGGCGCCGTCTGGTTGCGGCATTCCCGGCGGAGGCCGAGCATCTGTTCCGGCTGCTGGGCTCGCCGATGAGTGGGCGTGCGCTCGCCGGCACGGCCTGGAAGCTCTGGCGCAAGAAGGGTATTGGCGGCGCGCTCGATACCGGCCGATTACTGCTTTCCTCACCCCGCGCGTGGCTCGAGCAGACTTTCGAGTCACCGCATGTCAGGGCGACGCTGGCCACCTGGGGCATGCATCTCGATTTCGCGCCTGACATCGCTGGCGGCGCGGTATTTCCTTACCTCGAATCGATGGCCAACCAGTGCTTCGGCATGCTGCTCGGCAGAGGCGGCGCCGACACGATCATCCGCGCTTTGTCGGGCATGCTCACGGCAGCCGGCGGCAAGATCGTCACTGGGGCTGATGTCGCCGAGATCACGGTTTCGGCCGGCAAGGCGACCGGCGTGCGGCTCGCTTCCGGCGAGACTCACACCGCCACCAGGGCCGTCATCGCCGGTGTCGCACCCAAGGCGCTGACCGGGAAACTGTTGCCCAATGGATCGGGCGACGCCGGCTTCGACACGGCCATGAAAAAATTCCGCCACGCGCCGGGCACGATGATGATCCATCTGGCACTCGACGATTTGCCGGACTGGCGCGCCGGCGCCGAGCTTCGGCAGTTCGCCTATGTGCATCTCTCGCCGTCGCTCGACGCCATGTCGCGAACCTATCAGCAGGCGATGGCAGGCATGCTGCCGGAAGAGCCGGTGCTGGTCGTCGGCCAGCCGACCGCGGTCGATCCGTCGCGCGCGCCGGACGGCAAGCATGTGCTCTGGGTGCAGGTGCGCATGCTGCCGGCCGAGATTGTGGGCGATGCGGCGGGCATGATCGCGCCGGCCCACTGGGACGAGGCTAGGGAGCACTACGGCGAGCGCGTCCTCGACATTATAGAGCGCTATGCGCCCGGCCTTCGCCGGAAGATCCTCGGCCGCGCCGTGTTCTCGCCCATCGACCTCGAACGCGAGAATCCCAACCTGGTCGGCGGCGACCAGGTCTGCGGCAGCCATCATCTGGCGCAGAATTTCCTGTTCCGGCCGGCGCGCGGTTACGCCGGCTGGAACACGCCGATCGGCAATCTGCACCTGACCGGGGCGGCAACATGGCCGGGCGCCGGCACCGGGGCGGCGTCAGGCTTCATGCTCGCACAACAACTTGGCGGGAGGTAGGCTCCATTTTTCATCCAGGGTGAAGGAGGACAAGGCGCGGTTGCCCAAGGAGCCTGAACCCACCGATTGACAACGACACCGCGCATAAAAGCAACAGGGGAACGACCATGACAATCAACAGACGAGAATTGCTCGGATACGGCGCGGCCGCACTTGGCGCCACGGCGCTCGGCCTGCCGCAAATCGCCAAGGCTGCCGGCGAACTGACTATCGCCTACAACGTCAACCTACCGTCCTGGGACCCGACCACCGGGCCTTCGGCGGTCAACCCGACCATCCAGGGTCTCTACCAATCGGTGTTCGACCAGTTCATCCCGCAGAAGCCGGACCTTTCTTTCGCACCCGGCCTGCTCACCGAATGGGGCTGGAACGAGGATCGCAGCAAGATCATGATGACGGTGCGCGAGGGCGTCACCTGGCATGACGGTTCGCCGTTCACGGCCGAAGACGTGGTCTGGTCGCTGCAGCGGGCGGGCGATGAAAAGACCGGCAACCCGATCCAGTTCGTCTGGAAGAACGTCAACAACTTCAAGATCGACGGCAACAAGATCACCGGCGACGTCGTGCAATTCGACCCGGTGTATTTCAAATGGATGTCGTTCCTCACCGGCTACATCATGCCGAAGGCCTATTACGAAAAGGTCGGCGCCGAGGGTTTTGAGAAAGCCCCGATCGGCACCGGGCCCTATATGGTCGACAAATTCGAGCGCAACGCCTTCCTGCGGCTCAAGGCCAACCCGAACTACTGGGGCGGCAAGCCGGCCTTCGAAAACGTAACCATCAAGTTCGTCACCGATGCGGCGAGCCGCGTCGCCGAGATCGAGTCCGGCTCCTCGCAGGTGACTCTCGAAATCCCCTATGAGGAATATGACCGCCTGATCGCCAAGGACGGACTTACCGGCTCATGCAAGAATGTTTCCGACATCGGCATGATCTTCTTCAACGACATCGACGTGATGCTGGACAAGAACGTGCGCCAGGCAGCGGTGATGGCGGTCGATAAAAAGCTTTTGGTCGACCGGCTGCTGCGCGGTTACGGCCAGCCCATCGATACGCTGGAGACGCCGGAATACGCCGCCTACGATGCGTCGATCAAGGCCGAACATAACCCGGAAAAGGCCAAGGAATTGCTGGCCGCCTCCGGCTATTCGCCGGAAAAGCCGGTCAAGTTCACGATACAGACGACCAAGGGCTTCAAACCCAAGGACTACGAGATGATCCAGGCGATCGTCGGCATGTGGCGCAAGGTCGGCATCGAGGCGACGATCGAGGTCTACGAGATCGCCAAGCATTATGAGTTGCGCGCCGCCGACAAGCTGGCGCCGGCCGCCTTCTACAATTGGGGCAACGCCATCGGCGACCCGACCACCTCGACCGGCTTTGCCATGTATGGCCCGAGCCCGCATTCGGTGTGGGACAGTCAGGATCTGATCGACATGATCAACCCGCTGTGGGGCGAGAAGGACGAGGCCAAGCGCATTGCCGGCTGGAAGGCCGTCGACAAGTACATTGCCGAGCAGGCCTATGTACTGCCGCTGATCCAGTATGCGCAGCCGATCGTGCATGCCAAGGGCGTCAATGTCGTGCAGCATGTGTCGGGCGCGCTGTTGCCGGCGCTGATGAGCCCGGCCTGAGACAGCCTTCGGCTTGCCGCGCGCCGTGCGGAATGACGGCGCGCATTTTCTGTCACGGGCGACCATGCTGCTGCAAAGATTCCTGATCCGTCTTCTGACGATGGCGATCACGCTGTTCGGCGTGGCCGTCGTCGTCTTCGTCGTCATCCGTGTCGCGCCAGGCGATCCGATCGCGATGATGCTGCCGCCCGGTGCAACCGATGCCGACATCGCGCGTCTGCGCGCGCTTTACGGGCTGGACAAGACCATCGTCCACCAATTTTTCATCTGGCTGGCAGGTGTCGTCAGGGGCGATTTCGGCACTTCGATTTCGCTCCGGCAGGATGTTCTGGGCCTGGTCTTCAACCGCCTGCCGGCGACGCTGGAACTCGCGATCGTCGCGCTCTTGATGGCGCTGGCGATCGGCGGCACGACGGCGATCCTCGGCGCGCGCGAACGCGGCACCGCGGTCGAGGCTGGCATCGACATCGCCAGCGGTGCGGCGCTCTCGATTCCCGATTTCCTGTGGGGTTTGGTGCTGATCCTTTTGTTCGGCGTGCTGGTGCCGGTTTTTGACATTTCCGGCCGGGTGTCGCCGCAACTCGATCTGCCCTTCGTCACGCAGTTCTATTTGTTCGAGAGCATCGTGCGGCTGCGCTTCGACCTGACCAAGGATCTGCTGGCGCATATGCTGATGCCGGCCGTGGCTCTGGCGCTGCCACTCGCCGCGATCATCTCGCAGCTGCTGAAACAGTCGCTGAAGGAAGTGCTCGACCTCGACTATGTCGTGCTGGCGCGGGTAAAGGGCTTTTCGGAAACGCACGTCATCCTGCGCGAGGCGTTGAAAAACGCCGCCCTGCCGACGCTCACTCTGGTCGGCGTGCAGTTCACCTTCCTGATCGGCGGCACGGTCATCGTCGAGCGGCTATTTTCCTATGAGGGTCTCGGCAACATGGCGATCGATGCCGTCATCAACCGCGACCTGCCGCTGATCCAGGGCATCGTGCTGGTGTTCGCGCTGCTGTTCGTGCTGATCAACCTCAGCGTGGACATGATGTATGCGCTGCTTAATCCGAGGCTGCGCCATGGATGAGGCCCGCATTTCAAGACATGGCTCGCAGGCACGCCTGTGGCTGGCCGGCGGCTGGCTGCTGATTGGGCTGTTGGCCGCGATTTTTGCGCCGTTGGTCGCGCCGCAGGACCCACTGGCGCAGGATTTGATGCTGGAGCGGCTGCCGCCGTTCTGGCTGAGCGGTGCTGAGCCCGGCTACTGGCTCGGCACCGACAGCCTCGGCCGCGATCTTCTGTCACGGCTGATCTTCGGTGCCCGCATCGCCTTCATCGTCGCCTTCGTGGCAGCCCTTGCCGCCTGCCTGGTCGGCTCGACGCTGGGGCTGATCGCCGGCTATTTCGGCGGCTGGGCCGACCGCATCATCTCGCGTATCGTCGATGTCTGGATGGCGTTTCCCCCGGTGCTGTTTGCCATCCTTCTGGTCGCTGTGCTCGGCACCGGCTTGAGCTCGGTTATCATTGCCATTGCCGTCATCGACTGGACGCGCTTCTGCCGGGTGATCCGCGCCGAGACGATGGGCCAGTCGCGCATGGACTATGTCGAGAACGCCCGCATCGCCGGTTACGGCCGCATCGGCATCATGCTGCGCGAAGTGCTGCCCAATGTGGTGCCGTCGATCGTGGCGCTGCTGTCGCTGGAGATGGGCATTGCCATCATCGTTGAGGCGATCCTGTCCTTCGTCAATCTGTCGATCTCGACCGACGACCCAACCTGGGGCGGCATCATCGCAGAGGGTCGCCTATCGATCCATCAGGCCTGGTGGGTGCTGGTGTTCCCGCTGGTCACCCTGATCCTCACGGTGCTGTCGTTCAGCCAGTTCGGCGAAGGTCTTAGGGCACGTTTCGATCCGGTGCTGCGATGAACGCGCTGGCGAAATCCTGCCTCGACATACGCGACCTTAGCGCGGTGCTGCCTAATGGCTTGCGCGTGTTGCGCTCGGTATCGCTTTCCGTTCAACCCGGCGAGGTCCGCGCGCTGGTCGGCGAGAGCGGCGCCGGCAAGACGATGATCGGCAAGGCGGTGCTCGGCGTGCTGCCACCCAGCGTGCGCATTGTCGAAGGCGACATGCTGCTCGAGGGCGAGGACCTCGGCAAGCTTCAGCCGAAGGCAAGGCGCACGCTGATCGGCGCGCGCACCGCGCTGATCCCGCAGGACCCGCTGACCGCGCTCAATCCGTCACGGCGAATCGGCCCACAGATGACCGACCGGCTGGTGCGCATCCTCGGCTGGAGCGGTGAGAAGGCCGATACACGCATCCGCCAATTGCTGGACGAGGTGCAGATCCGCGACCCCGAGCGTGTCCTCAAATGCTATCCGCACGAGCTGTCCGGCGGCATGCGCCAGCGTGTGCTGATCGCCGCGGCGTTCGCAGCCGAACCAAGGCTGATCGTCGCCGACGAGCCGACCACGGCGCTCGACGTGACCGTGCAGAAGCAGATCTTGCGCTTGATCGCTGCGTTGCAGCGCGAGCATGGCACGGCGATCCTGTTCGTTACCCACGATCTCGGCGTCGTCGCCAAGATCAGCCAGAAAGTTTCAGTGCTCTACGCCGGCAAGGTGGTGGAGGAGGCCGAGACGGCTGCTCTCTTCGCTGCCCCGCAGCACCCCTATACGCGGGCGCTGATGGCCGCGACGCCGCGCTACACCGATCCCCTCGCTTCGCTGAAACCCGTGGACGAGGCGGTACTGGCCGGGCTGGCCGCGGAGATCGCCGCCGCCGACCAGGCCTGGAGGCACCCGCATGGCTGAGCCGCTGTTTTCCGTGCGCGGGCTGAAGGTTGCCTTACCCGACATGACGCGCAAGCCGTTGTTTGGCCGCGCTCCGTTGGCCGAGATCCTGAAAGGCCTGGACTTCGATCTGCCCAGGGGATCGGTGACCGGCATCGTCGGCGAATCCGGGTCGGGGAAATCGACGCTCGGCCGCGCGCTGGTGCGTCTGCTGGAGCCCAGCGCCGGCAGCGTCAGCTTCGACGGCCGCGACATCACGCATCTGCCAGAGGCGGAGCTGCGGCCCGTACGCCGCAATCTGCAGATGATCTTCCAGGACCCGATGTCGTCGCTTAACCCACGCCGCACCATCGCCAGCATCATCGCCGCACCACTCAAACAGAATGGCCTCGGCGACAATCTGAAAGCCCGAGTTGCTGAAGCGCTTCAGCGCGTCGGCCTGCCGCAAGGCTTCGCCAGCCGCTATCGTCATGAATTGTCGGGCGGCCAGCGCCAGCGCGTCGGCATTGCCCGCGCGCTGGCGCTGTCGCCGAAATTCGTGCTGGCCGACGAAATCGTCTCAGGCCTCGATGTGTCGACCCAGGCACAGATCCTGACGCTGTTGGAAAAACTCGCCGCCGAGATGGGCCTGACCGTTGCCTTCATCAGCCATGACCTGTCGGTGATCCGGCGGCTCTGCCGGCAAGTGATCGTCATGCGCGAAGGCGCGATCGTCGAAGCCAGTGCGACGGATACTTTGTTCGAGAAGCCGCAGCAGGCTTACACGCGCGACCTCCTCGCCGCCATTCCGCTGCCCGAGATCGATGACGCCTGGCTGCTTCCCGCCGCAAAGGCGCCGGCATGAACACATTCCTACTCGCACACCGAAGAGCGGGCCTCGGACGTGCGCCGACAAGTCAGCTCGCGAAACGGAGGAGAACTGGAATGAAATACGCAATCAGAAACACGATGCTTGCGGCCGCTCTGGCCGGCTCGATGGGAGCAGCCTCGGCTGATTCGATACCCGGCATGCGTGGCCACGACCACACCGGCGTCACCGTCCCCGACATGCAGCAGGCCGTCGAGTTTTTTACCGAGGTGGTCGGCTGCAAGAAGGCGATGTCGTTCGGCCCGTTCGCCGACGACAAGGGCACGTTCATGCAGGATCTGCTGGGCGTCGATCCCAAGGCAGTGATCGAGGAGATCACCCTGGTCCGCTGCGGACACGGGTCGAACATCGAGCTGTTCAAATACACCGCGCCGGACCAGAAGGACCTGACGCCTCGCAACAGCGACATAGGCGGCTTCCACATCGCCTTCTATGTCGACGACATCGCCGCCGCAAAAGCCTATCTTGACGGCAAGGGCGTCAAGACGCGGATGGGGCCGCTGCCGGTTACCGAAGGCCCGGCCGCCGGCCAGACTATCCTCTACTTCCAGGCGCCCTGGGGCTTGCAGTTGGAAGCGATCAGCTATCCCAATGGCATGGCCTATGAAAAAGATGCGGAGACGGTGCTGTGGAGCCCGAAGAACCCGGAAAAATAGCCCGGAGCTTTCCTGGCCCGCGCAAGCCGACTGCCGGCAGGCTGGGTTTCTGAGACGGATTGTTTCAATCCTGAAACTTCAAGCTTGAATTAATCTGCTTCAGGCGTAAACTCGACAGACAGAAGCGAAGAGGAGATCGCACGATGAAAGTTGCGGTTCTCGGTGGCGGACCAGCCGGGCTCTACTTTGCAATCTCGCTGAAGCTCAGGGATGCCGCGCATGAGGTCACGGTATTCGAGCGCAACCGTGCCGATGATACGTTCGGCTGGGGCGTCGTGCTGTCGGCCGAAACGCTGGAGAACCTGACCAAAAACGACCCGGTCAGCGCCGTCTGGATCCGCAAGCATTTCGCCTATTGGGACGACATCGCCGTCATCCATGACGGCGTGCGAACGGTCTCGACCGGTCATGGCTTTTGCGGCATCGGCCGCAAGCGGCTGCTCACCCTGCTGCAACGGCGGGCGCGCGAGCTCGGCGTCAAGCTGGTCTTCGAATCCGACATCGCCGATCCAAAGCCGTTTATGGAGACGCACGACCTGGTTGTCGCCGCCGACGGGCTGAACTCGAAAGCGCGAGGCACCTTCGTCGACGTGTTCAAGCCCGATATCGACATCCGTAAATGCAAGTTCGTTTGGCTCGGCACCCACCAGAAATTCGACGACGCCTTCACGTTCATCTTCGAGAAAACCGAGCATGGCTGGGTGTGGGCGCATGCCTACCAGTTCGACAGCGATACCGCGACCTTCATCGTAGAATGCAGCGAGCAGACCTGGCAGCGCTTCGGCTTCGGCGCGATGTCGCAACAGGAATCAATTGCCGTCTGCGAGCGCATCTTTGCCCGTCATCTCGGCGGCCACGCGCTGATGACCAACGCCAGTCATATCCGCGGCTCGGCGTGGATCAATTTCCCGCGCGTCTTGTGCGAACGCTGGTCCTACAAGAACCTGGCGCTGATGGGCGACGCGGCGGCGAGCGCGCATTTCTCGATCGGTTCCGGCACCAAGCTGGCGCTGGAAAGCGCGGTGGCGCTGGCCGACTATGTCGAGTCCGAACCGGATCTCGAAGCAGCCTTCCGCAAATATGAGGACGCCCGCCGCACCGAAGTGCTGAAGCTGCAGTCGGCGGCGCGCAATTCGCTCGAATGGTTCGAGGAGGTCGAGCGCTATCTCGGCCTCGATCCGGTGCAGTTCAACTATTCGCTTTTGACGCGTTCGCAGCGCATCAGTCACGAGAATTTGCGGCTGCGCGATGCCGAATGGCTGGCCGGCGCCGAGGAATGGTTCCAGCGCCAGGCCGGTGCCGGCGGCAACAATCTGCGTCGCGCGCCTATGTTCGCGCCGTTCCGGCTGCGCGGCATGGCGCTGCAGAACCGCGTCGTCGTCTCGCCGATGGCGCAGTACAAGGCGGTCGACGGCTGTCCGACTGACTGGCATTTCGCCCATTACGCCGAACGGGCCAAGGGCGGCGCCGGTCTCCTCTACATCGAGATGACCTGCGTCAGCGCGGAGGGCCGCATTACGCCTGGCTGCCCCGGTTTCTATGCGCCCGAGCATGAGGTCGCCTGGAAGCGGCTGGTCGAGTTCGTCCATGCCGAGACCGAGGCCAAGATCTGCGCCCAGATCGGCCATTCCGGTGCCAAAGGGTCGACCAGGCTCGGCTGGCAGGGAACCGACGTGCCGCTGCCCTCAGGCAATTGGCCGGTCATGGCAGCCTCTTCCGTGCCGTGGTCGCCGGAAAACCAGGTGCCGAAGGCGATGGACCGCGCCGACATGGATATGGTGCGCGACCAGTTTGTCGCTTCGGCCGAGATGGCGGCGCGCTGCGGCTTCGACATGCTCGAAATCCACGCCGCGCACGGCTATCTCCTGTCCTCCTTCATCACGCCCGTGACCAACCGGCGCACCGACTCCTATGGCGGCTCGCTGGAAAACCGCATGCGCTATCCCTTGGAAATCTTTCATGCGGTGCGCGCCGCATGGCCGGCCGAGAAGCCGATCTCGATGCGCATATCCGCCAATGACTGGCTGGGTATCGAAGGCGTGACGCCGGCCGACGCCGTAGAGATCGCGCGGCTGCTGCATGAGGCGGGCGTAGACATCTGCGACGTATCGGCCGGCCAGACTTCGGCCGTGGCAAGACCGGTCTATGGCCGCATGTTCCAGACGCCGTTTTCCGATCGCATCCGCAACGAGGTCGGCATGGCGACGATGGCGGTCGGCAATATCTATGAGCCGGACCACGTCAACTCGATCCTGATGGCGGGCCGCGCCGATCTCGTCGCACTGGCTAGGCCGCATCTTGCCGATCCGTACTGGACGCTGCACGCGGCCGTCACGCTTGGCGATCGCGGCATCAAATGGCCGGATCCCTATCTGCCCGGCCGCGACCAGCTCTACCGGCTGGCCGAGCGCGAAGCGGCAGCGGGGTTGAAAGTATGAGTGCCACGGCGACGATTTCGGGACGTCACGCGCTGGTCACCGGCGGCGGCTCCGGCGTCGGCCGCGCGATCGCGCTGGCGCTGGCCGGCGCGGGCATTAACGTGACCATCTGCGGCCGGCGCGTGGAGCCGCTTGCCGAGGTTGCCGCCGAGAACAAGCGCATCTTCGCAGTTGCCGCCGACGTCACCGACGAGGCATCGATGACGGCGCTCTACGAGGCCGCGGAAGCGGCACACGGAGCGTTCGACATCGTCGTTGCCAATGCCGGCATGTCCGGCAGTGCTCCGGCGCAGCGGACCTCGCTGGCAGACTGGCAGCGCACGCTCGACGTCAACTTGACCGGTGCGTTCCTGACGGTGAAGCCGGCGTTGGCCGGCATGGCAGTGCGCAAGACTGGCCGTATCATCTTCGTCGCTTCCACCGCCGGATTGAAAGGCTATCCCTATGTGTCAGCTTACGTTGCCGCCAAGCATGGCGTCGTCGGCCTGATGCGGGCACTCGCCGTCGAGACCGCCAAGTCCGGCATAACAGTGAATGCCGTGTGCCCAGGGTTTGTCGAAACCGAGATGCTGGAGAGCGCCGTCCAGCGCATCGTCGAAGCGACCGGCCGCTCGTCCGAGCGGGCACGGGCAAGTCTTGCCGCGACCAACCCGCAAGACCGCTTCATCCAGCCGGAAGAAATTGCGGCCGCGGTACTTTATCTGTGTGGCGACGCCGCCCGGTCGATTACCGGGCAGACGATTTCGATCTCCGGAGGTGAGACATGGTAGCCGGTCCCCTACCCGCCCCGTCCGGACCCGGCAAGGACCGCCTGCGGCTGTGGATTCGCCTGCTGCGCGCCTCGCGCACCATCGAGGCCGAGCTGCGCGAACGCCTGCGCCAAGAGTTCAACACGACGTTGCCACGCTTCGACGTGATGGCCGCGCTCTACCGCGCGCCGGAAGGCATGCTGATGAGCGACCTGTCGCGCTTCCTGCTGGTGTCCAACGGCAATGTCACCGGCATCATCGACCGGCTGGTCTCGGAAGGGTTGGTGATGCGGGCCCGACGCAATGGCGACCGCCGCACTTCGATGGTACGGCTGACGGAAGAGGGATCGAAGACTTTCGCTGTGATCGCCGCCGCGCATGAAAAATGGGTCGGCGAGTTGCTGGGCAATGTGAGCGAGGACGAGGCGCGCCGGCTGACCGGCATGCTGACCTCCTTCCGCAGCAATTGGGAGGGACGGGAATGACGAAGATGGCTGGCCGCAAGCCGAAGCATTTCCTCTGGCAGGTCGAAGGCAAGATCGCAAAAATCCGGCTCGATCGGCCGGAGCGCAAGAACCCGCTGACCTTCGACAGCTATGCCGAATTGCGCGACACTTTTCGCGATCTCGTCTATGCCGACGATGTCGATGCGGTAGTGTTCCTTCCCAATGGCGGCAATTTCTGCTCGGGCGGCGATGTCCACGAGATCATCGGCCCACTGGTCAAGATGGACATGAAGGCGCTGCTCGCCTTCACCCGCATGACCGGCGATTTCGTCAAGGCGATGCTGAATTGCGGCAAGCCGATTATTGCTGCGGTCGACGGCGTGGCGGTCGGCGCCGGCGCAATCATCGCCATGGCGTCGGATATCCGCATCGCCACGCCACAGGCCAAAACGGCCTTCCTGTTCACCCGCGTCGGCCTTGCCGGCTGCGACATGGGCGCCTGCGCGATCCTGCCGCGCATCATTGGCCAGGGCCGCGCCGCCGAGCTGCTCTATACGGGCCGCACGATGAGCGCCGAGGAAGGCGAGCGCTGGGGCTTCTACAACCGGCTGGTCGATGCCGCAACGCTAGAGGCCGACGCGCTCGACATGGCCGCGCGCGTCGTTTCCGGCCCGACCTTCGCCCATGGCATGACCAAGACGCAGCTGAATCAGGAATGGTCGATGGGGCTTGACCAGGCTATCGAATCGGAAGCGCAGGCGCAGGCGATCTGCATGCAGACACGCGATTTCGAACGGGCGTACGAGGCTTTCGTCGCCAAGGAAAAGCCGGTGTTCGAGGGGAATTGAGGATGTTTTCTTCGATAAAGACCGACAGGTTCGCGGGACAGCGCCCCCCTCTGTCCTGCCGGACCTCTCCCCCTCAAGGGGGGAGATCGACTTTGGTTCCCACCTTAGCCAACCGCAACCGCCGCAAGATGCGGGCGGACGCCGGAGCTGCCAATCTCCCCCCTAGAGGGGGAGACGGCCGGCAGGACAGAGGGGGGCGCTGTAGAGCGCGAGGCCCGAAGCATAGCGGAGGCGGAAATGCCTGATCGGTCCTTCCTCAACTGGCCGTTCTTCGAGGACCGACACCGCGCACTCGCCGAAGAACTGGATGCCTGGTGCGGGAAAAACCTGCCGGTCGCCCATGACGATGTCGACGCCGCCTGCCGCGAGCTGGTGGCCAAGCTCGGCCAAGACGGCTGGCTGAAACCAACGGCGCTCGACACGGAAAGCCCCGGGCCGCTCGACGTGCGCGCGCTCTGCCTCACGCGCGAGACGCTGGCCCGCCATGATGGGCTGGCCGATTTCGCCTTCGCTATGCAAGGGCTCGGCACTGGCGCGCTCAGCCTGTTCGGCACGCCAGACCAGCAGCACTGGCTGGCAAAGACACGGGCCGGCAAGGCGATTTCGGCGTTCGCGCTTTCGGAGCCGCGTTCGGGCTCGGACGTTGCCAATATGGAAATGACCGCCGCGCGTGACGGCGACAGCTATCACCTATCCGGCGAAAAGACCTGGATCTCCAACGGCGGTATCGCTGACTTTTATGTTGTCTTTGCCCGTACCGGCGAGGCGCCCGGCGCCAAGGGGCTTTCCGCCTTCGTCGTGCCTTCCGAGGCCGAGGGGCTGACTATCGCCGAGCGGCTGGAGGTGATCGCGCCGCACCCGCTCGCCCGGATATCTTTCGACAATGCACGCGTCCCAGCCTCGGCGCTGATCGGCAAACCCGGTGACGGTTTTCGCATCGCCATGTCGGTGCTCGACGTATTCCGTTCGACTGTCGGCGCAGCGGCGCTCGGCCTTGCCCGGCGCGCGCTGGACGAATGCATCACAAGAGTGGCCGAGCGCAAGCTGTTCGGTGCACCGATGGCCGAGCTGCAGATGGTGCAGGGCCATATCGCCGACATGGCGCTGGATGTCGATGCCGCCGCCTTGCTGGTCTACCGCGCCGCCTGGACCAAGGACATGGGCGCGGCCCGGGTTACCCGCGAAGCCGCCATGGCCAAGCTGTTCGCTACCGACAAAGCGCAGGAGGTGATCGACAAGGCTGTACAGCTGCATGGCGGCGACGGCGTCCGCAAGGGCCATATCGTCGAAAGACTGTATCGCGAGATCCGGGCACTGCGCATCTACGAGGGAGCGTCCGACGTGCAGAAGGTGGTGATTGCACGGCAGGTGATGGGGGCGGCCTGAGACGGAGTTGTGTGGAAGAATTGATTGTCTTTGAGTTTTAAGCGACCGGATTTGAGCATTGGGAGGTTTTGACATGCACACCATCCTGCAGCCGGAAGGCTGGGCGAAACCCGTCGGCTACGCCAATGGCGTCGCCGCGCGCGGGCAGCTTGTCTTCGTCGGCGGGCAGGTCGGCTGGAACGGACAGGGCTGCTTCGAGACCGATGATCTTGTCGGTCAGGTGCGGCAAACGCTGGCCAATATTGTCGCCGTGCTCGCCGAGGCCGGCGCCAAGCCGCAGCATATCACCTCGATGACCTGGTACTTTACCGACAAGGCGGAATATCTGGCCAATCTCAAGGGGATCGGCGAGGTCTATCGCGAGGTGATCGGCCGGCATTTTCCGGCGATGGCCGCCATGCAGGTGATGGCGCTGGTCGAGGATCGCGCCAAGGTTGAGATCCAGGCCACGGCGGTTATTCCGGAGTGACGGCAACACGCGGCAATTTTTTAAGCTTAAACTTTCGCCTTGAAAAGCGCGGTACTTTGGATAGCATCCGATGTCTTACGACTGCCGTGCCGGGAGGGCTTTCCGGCAGTCCCGTCACTTGGCGCATCAAAACCGTGCGGGGGCCAAACCCGCCCGATCACAACCAGAGGGAACGAAAATGAACTTCACCCGTCGCAACCTGCTGCTTCTTGCTGCCGCCATCGGCATCGCCGGCGGCCCGGCCTCTGCCGAAGGCACGCTGAATGTCGGCGCCTATCCGACCAATCCGCCTTTTGAATACAAGAACGAGAGCGGCACGTTCGAGGGTTTCGAAGTCGACATCATCAATGAGGCGGCAAAGCGTATCGGCATGACCACTGATATCGCCGATCTCGGTTTCCAGGCGCTGTTCGCCGCCACCACCTCGAAGCGCATCGACGTCGCCATCTCGTCGATCACCATCACGCCGGAGCGGCTGAAGTCTCAGTCGTTCACGCAGCCCTACTATGATTCCGACATGGGCATCGCCGCGAAGGCCGACAGCCCAATCAAAGCCGAGGCCGACCTAAAGGGCAAGATCGTCGGCGTGCTGTCCGGCTCGACCGGCGAAGCCTGGGTCAAGGCCCACCAGGAGGCGGACGGGTTCAGTGACGTCAAAGGCTACGACACCCAGCAGAATTTGCTGCTCGATCTCAGTTCCGGCCGCGTCGATGCAGCGGTCAGCGACATTCCGGGCCTGGAATATTCTTTCACCAGGATGAAGGATCTCGCCGTAAAAGAGCGCATCAAGACCGGCGAGCAGTACGGCCTGATGATGACCAAGGACCACCCGCTGCTCGGCAAGCTGAACGACGCGCTGACCGCGATGAAGAAGGACGGCACGCTGGCCGCGATCCACAAGAAGTGGTTCGGCAGCGACGCACCGGCCGATTCCTCGAGCGTCAAGGAAATGCCTATGCCGAAGGCCTGAGCGGCAGTTCGCTCTTAAATTTCGTGCCGGCTTTCGTGCCGGCACGATTTCGGATTTCGGGCTTGGGCTCGAGCGTCGCGGGACGCCAAACGTTTTGGAAATGCTGCGATGTCGCTGCTGGACACCTTCTTCAACGCCGACGTCATGGTCTCCAGCCTGCCGGCGCTGCTGCGCGGTTTCCTGAACACGCTTCTGCTTGGAATCATGAGCATCGGCATCGGTATTCCCGTCGGCCTCGCGATCAGCCTGGTGCGGCTCTATGCGCCAAAGCCGCTTCGGCTGCTGGCTGTCGGCTACATCGACATTTTCCGGGCGATGCCGGTGCTGGTCGTGCTTATCCTGATCTACTATGCGCTGCCGTTCCTCGGCATTCGCCTGTCATCGTGGACTTCCGCGGTGATGGCCTTCGCCATCATCATGGCGGCCTATTCGGCCGAGGTGTTCCGCTCCGGCATAGAGAGCATTCCGCGCGGCCAGTTCGAGGCGGCGCAGGCGCTCGGCCTGCCGTTCTTGCTGACCTTGCGCAAGGTAGTGCTGCCGCAGGCGATCCGCGTCGTCATTCCGCCAATGACCAGCAATTGCGTTTCGATGTTCAAGGATACTTCGCTCGCCTCCACGGTAGCATTGCCTGAACTGCTGAAGGAAGCGACCAACGCGCAATCGCTCTATGCCAATCCTTCACCGCTGATCGGCGCGGCGCTGGTCTATCTGATCTTTCTCTGGCCGATGGTCCGACTCGTCAGCCTCCTGGAACGCCGCTTCCAGACCGAAAAGGCCCGCTGAGGCCGCCGCGATTTCCGTCCGCCAATTCCCGAATATCAACTTCCGTTAGGCACTTCGCAGGAGACGAGCTTGAACCAGCATCAGATTTCGAAAACCGGCGATCCCGCAGCTTTCCCGGTCGAGACGATCCGCGCCATGTTTCCCGCCTTGCAGCAAGCCGGAGACTTCGTCTTCATGGACAATGCCGCCGGCGCGCAGATCCCGCAAAGCGTGCTCGATGCGGTCACCAACCATTTGGTCGCGCATAATGTGCAGCGCGGCGGCCGCTATGGCCGCAGCGTCACCGTCGATCAAGCAGTCGCCGGCGCGCGCGAAAGCGTGGCCTTGCTGATCAACGCTACCAACCCGGCGGAGATCTGCTTCGGCATGAACGCCACTTCGTTCATCCGCCTGATCAGCCTCGGCATCGGCCAGATGCTTTCCGAGCCCTCCAACGGGGAGCGTGACGAGATCGTCATCACCGACATGGATCACGACGCTAATATCGCGACGTGGCTGGCGCTGGCGCCCGCTGGCGCCAAGTTCAAATGGTGGCGGATGCGCGAGGGCGGCAATCTGCATGTCGACGATTTGCGCCCGCTGGTCTCAGAGCGCACCCGGCTCGTCGCCTGCACGGTGACGGCGCATTCGATCGGCTCGATTGTCGACGTTGCTTCCGTGGCTGGGATTGCGCATGCGGCAGGCGCCGAAGTGTTCCTCGACTGCGTGCATTACGGCCCGCACGGGTTGATCGATGTGCAGGCCTGGGATTGCGATTATCTGGTCTGCTCCGGCTACAAGAATTTCTCGCCTCATATGGGCTTCCTGTGGGGCCGCTTCGAAACACTGAAGCGCTTGCCGACCTTCCGCGAGGATTTCATCCCCGACGAGCCGCCTTACAAAATCGAGGCCGGTACCTTCATCTACGAGAACGTCTCCGGCATGGATGCCGCGGTGCGCTATCTCGAGTCGATCGGCCGCAATTTTGCTCCAGCCAATAACCGGTTGCGACGCGACAACATCGTCGCCGGCATGAATGCCATCCGCGATTACGAGCAGGTGCTGGCGCGCGAAATGCTGGCGGTGCTCAAGGGTTGCGGCGCGACGATCTATGGTGTCGCCGACGAAGCACGCCTCAGCGAGCGCGTGCCGACTTTCTGTTTCAACATCGGCACGCTGTCGCCGCAGAGGATCGTCGAGGAAATGGCCGAGATGCAGATCGGCATTCGCGACGGCCATATGTATGCGCCGCGCCTGATGAAGCGGCTCAACCTCAGCATGGACAGCGGCGCCGTCCGCGCCTCCCTGGTGCATTACAATACGATTGAGGAAGTTCGGCGTTTCGGCGAGGCGCTGCGTACTGTCATCGCCCGGCTGTCCTAATCGGGCTGTCCGGCTGCGCTTGCGCCGTTCTGGTGGAGCGCAAAAGCGGTTGCACCCGGGCTCTCCAGGCCGGGGCGCAACTGCATGCTTGGGATCAGGTAATCGCCGCCATTCTGCTGCCGATAAGGAATGGGCCGGATTGTCTCGAGCGTCCGCATCCTCTCGCGCAGTCGCTCCGCGACAGGCTCGAAATCGGCCTCCCCGAAACGGTCCACCCTGTAGACCACGAACGGCGGAAGCACGTCGTAGCCCGGATAGTAGAGAATCCCGTGATTGATCGGGAACAGCAGATCGTCGATCGGGCCGTTGACGCCGCGGGCGGAATAATGCTCCTCCCAGCCGCCGGTGGTCACGATCAGCATTGCGCGCTTGCCGGCGAGCGTTCCCTCACCAAAGCGGTCGCCCCACCGCTTGTCGCTGTGCTCGCCGACGCCATAGGCGAAGCCGTAGGCGTACACCCGGTCGACCCAGCCCTTGAGGATCGCCGGCATGGCGTACCACCACAGCGGGAACTGGAGGATCAGGGTATCGGCCCATAACAGCTTGTCGATCTCCGCCTTGACGTCATCGGTCAGAGTGCCGCTCGCAAAAGCTTTTTTGGAGGCGCCGGCCGGCAGGAAACGTGCTTCCGGCGGCCACGACGGAAAGTCGGCACGGTCCACCTCGGATTTCCAGCCATCGGCATAGAGGTCGGACACCCGCACCTCGTGGCCCTGGGCCTGGAGTTCCCTGATGGCGACGTCACGCAGCGCGCCGTTGAGCGAACGCGGTTCAGGATGAGCAAAAACAAGCAGGACTTTCATGGGTCTACTCCGAAGAAGGACGATAGACACCAAAGGTAGCCAGCCGCGGGCGGATCCACTATATGTAGGAAATGTATAAGATTATGCCGAATAATGGATAGATCGGACGTCACTCTCGAGCGCATGCGCACCTTCGTTCGCGTCGCCGAGCGCGGCAGCCTCTCGGCGGTGGCGCGCGAGCTCGGAGTTGGGCAGTCGACGGTCACACGGCATTTGCGGGAACTCGAGGAAGCCGTCGGCGTGCCCTTGCTCAGCAGGACCACCCGGCGCGTCACGATGACCGATGAAGGCAGCCGTTACTATGCCGACAGCGTCCAGATCCTGCGCCTTGTCGAGCAGGCCGGCGACGAGGCCCGGGGCACGCGCGGCGCGTCGGCCGGCACGATCCGGATATCCTGCACGGCGGCGCTCGGGGTCTTGCACGTCAGCCGGCTGATCTTCGGCTTTCAAGACATCTATCCCGACATCGGCATCGATCTCAGCCTCACCGACGAGCGCATAGACCTTGTGCGGGAGGGCGTCGACGTCGCGCTTCGCCTCGGTCCGCTCACCGACAGCTCAATGAAACTGCGGGCACTCGGCCAGTCCCGGCGCCTGCTGGTGGCGGCGCCGGCCTATCTGGCGGCGCGGGGCAGACCGGCTGTCCCGCAGGGTCTGCCTGCGCATGAAGGCATCCGGATGTCGAACATCGCGGGAAGCGACACGCTCACCCTGCAGGGGCCGGGCGGCGAGACCTTTGCGGTGCCCTTTGGCGGGCGATTTCGTGTGGACCATGGGCTTGCCGCGCGCGAAGCCCTTGTCACCGGACGCGGTATCGCACCCGCCCACCACTGGCTTGTCGACGATCTTCTGGCCGCCGGCCGGCTGGAAGTGGTCATGCCGGGCTATTTTCCGCCTCCCGTCCCGCTGAGCATGCTGATCGTTCCGGAGCGTGCGGGCATTGCCCGGGTGCGGCTGCTGGTCGACTTTCTCGTCGAGGAGATCTCCAGCATTCCGGGGATCGAGAAGCGGTAGCCGGCCGGCAAACCTCGCCGGATCAGGCGGCCTTCTTCTTCGCCAACCTTGCCTTGATGCTGGCGACGTCGGCACGCGGCGTAGCCGCGAACAGCGTCCTGGTGTAGCTGTGCTTGGGGTCGGCGAAGACCTCGTCGCGCGAGCCGTATTCGACCGCCTCGCCGAAATACATCACCATCACGTCGTCGGCGATGTAGCGCACCACCGACAGGTCGTGGCTGATGAAAACATAGGTCAGCTGAAACTCGTCCTGCAGGTCGGCGAGCAGGTTCAGCACCTGCGCCTGCACCGAAAGATCAAGTGCCGAGACCGGCTCGTCCAGCACCAGAAGACTGGGGTTGAGCATCAGCGCGCGGGCAATGGCGATGCGCTGGCGCTGGCCGCCCGAAAACATATGCGGGTAGCGATTGTAGTGCTCGGGGCCGAGACCGACCTTCTTCAGCATCTTCATGGCAAGATCGCGCCGCTCGTCGGCCGTGCTGTCGGTGTTGATGAGCAGCGGCTCGCCAAGCACATCGCCGATCTTCTGGCGTGGATTGAGCGAACCATAGGGGTTCTGGAAGACGATCTGCACCTTGCGGCGCATTTCCTTCGACAGACCATCCCTCGCGATGTCGACCTTCTTGCCATCGATGAAAAGCTCGCCGGAGGTCGCCGGGTCGATCAGGGTGATGATGCGGGCGAGTGTTGACTTGCCGCAGCCGCTCTCGCCGACGATGGCCAGCGTCTTGCCCTTGTCGACGCTGAACGAAACACCCTTAACCGCATGAACCGTACGGGAGGGGCGGAAAAGCCCGCCGCCGACATGATAGTCGCGCACGATGTTCTTGCCTTCGACTACCGTCACGCTCATGAGGCGGTTCCTCCTGCGGATCGGGCTGCGACTACAGAGGGGGCCGGCTCGAACAGCATGTCGGAAACAGTCGGCAACCGGTCGCCGACGGCGTTTTCCGGCAGCGCCGAGAGAAGCGCGCGGGTGTAATTGCTCTTGGGGGATTCGAACAGCGACAGCACGTCGGCCTCTTCCATCTTGCGGCCCTTGTACTGGACGATGACACGGTCGGCGGTCTCGGCAACGACCCCCATATTGTGGGTGATCATGATCAGGCCCATGCCGTATTTGGCCTGCAGGCCGACCAGCAGATCGAGGATCTGCTTCTGGATGGTGACGTCGAGTGCCGTGGTTGGCTCGTCGGCTATCAAAAGCTTCGGATTGCAGGCGATGGCGATGGCAATCATGACGCGCTGGCACTGGCCGCCCGACATCTGATGCGGGAACGAGCCCAGCCGTTCCTCGGGGTCGGCGATGCCGACGAGCTTCATCAGTTCAATGGCGCGCGCCCGGCGCTGAGCACGGTCCATGCCCATATGAAAGCGCAGCACCTCCTCGATCTGGAAGCCGACGGTGAAGCATGGGTTGAGGCTGGCGACCGGTTCCTGGAAGATCATCGAAATGTCCTTGCCGACGATCTTGCGCCGCTCGGATGGGCCGAGCTTGAGCAGGTCGATGCCGGCGAAGGCCATGCGGTCGGCCCTCACCGTCGCCGTGTTGGGCAAGAGCCCCATCACCGCCAGCATCGCCACCGATTTTCCGGAACCGGATTCGCCGACGATCGCCAGCACCTCGCGCGGTTCGACCGACAGGTCGATGCCTTGTACCGCCATGAATGGTCCGGCGGCGGTGTCGAAGGAAACGGTCAGGTTCGTGATCTCGAGAAGAGGCATTGGATCATGACCTCTTCAGCTTGGGGTCGAAGGCATCGCGCAGGCCGTCGCCGATCAGATTGATTGCAAGCACAGTGATCAGGATGGCAAGGCCGGGGAAGGTCACCACCCAAGGCGCGCGCAGGATGAATTCGCGCGCCGAAGCGAGCATCGTGCCCCATTCCGGTGTCGGCGGCTGCGCACCGACACCGAGGAAGCCGAGCGCCGCAGCCTCGAGAATAGCGTTGGAGAAGGACAGCGTGGCCTGCACGATCAGCGGTGCCAGGCAGTTCGGCAAGATCGTCCTCACCATCAAGCGAAGATGACCGGCGCCGGCCACCTTGGCGGAGATCACATATTCGCGGTTCTTTTCGGCCATCACGGCGGCGCGGGTGAGACGTGCGAAATGCGGCTGCAGCACCAGTGCGATCGCCAACATGGCATTGAACAGGCCCGGGCCGAGGATCGCCACCAGCACCAGCGCCAGAAGCAGCGACGGGAAGGCCAGGATGATATCCATGATGCGCATGATCAGCGTGTCGACCCAGCCGCGGAAATAGCCGGCGAGCACGCCAAGCACGATGCCGCTGGTGAGTGAGAAGACGACGACCACCAGGCCGATGAACAGCGAAAAACGTGCCCCGAAGATCAACCGCGAAAGCATGTCGCGGCCGACCGCATCGGTGCCGAGCAGGAACATCGATTTGCCGCCTTCCTGCCAGGCAGGAGGCGCCAGCAGTGCATCGCGAAACTGCTCGTCGGGCGAATGCGGGGCGACGAACGGCGCAAAGATCGCCACCAGCACGAGCGCCGAAAACACGACAAGACCGATGACGGCCCCGGTGTTCATCGAGAAGTAATGCCAGAACTCGGCAAACGCCCTTTGCCTGCCGCCTGTCGGGATGGAGGCAGCGGTGGCTTCGGCGGCGGATTCGTCGGTCATCTCACTGCACCCGGATGCGCGGATTGATGACGGCGTAGAGCACGTCGACGATCAGGTTCACCGCCATGACGATCAGCGCGATGATCAGCAATCCGCTCTGCACGACGACATAGTCGCGCTTGCCGATGGCGTCGATCATCCATTTGCCGATGCCTGGCCAGGAAAAAATGGTTTCGGTCAGAATGGCGCCTGCCATCAACGTGCCGACCTGCAGTCCAATGGTGGTGACCACTGGGATCAGCGCGTTGCGAAAAGCATGCAGCCCGATGACACGGCGCGGCGCCAGGCCCTTGGCACGCGCGGTGCGGACATAGTCCTCGCCCAGCACCTCGAGCATCGCCGAGCGCGTCTGGCGCGCTATGACGGCGAGCGGGATCGTCGCCAGCACGATCGATGGCAGGATCAGATGGCTGACGGCGGATTTGAAAGCGCCGCTCCTGCCGGAGATCAGGCTGTCGATGAGCATGAACCCGGTCGTCGGCCTGAAGAAATACTGCAGGCCGATGCGGCCGGAAACCGGCGTCCAGCCGAGATAGCCGGAGAAGAAGATAATGAGCAGCAGCCCCCACCAGAAGATCGGCATCGAATAGCCGGTCAGCGCGACACCCATCGTCGCCTGGTCGAACCAGGAGCCCCGCTTGACCGCAGCGAAAATGCCGGCAGGGATGCCAAGCAGGATGGCGATGATCAACGCCACCGTCGCCAGTTCCAGCGTGGCCGGAAACAGCGCCTGGAATTCGCCGAGCACTGGCCGCTTGGTGGCAATGGATATGCCGAAATCGCCGGTGAGGACCCTGCCGATATATTCCAGGTACTGGATGACATAGGGCCGGTTGTAGCCAAACTGCTCGATGAGCTGGGCGTAGCGTTCGGGGCTGACGCCGCGCTCGCCGGCCAGGGCCAGGATGGGATCGCCGGGCAGAAGCCGGACGAAAGCGAACGCCGCCAGCGATATGCCGAACACGGTCGGGATGATCAAAGCGAGCTTGTGGAGGAGATAACGGAGCATCTTGCTTCATAGAACGGCGGCGCGGGAAGTCCAGCGCCGCCGTTCAATTTCTCAGGACTTATTCGGTGACGTCGACGCCGTCAAACCGATGAATGCCGAGCGGGTCCATAACGAAGCCCGACACCTTCTTGTTCATCGGCATGAAGACCTTGGAATGGGCGATGGTCAGCCACGGAGCCTCACGCTTGAACACCACCTGAGCTTCCTCGTAGATCTTGGTGCGCTCGGCGACGTCCGTCGTTGCCTTGCCTTTTTTCAGCAGGGCTTCGAATTCCTGATTGCACCAGATCGCATAATTGGACTGGCCGATGGCATCGCAACCGAGCAGGAAAAAGAAGTTGTCCGGATCGCCATTGTCCCCGGTCCAGCCCAGTTGGAAGGCGCCGTCGCGATCCTTGGCTTTGCCGCGCTGGCGATACTCGGTCCATTCGTAGCTGACGATCTCCGCCTTGACGCCGACGGCGGCATAGTCGGCCTGGATCAACTCGGCGACGCGCTGGGCGTTCGGGTTGTAGGGGCGGCTGACCGGCATAGCCCAGATCTTCATCGACAGATCCTTGACGCCGGCGTCGGCCAGCATCTTCTTGGCCGCCTCCGGATCGTAGGGATCGTCCTTGATGTCCTTGTTATAGGACCACATGGTCGGCGGGATCGGGTTGATGGCCGGCGTGCCGGCACCCTGATAGACCGCGTCGATGATTGCCTTCTTGTTCACCGCCATGTTGAGGGCCTTGCGGACCTCGACCTTATCGAAGGGCGGCTGCGTTGTGTTATAGGCCATGTAGCCGATATTCAGGCCTTCCTGCTCATCGACCTTGAGGATCGTGTCGGCCTGCAGTCCGGCAATGTCGGCTGGCGCCGGGTACGACATGATATCGCATTCGCCCGCCTTCAGCTTCTGCGCGCGCACGGCGGGATCGGGCGTGATGGCGAAGATCAGATCGTCGATCTTCTGGCGGCCGCCATAGTAGCCGTCCCATGCCGCGTAGCGGATGACCGCGTCGACCTGGTAGTCGACGAACTGGAACGGACCGGTGCCGACCGGCTTCTGGGTGAACTGCTGCCTGGTGCCGGCCTTGTCGAGCTGGTCGGCATACTCTTTGGAAACGATCGAGGCGAAATCCATGCCGAGGTCCGGCAGGAACGCGACTTCAGGCTTGTTCAGCACGAATTTCACCGTCAGGTCGTCGACCTTGACGATTTCCTTCAGGAGATCGGGGAAGCCCATGCCGGTGAAATATTCCCAGCCGGTGCCTTCCAGATAGCTGTACCACGGGCTTTCTTTCTTCCACTGGCGTTCGAAGGAAAAGATCACGTCGTCGGCGTTGAGGTCGCGCGTCGGCGTGAAATAATCGGTCGTCTGGAATTTCACACCAGGGCGAAGCTTGAAGGTGTATTCGAGACCGTCGTCGGAAACCGTCCAGCTCTCTGCCAGGCCGGGGGAGATGGTGGTCTTGCCATGCTCGAACTCGACCAGGCGCGAATAGATGGTGCGCGACGAGGCGTCGAAGTCGTTGCCGCCGCTCCATGGCGACGGGTCGAAGCCGGCCGGCGAAGCCTCCGAGCAATAGACCAGTTGTTTTGCGTTGGCCATGCCGCCGAGGACGCTTGCAGCCAGCAACGCGGCTGCAAAAGTCAGTTTCTTTTTCATTGAGCACTCCCTGATGTTCTTCCAAGCCCCTCTATCAGGCTCGCGAAGGCCGCATATAAGCACCGTTTTTCTAGCTTTGGAACTGCTTGTTTGCCTAACCCACGGGAAGCAGAAAAAAATTCCGGCACGCGGCAAATTGTGGAAAAAAACGAGCCGAATCCGCAGATCACGACATTATTAGCGACTTCAATTTTTTGTTGATCGGCGATGCCGCCAATTGTGGGAATCGAGCCTTTCGGTTCAAGAGACCCGCGTCCGAAAACCGGTCGCGGCCGAGAGGTTTGACGGCAAGTCTTACCGCACTCCCGGTGCCGAAGGCTTGCATGGCCGCCGCTTGTGGCAATACATAGATAGATGGGCAGCGTGCCGGATTTTCCCGGGTTTCGGGCATTGCGGCAAGCGTTGGGATATCTTTGTTGATCAGGGCGGTGGTGGCGCGCAAGCATGCCGAAACAATAAGAACGATTGAGGGAGCGACAGGTGGCAAAACCGGCAAAGACAACCAGCGCGGCGAAAGCAAAGGCCGAGGCAACATCGAAAGCAGTCAAGTCAAAAGCGGCCGACGCCAAGCCGGCGGCTACCGCGAAGGCAAGCGCGAAGCCGGCGGCGAAGACCACGGTTGGAACGGCTGCTAAACCGGCAACCCGCAAGACGGCGCCTGCTGCAAAGTCTGCCGCCAAGCCGGCGGCGAAGGCAGTGCCGACAGCGCCCCGACCGTCGGCAGGTCCGGCCAAGAGATTACCAAAGGCGATCACGTCGCTGGCCGCCGGCCTGCCGGAAAAACCGTGGCTCAAGAGTTATCCAAAGATCGTGCCGGCCGAGATCGGCGCCCTGCCCGCCAGCTCGATCGGCGACTTTCTCGTCACCGTGTGCAAGCAGTTTGCGAATCGGCCGGCCTTCGTCTGCATGGGCAAATCGATCACCTATGCCGACCTCGAGCGACAGTCGGCCGCCTTCGGCGCCTATCTGCAATCAACGGGGCTGCAGAAGGGCGCGCGCGTCGCACTGATGATGCCGAATGTGCTGCAATATCCGGTGGCGATCATGGCAGTGCTTCGCGCCGGCTATGTCGTGGTCAACATCAATCCGCTCTACA
Organism: Mesorhizobium sp. M0045; assembly: GCF_040323385.1. Classification (NCBI taxonomy): domain Bacteria; kingdom Pseudomonadati; phylum Pseudomonadota; class Alphaproteobacteria; order Hyphomicrobiales; family Phyllobacteriaceae; genus Mesorhizobium; species Mesorhizobium sp. M0045. The sequence continues at coordinate 407,939 of NZ_JAMYUY010000002.1, forward strand.
CGCCGCGCGAGCTGGAGCACCAGCTCAAGGATTCCGGCGCTCAAGCCATTGTCATCCTCGAAAATTTCGCTTGCACCCTGCAGGCGGTGATCGCCAGGACCGCGGTCAAGCATATCGTGGTCGCCTCGATGGGCGACATGCTCGGTGGGATCAAGGGACCAATCGTCAACTTCGTTGTACGCCGCGTCAAAAAGATGGTGCCGGCATGGTCGCTGCCCGGCCATGTCAAATTCAGCGCCGCGCTGAAGGCAGGCGCCGGCATGGCCTTCAGGCCCGCAGAGGTCGCGGCCGACGACATCGCCTTCCTGCAATACACAGGCGGCACGACCGGCATCTCCAAGGGCGCGATGCTTTTGCACAGCAACATTTTGGCGAACGTCGCGCAGAACGCGCTGTGGGCTGAAGACGCCTTTACCGTCAAGCCTAAGCCGGCGCATCTGAATTTCCTCTGCGCGCTGCCGCTCTATCACATTTTTGCGCTGACGGCGAACGTGCTGGTAGGCATGCAGCAAGGCGCACAGAATGTCCTCATCCCCAATCCGCGCGACATTCCCCGCTTCGTCAAGGAGCTGCAGAAATACCCGATCCACATCTTTCCGGGCCTCAACACGCTGTTCAATGCGCTGCTCAACAATGAGGATTTTCGCAAGCTCGATTTCAAGCCGCTGATCCTGACGCTGGGTGGCGGCATGCCGGTGCAGAGGGCCATCGCCGAACGCTGGAAGGCGCTGACCGGCTGCCCGATCAGCGAGGCCTACGGGCTTACCGAAACCTCACCGGGGACAACCATCAACAAATTCAGCGACGGCGTTTACACCGGCACGATCGGCCTGCCGCTGCCCTCGACCGAGATCGCCATCCGCGACGACGACGGCAACAATTTGCCGCTCGGCGAAGTCGGCGAAATCTGCATCCGCGGACCGCAAGTGATGGCCGGCTACTGGAACCGGCCGGACGAGACCGCCAAGGTGATGACCGAGGACGGCTTCTTCAAGTCGGGCGACATGGGCTTCATGGACGAGCTTGGCTATACCAAGATCGTCGACCGCAAGAAGGACATGATCCTGGTTTCCGGCTTCAACGTCTATCCGAACGAACTCGAGGAAGTGGTGGCACAGCATCCGGGGGTACTCGAAGTGGCGGCGATCGGCGTGCCGGACGAGCATTCGGGTGAAGTGCCGAAGCTGTTCGTCGTCAAGAAGGACCCGGGGCTGACCGCCGAAGCGCTGGCGGCTTATTGCAAAGAGAACCTGACCGGCTACAAACGCCCCAGGCATATCGAGTTCCGCACCGAGCTGCCCAAGACACCGGTCGGCAAGATCCTGCGACGGGCGTTGCGGGGCTAGGCGCAGCTTGAGCGATTGCATCGCCGGCGCCAATGCGGTGGGTATAGGCTCGCGCCCAGATCCGGCAGAGTTCATCCGGGCGAACATGCGGATCGCGGCAGTACCTGCGATTCCCGAAATTCGGCTTTACACCGCCCATCCGGGAAGCGGGCTCAGGCGACTTGTCGAGTGGAACCAACACGCGACCGAAGAGGACGGACCTGAACCGGAGCCACCGTATTGGGCCTATATCTGGGCCGGCGGCGCGGTGCTCGCCCGCTATATTTTCGACCGGCCGGAGACCGTGACCGGCCGTCGCGTGCTCGACCTCGGCGCCGGCTCGGGCCTCGTCGGCATCGCAGCGGCAAAAGCCGGCGCAAGCGCGGTGATCGCGGCCGAGATCGACCGCAACGGCGTTGCCGCGATCGGCCTCAATGCGATGGCGAACGGCGTTGCGATTGCGACGATCGGCGGGGACATAACCAGCGGTCCGCCGCCACCGGTGGATGTCGTGGTGGTCGGCGACCTGTTTTACGCCCATGATCTTGCCGGCCGGGTCGTTCCCTTCCTCGACCGCTGCCTCGCTGCCGGCATCGAGGTGCTGGTCGGCGATCCAGGCCGCACCTATCTGCCCCGCTCGCGGCTTCGCCTGCTTGCCGAATACGAGGTGCCGGATGTCGGCGAGGGCAGGAATGCGGCGATGAAACCGAGCGGCGTGTTCTCGTTCGGACCAGCTTAGCTGCGAGTCTAGACCGTCTCGCTGACTCGGGCCGCAAGAAAATCGGGCAGATCGGCAACTGAATCGAGGATGACGTCGGCGATCTGCGACAGCGATTCCCGTGTGCCGGTGCCGGACAGCACGCCGATCGCCAGGCCACAGCCGCCGGCCCGCGCCATCTCCAGATCGTGGCGATTGTCGCCGACCATTGCGATCGTCGCCGGCCTGAGCCCTGTCAGATCCGAGAAGGCAAGGATCGTATCCGGCGCCGGTTTTGGATTAGCCACCGCATCGTAACCATAGGCGGCGTCGAAAAGCTGCGCGACGCCCAGAGTGACCAAGGTCTTTTCCGCGCCGCTGGTCGAGTCGTTGGTGGCGACGCCAAGCCGGTACGATTTTCTGTGAAGCAGGCCAAGCGTCTCGACCACACCCGGCAGCGCCACCGCCATTGCCGATCCCTGCGCCGAAGTGATGGCGTTGAAGCGGGCGACGGCAAGCATCTGGTCCTCGTCGGACAGCCGTGGAAACCATAGCTCGACGACGTCCATGTTGGTACCGGAGGCAAAAATCGAATCCGGCTTGAAGCGCTTGGCGGCAAAGTCGAAGCCCGCCGCCGCAAGCAGCCTGTCTGCTTTCCAGCGATCGCCTTCGGCCGCATCCATCGCCATGAAGTCGGCGATGCCCAGCCATGTCGCGTTGAAATCTACGAGCGTGCCGTCCTTGTCGAACAATATTCCCTTGATGTCCGCCAAGCTTTTCACTCCAAGCCGCGCAAGCGGTGGATGTATTCCACCAGTCCGGCAGTCGAGGCGTCCCGCTTTGCGGCGTTCTCCTTGCCTTCAACGACGGGCAGCAGCCCGGTCGCCAGTTCCTTGCCGAGTTCGACGCCCCATTGGTCGAAGGAGTTGATGTTGAACAGCGTGCCTTCGACGAAGACGCGGTGCTCGTAGAGCGCAATCAGCCGTCCGAACGTGTGGGGGTCGAGCTTTCTGTAGAGGATCGTCACCGAGGGGCGGTCGCCGGAGAAGACGCGGTGCGGAGCAATCCTGTCGACATCAGCCGGCTTCATGCCTTTCGCCAGCATCTGTGCGCGGGCTTCCTCAAGCGTGCGGCCCTTCATGAAAGCTTCCGACTGCGCCAGGCAATTGGCAAGCAGAAGGTCGTGGTGATGCTTCAGTTCCGGCTCGTGGCCGACGGCAGCGGCGAGGAATTCGACGGGAATGAAATCGGTGCCCTGATGCAGAAGCTGGAAGAAGGCGTGCTGGCCATTGGTGCCGGGCTCACCCCAGACCAGCGGGCCGGTCGGCGTCGTCACAGCGCCGCCGTCCAGGGTCACGCTCTTGCCGTTCGATTCCATGTCGAGCTGCTGCAGATAGGCCGGGAGCCTGGACAGACGCTGATCGTAAGGGATGACGGCGCGAGCGGGGTATTTGCAGATCACGCGGTGCCACCAGCCGATCAGCCCCATCAGCGCCGGCAGGTTCCTCGCCAGCGGCGCGGTGCGGAAATGCTCGTCCATCTCATGGGCGCCGTCGAGAAAGGCGCGAAAATTCCGCGGGCCGACGGCGATCATCACCGGCAGGCCGATCGCACCCCAGACGGAATAGCGGCCGCCGACCCAGTCCCAGAAGCCGAAGACGCGATCGGGCGCGATGCCGAATTTGGCGACCAGGTCGAGCGCCGTCGAGACGGCGGCGAAGTGCTTGCCGACCGCTTCCTTGCCGAGCGCCTTCTCGACCCATCCGCGCGCGGTCTCGGCATTGGTCATAGTCTCGACCGTGGTGAAGGTCTTGGACGCGATGATGAACAGGGTGGTTTCGGCGGAAAGTCCCTTCAGCGTGTCGTGGATATGCGCACCGTCGATATTGGATACGTAATGCGCGCGCGGCCCGTCATGATAGGGCGCCAGCGCCAGCGTCGCCATGGCAGGGCCGAGATCGGAGCCGCCGATGCCGATGTTGACGATGTCGGTGATCTTCTTGCCGGTCGCGCCGGCCGCTTTGCCGGAACGCACCGCGTCGGCGAAGGCACCCATCGCGTCGAGCACGGCGAGGACTTCCGCCTTCACGTCCTGGCCGTCGAGCACGATGCCCTTGCCGGTCAGGTTGCGTAGTGCCGTGTGCAGCACGGCGCGGCCTTCGGTGACATTGATCTTCTTGCCGGCAAACATGGCGTCGCGCCGGCCTTCGAGGTCGGCGGCCTCGGCCAGCTTCTCCAGCAACTCCATCGTCCGCGCATCGACCGCACATTTCGACCAGTCGAGCAGCACGTCGCTGTCGCTGGCGGAGAATTTCTCGAAGCGCTGCGGATCGGCGGCGAAAGCCTCGCGCATCGAGCCCGATTTGGCCGCACGATGATCGCGCAATGCGCCGAGCTGCTTTTGAAAGGACGGTTGATCCACTGCCTCGCTCCGGTTCTTGAGGTGCATCTTATCAGGCCGGATGTTTCCGGCGCGTGTCGTCGCGGCAAACTATCGGGTCGAATTCCATCTGTTTCAATGCGCAGCGATGCCGCAGCGCAGCGCGGGCCGGCGCAAAGGATCACTGGCATAAATCCCAGCGATCAGAAAAATTGATTGGCGCAACACCTTGTGCCACCGGTACATTCGACTGGTCCAGCCAAGTGAAAAAAGCTGGCCATCGAGGAACATCTCCCATGCCACAGCGAAACGACACGGCCATATGGTCCGGCCTGTTCCGGATTTCGGCGGACTCCGGTCAGACCCTGCAGGCGCAGATCCGCCAGGCGATCGTCGCCGCCATCCTCGACCGGCAGATCGCGGCTTCGATGCCGCTTCCGTCCTGCCGGATTCTTGCCGAAAAACTCGGCGTGGCGCGGGGCACCGTGGTGCTGGCCTTCCAGCAGCTGGTCGACCAGGGCTTCCTGGTGGCGCGCGAGCGCCGCGGCCATTTTGTCAATCCCGAGGTGCTGGCGACGCCGGCCAAGCCGCACCAGAAGGCGCCCGACCAGGCCAACGAGATCGACTGGAAGGCGCGCCGGCAGATCGCGGCGAGCGACATGCCGCCGCCGGCCAAGCACGACAACTGGATCAAGTCGTCCTACCCCTTCGTCTACGGCCAGTTCGACCCGGCGCTGTTCCCGACCGCCGAATGGCGCGAGTGCAACCGCATGGCGCTGGCGGTGCTCGAAATCCGCAACTGGGCATCCGACATGGTCGACCGCGACGATCCGCTCCTGATCGAGCAGATCCAGGCCCGGCTGCTGCCGCGGCGCGGCATCTTCGCCAATCCGGACGAGATCATCGTGACGCTGGGCGCGCAGAACGCGCTTTACATGCTGGCCACGCTTTTGATGACCAAGGGCTCCGAGGTGGCGATGGAAGACCCCGGCTATCCCGATGCACGCTCGATCTTCCGGCTGGCCGGCGCCGATATCCAGCCGGTTCCAGTCGACCCCTCCGGCATCGTAACCTCTGCCATTCCCAGTGATTCCGGCTTCGTCTTCGTCACGCCCAGCCACCATTGCCCGACCATGGTGCCGCTGTCGGCGGAGCGGCGGCAGGATCTTCTGGCGCGCGCCAACCGGCACAACCAGATCATCATCGAGGACGGCTATGACAGCCAGCTCCTGGACGAGGCGCCGCAGCAGGCGCTGAAGAGCCTCGATCGGTCCGGCCGCGTCGTCTATGTCGGCTCGATGTCGAAGACGCTGGCTCCCGGCCTCAGGCTCGGCTACATCGTCGCCTCGGCCGGGCTGATCTCCGAGCTTCGGGCGCTGCGCCGCTTCATGCTGCGCCATCCGCCGGCCAACAACCAGCGCGCCGTGGCGCTCTTCCTGTCGCTCGGCCATCACGAGGCGCTGGTGCGGCGGCTGTCGAGCGCCTTCGACGAGAGGCGCAAGCGTCTGGTCCATGCGATTTCTGCCTTCCTGCCTGAGTGGCGCTCGACCGATTCGGCCGGCGGTACGTCGCTCTGGCTCGAGGGGCCGCGCGGCACCGATTCGCGCGGACTGGCGGAGGCCGCAGCCTCGCGCAGCGTCATCATCGAGCCCGGCGACCGCTTCTTCGATCGCACCGAAAAGCCTTCGCGCTTCATGCGCTTGGGCATTTCATCGATCGCGCTGCAGCACATCGAACCCGGCATCCGCGAACTGGCGACGGCAGCTGGACGCAGGCCGGCAGCGGCCTGATCTCCCTTCCCCGACCGGAGCCTGGCGCATGTAGTGCGGCTCCGGTCCTTTAGCTCCTTGGCATATGCGACGGGACCGGCTGGCACATAGGCTGTGCCAATGCCGGCGGCATAGTCGCTGTATAGAGGGGACGAAGCAGGCCGATGGTGGACCAACCGCCGCGCCCGCTCCGCAGCTAAAGTTGGAGTGCCTTCATGCCAATGGCCCATGAGAAGCAGGACGTGTCCGCAGACCAGCGTTCGCGGCGGTCCGGCGGGCGCGAGGCGCGCCGCGCCATGCGGGCGGCACCGCTTGCCGACGACGTCAAGCCGGTGCGCGCCGGCCTCGAAGGTGGGAGCTACAGCCCGCTCAGCGGCAATGATTGCGAACGTATCCATGAGGCCGTGCTTACCCTTCTGGAGACGGTCGGCTTCGCTAATGCCATCCCCTCCTGCATCGAGGCACTGACCAAGGCGGGCGCGACCCTCGGTGAGGACGGCCGCCTGCGCTTTCCTCGCGGCCTTGTGCTCGACACCATCAAGAAAGCGGCGCGGCATTTCACCCTGCACGGCCAGGATCCGAAGCACGACATGGTGATCCAGGGCAAGCGTGTGCATTACGGCACGGCTGGTGCTGCGGTGCATCTTGTCGATGTCGAAAAGCGTGAGTATCGCGAGTCGCTGCTGCAGGACATTTACGATGCCGCGCGCCTGGTCGAAGGGCTCGACAACATCCATTTCTTCCAGCGGCCGATGGTGCCGCGCGACATTCCCGATCCGCTCGATATGGATTTCAACACGCTCTACGCCTGCGTCATGGGCACGTCGAAGCATGTCGGGACCTCGTTTACCGTGCGCGAGAACGTCAAGCCGGCGCTCGACATGCTCTATGCGATCGCGGGCGGCGAAGCGAATTTTCGCGCCCGGCCTTTCGTCTCCAATTCGAACTGCTTCGTCGTGCCGCCGATGAAATTTGCCGAGGACGCCTGCGGTGTTCTCGAAGCCTGTGTCGAGGGCGGAATTCCGATCCTGCTGCTGTCGGCAGGACAGGCGGGTGCGACGGCACCGGCGGCGATTGCCGGCGCCGTGGTGCAGGCGGTCGCCGAAGTGCTCGTTGGCCTCATCTACGTCAACGCCATCAAGCCAGGCCATCCAGCGATCTTCGGCACCTGGCCGTTTGTCTCGGATCTCAGGACCGGCGCCATGTCGGGCGGTTCGGCCGAGCAGGCGGTGCTGACCGCGGCCTGCGCGCAGATGGCGCAATTCTACGACCTGCCGGGCGGTTCGGCCGCCGGCATGACAGATTCGAAACTGCCTGACATTCAGTCCGGCTACGAAAAGGGCATAACCGACGTGATGGCCGGTCTCGCCGGCCTCAACCTGGTCTATGAGTCGGCCGGCATGCATGCCTCGCTGCTCGGCTTCTGCCTGGAGAGCCTGATCATCGACAATGACATGCTCGGCCACTGCCTGCGCTGCGTGCGCGGCATCGAAGTGACGGACGAGTCGCTGTCGATCGACACCATTGCCGATGTCTGCCTGAAAGGGCCGGGCCATTATCTGGGCAACGAGCAGACGCTGCGGCTGATGCAGACCGAATATTTCTATCCGGCCGTCGGCGACCGCTTTTCGCCGAAGGAATGGAATGAGAAAGGCAGGCCCGATATCCTGCAACGGGCGATCATCGAGAAGAAACGCGTGCTTGCCGAACGCTTCCCGCGCCATGTGCCAAAACCGGTCGACGACAAATTGCGCGCCCGCTTCGGCGATATGATCAAGCTGCCGCGCGACAGAATGGGCGGCTGAGCGTTACCCGCTCGCCGCGAGCAACAACACACCGGCCAGCGCCGATCCGGCAAGCGTCGGCAGCATGCCGATCTTCAGCTTCAGGATGGCGATCATCGAGGCACAGGAAAGCAGCGCCGCGCGCCAGTCTATCGATGAAAGCACCGGCACGTCCATTCCAAGCCCGACATTGCGAACTTCGCCGAAGATGACGTGCAAGCCGAACCATAGAGCGAGGTTCATGATGACGCCGACGACGGCGGCGGTGATCGCACCGAGCGCCGCCGACAGTGCCTTGTTGCCGCGCAGCGCTTCGATGTAAGGCGCGCCAAGGAATATCCACAGGAAACATGGGGTAAACATCGCCCACAGCGTAAGCAGCGCTCCAAACAATCCGGCAAGAAGCGGCGCGAGCGCGCCGGAGTGGCGGAAGGCGGCGACGAAGCCGACGAACTGCAAGACCAGGATCAACGGGCCGGGCGTGGTTTCGGCAAGCCCAAGGCCGTCGACCATTTCACCGGGTGCCAGCCAGCCGAAGGACTCGACCGCTGCCTGCGCGACATAGGCAAGCACGGCGTAGGCGCCGCCGAAGGTGACGACCGCCATGACACTGAAAAAGCCACCGATTTGCGTCCATACGCTGGCAGAGCCGGTAAAAGTCCAGACCAGCAGAACAGGCCCGAGCCAGATCGGCAGCCAGATCGCCAAAATGCGCGGCGCATGCCATCGCGTCGGTCTGACGTGAGTCAGTTCGCCGCGCTCGAACATCAGATCGACCGCGCCTTTGACGTCGGGAACATCGCCCTTGCCCTGTGGTGCGCCGGAAAAAAATGCCGGCGCACTACGGTTGCCGATCCAGCCTGCCAGGCCGGCAAGCAGCACGATCAGCGGAAACGGCACGTTCAACGCGTAGATGGCGATGAAGGCGGCGAGTGCGATCGACACCATGACCGGGTTTTTCAGCGCGCGTCTGCCGATCCGGATCACCGCCTCGATGACAATGGCGAGCACGGTTGCCTTGACCCCGAAAAACAGCGCCGCGACGAGTGGTACATCGCCATAGAGCGCATAGAGGCTGCTCAGGACGAGCATTACAAGCGCGCCCGGCACGACGAAGAGAATGCCGGCAACAAGGCCGCCGACCGTTTTGTGCAGCAACCAGCCGATATAGATGGCGAGCTGCTGGGCCTCAGGGCCAGGCAGCAGCATGCAGTAGTTCAACGCATGCAGGAAGCGCTGTTCGCCGATCCAGCGCCGGTCCTCGACCAGTTCCTTGTGCATGAGCGCGATCTGCCCGGCCGGGCCGCCGAAGCTGAGCACCCCGATTTTCGCCCAGACCTTCACGGCCTGCCGGAAGCTCGGCACAGCGGGATCCTGGATCTCCGCCGACTTTTTCGAAAGGACGGCGCTCACGATGGTTTGCCCGCGCTGACTGCGCCGGCGGCCGGCCAGTTATGCGTCTCCTCGGTGGCATCGCGGCACCAGCGGAAGAACATATCATAGAGCAGCATGCCGGCCTCGAGCTGCTCCAGATCGTTGCGAAACATCCGTGACAGGCCAAGCGAGGCGGCCAGGAAGCCGGCCGCCTGTGGAACAAGATCGAGGCTCGCAGTATCGGCAGCGCGTATGATCGTGGCCAGGCGATCGAGCGCTTCCGATTTAAGCCCGAACTCCTCGATCATGGTGTCGAAGGTGCAGCGTTCGCCGCGGTGGCTCCAGAACACGTTCTCGATGTCGAAAGGCACGGCCTGAAAGCGATCGGCGACGGCTGCCACTTCGGTCGGCTCGACGAAGAGAAAGACCGCGTGAGGATCGATGAAGCGCCGGATCAGCCAGGGGCAGGCGATGCGGTCGACCTTCGGGCGCGTACGCGTCACCCAAACGGTGCGGCCCTTGGCGTCGGCGGGCGGTATCTTGTCGGCGTGAACGAGAAGGCCCTTGGCATCGCGCCATGCTTCAAACCCGCCGTCGAGCGATTCGGCGGCTATGCCCTCGTGCCGCAGCCATGCGGCCACGCCTTGCGAGAGCTTTTTCCCCTGCTGGCAGACGACTGTCACTTGCCTGCCGGCGAAGTCGGCAGCCCAGTTCGAGACAGTCCTGAAATCACGCCGATCCGACCCCGGCAGCAGGCGCGGATCGGCGTTGTAGTCATCATCGATGCGGACGTCGATGATTGCGGGTGCACCCGGCAGCCCAATCAGACGGGACAGTTGCGATACAGTGATAGCGGTTGTTGACGGCATGGCGTCCACCTCCTTGAAAGAGAAGCTTGGACGCGAACGTTGGGCTGACGCCTCACGGGGTCGTCGCGATGCACCCCTTGCGATGATCGTGGATTTGTCACGCTCGCTTGTCAAGCATTTGTCCCTGCTGTCGCAGGACAATCGTTTTTGACAAACGATCGCGTCCAACTCTGTGCCGGGCATTTCTCCCCGTTAGCGGGCTGTTAACGGGGAGAAATGAGGAGACCGCAACACCGGCGACCTGACGGCTGGCCCGTGCGATGGACCCTGGTCAGTGATTGTCCCTCGGCACGCCGCTTGTATGAGCCACATCCTGGTATTTCACCGCCGGCTTCAGCACCATGCCTTCGGAAAACTGGTCGACCATGCCGCGCTGGATTTCCTGCCAGGGCGTCTGGTGCTTCGGATAGTGATAGCCGCCATTGTTCTGCAGCTCGGCGCGGCGCCGCGCGATCTCGTCGTCGCTGACGAGGATGTCGGCGGTGCCCTTGCGCAGGTCGATGCGGACGCGGTCGCCGGTCTTCAGCAGCGCCAGGCCGCCGCCGATGGCGGCTTCCGGCGAGGCGTTGAGGATCGACGGCGAGCCCGACGTGCCCGACTGACGACCGTCGCCGATACAGGCCAGCGCGTGGATGCCCTTTTTGATCAGATAGGCAGGCGGCTGCATGTTGACGACTTCGGCGCCGCCGGGATAGCCGATCGGACCGGCGCCGCGCATGAACAGGATGGTGTGCTCGTCGATGCCCTGTGCCGGGTCGTCGATGCGGGCGTGATAGTCCTCGGGGCCGTCGAAGACCATGGCGTTGCCCTCGAAGGCTTCGGGGTCCTTCGGGTTCGACAGATAGCGCTCGCGGAACTCGGGCGAGATGCCGCTGGTCTTCATGATCGCCGAATCGAACAGATTGCCCTTGAGATTGATGAAGCCGGCATTGGCTTTCAGCGGCTCGGCAACCGGGCGGATGACGTCGAGGTTCTCGTTAACGGCGCCGCGGCAATTGTCGCCGATGGTATTGCCGTTAGCGGTCGTGGCTTCCGGATAGGGCAGCAGGCCGCCCTTCATCAGTTCGGCGATCACGGCCGGCACGCCGCCGGCATGGTGATAGTCCTCGCCGAGATATTCGCCCGTCGGCTGCAGATTGACGATGAGCGGTATGTTGAGGCCGACCTTCTGCCAATCGTCATTGTCGAGCGGCACGCCGAGATGGCGGGCGATGGCGTTGAGGTGGATCGGCGCATTGGTCGAGCCGCCGATCGCCGAGTTGACGACGATGGCGTTCTCGAAGGCCTTACGGGTCATGATGTCGGAGGGCTTCAGATCCTCATGCACCATGTCGACGATGCGCTTTCCGGTCTCGTAGGCGATCTGGCCGCGTTCGCGATAGGGGGCGGGGATAGCGGCCGAGCCTGGCAATTGCATGCCGAGCGCCTCGGCCAGCGAATTCATCGTGGTGGCGGTGCCCATCGTGTTGCAATAGCCGGTCGACGGCGCCGAGGAGGCAACGATATCCATGAACTCGTCATAGCCAATCTCGCCAGCCGACAGGCGCTGGCGCGATTCCCAGACGATAGTGCCGGAGCCGGTGCGCTTGCCCTTGTGCCAGCCGTTGAGCATCGGCCCGACCGAAAGCGCGATAGCCGGGATGTTGACGGTGGCCGCGGCCATCAGCATGGCCGGCGTCGTCTTGTCGCAGCCGATGGTGAGCACCACACCGTCGAGCGGATAGCCGTAGAGCACCTCCACCAGGCTGAGATAGGCAAGGTTGCGATCAAGTGCAGCAGTCGGCCGTTTGCCGGTCTCCTGGATCGGGTGGCAAGGGAACTCGAAAGGGATGCCACCCATTGAGACAATGCCTTCGCGCACGCGCTTGGCCAGTTCGATGTGGTGGCGGTTGCAGGGCGACAGGTCCGAGCCGGTCTGCGCGATGCCGATCAGCGGCTTGCCGGACATCAGTTCGGCCCGCGTCAGCCCGTAATTCAGGTAACGTTCCAGATAGAGTGCCGTCATGCCCGGATTGTCGGGATTGTCGAACCACTCCTGCGAGCGAAATTTTTTCTTGCTGGTGGGGGCGCCTGCCATCGTGGTCTCCGTATTTGTATGACAAATCGATATGACAACGCGCGGGAGCAGGCAAGGGGCACGCGCCATCCGAATCCGCACTTTGGTGCGATAGACACACATCTGCCTCCGCGCTAGTCGGGATCGTGGTTTGTCAGCCCGCTATCCCGGAAAAGCTGGAACGTGTCGCCGCGGACCTACCCGGCCGTTCCGGCCGCCCTCCCCTCAAGGTCCCACTTGGGGGAGGACATCCGCATCACTCGAACACGATGCTCGGCACTGCAGCCTCGGCCGCGCCGCGCTCTTCATTGACGCGGTCCCAAACCTTGGCGGCGATGTCGCGGTAGATTTTCGCCTCGGCGCCATCGGGTTTCGAGACCACCACCGGCGTGCCAGCATCCGAGCTTTCGCGGATGCCCATCTCGAGCGGCACTTCGCCAAGGAAGGTGACCCCGAGACGCTCGGCCTCGCGGCGCGCGCCGCCATGGCCGAAGATGTCGTAGCGTTTTCCCGTATCGGGGGCGAGAAAATAGCTCATATTTTCGACGATACCCAATAGCGGCACGTCGACCTTTCTGAACATGTTGAGGCCTTTGCGCGCATCGATCAGGGCCAGGTCCTGTGGCGTCGAGACGATGACGGCGCCGGCCAGCGGCACCTGTTGGGCCATGGTCAGCTGGGCGTCGCCGGTGCCGGGCGGCATGTCGACGACGAGCACATCGAGCGGTCCCCATTCGACCTCGCGCAGCATCTGCGTCAATGCCGACATCACCATCGGCCCGCGCCAGATCATCGGCGTCTCCTCATCGACGAGGAAGCCCATCGACATGACCTTGAGGCCATAATTCTGCATCGGTTTCAGGATCTTGCCGTCGACGGTCTGCGGCCTGCCACGAATGTTGAGCAGACGCGGCATGGAAGGGCCATAAATATCGGCATCGAGCACGCCGACCCGCAGCCCGTTGGCGGCAAGCCCAAGGGCGATATTGACGGCGGTGGTCGACTTGCCAACCCCGCCCTTGCCGGAAGCGACGGCGATGATGGCCTCGATGCCGGGTACGCCGCGCTTGCCCTGGCTGTGCGAGGCGGGCGCCTGTGGGGCGGGACGGGCAGGTGCGGCCGGTGGAGCGGGCCTCTGAGCCGGTCTTTGCGGAACCGGCGCCTCCATGCCGCCGCCCTTCTTTTCCGCCGTCAGCGCGACCACGGCGCCGGCGACACCGGGGATCGCCTTGACAACACGTTCGGCCGCCGCACGCAGCGGCTCCATCTCCTGGGCACGGGCAGCGGGAACGGTGATCGAGAAGAACACCTTGGCGTCGGCAATGAAAATCTCGGAAACCATGCCGAGATCGACGATATTGCCGGTGAAATCCGGCCCATTGACCGTCTTCAGGCGCTCGATAACCATTTCCTTGGTCACGTTTTCATGGGCGGCGGGCATGAGTTTTTCCTCTACTTTTCCGCTCCAGATAATGCAGTTCCGGAACAGAACCAAGCGATGGACCAACAGTTGCAGCGGCGTATCGGGGAGGAAGCGACCATACGGCAGCATTTCCAGCGGGAGTGGCCGTCGCCAAATCGTCAACGCAACCTATTTCAGTGGACATGGAATGAACGCCAGGGAAGGAGACGAATCATGCTCGCAAACAGCAACGCAACGGCCAATCTCGCTGTGAAGGACCTGGCCAAGGCCAGGGCTTTTTACGAAGGAACGCTCGGCCTGAAAGAAGTGCACAATGAGGGTGGTGAACTGATCGTCTATGAAAGCGGCGATACCGCCATCAACGTGTACCGTTCGAACTTCGCCGGGACCAACAAGGCGACCGCTGTGACCTGGACGGTCGGCGATGAACTCGGCAAAATCGTCAAGGCATTGAAATCGAAGGGCGTGACCTTCGAGCATTACGACATGCCAGGCCTGACGCTTGAGGGCGATGTCCATGTCGGCCAGGGCATGAAGGTCGCATGGTTCAAGGATCCGGACGGCAACATCCTGAACCTTGTGGATAGGTAGATACGGCGCATCGCCTGCCGCGCAGTGCTACGGTGCTGTCACCATGCCAGGCCGACCGCGAGGTAGGTGAGAGCCGCGATGGCCGCGGTTGCCGGCAAGGTGACGATCCATGCCACCACGATGTTGCCGGCAATGCCCCAGCGAACGGCGGAGACGCGGCGGGCGGCGCCGACGCCGATGATGGCGCCGGTGATCGTGTGCGTGGTCGATACAGGAATACCCAGCCAGGTGGCGGCGAACAGGGTAATCGCACCGCCGGTCTCGGCGCAGAAACCCTGCATCGGGTTCAGCCGGGTGATCTTGGAGCCCATGGTGTGGACGATGCGCCAGCCGCCGAACAATGTGCCCAGCGCCAGCGCCGACTGACAGGTGATGACGACCCACAGCGGCACGTAAAAATTCGCGCCGAGCATGCCTTGCGAATAGAGCAGCACGGCGATGATGCCCATGGTCTTCTGCGCGTCGTTGCCGCCATGTCCAAGCGAATAGAGCGAGGCGGAAAAGAACTGCATGACGCGGAAGGTGCTGTCGACGGCAAACGGTGTCTGCCGCAGGAACAGCCAAGAGACCGCGAGGATCAGGACGAGCGCCAGCAGAAAGCCTGCCGCCGGCGATAGCACGATTGCCGCCGTGGTCTTGCCCAACCCGGCCCAGACAATGGCGCCGGTGCCTGCCTTGGCGACGCCGGCGCCGACCAGACCGCCGATCAGCGCGTGCGAACTGCTGGACGGGATGCCGACGAGCCAGGTGACGATGTTCCAGACGATGGCGCCGACAAGTGCTGCGAAGATCACTGCCGGCGTGACGATGCTGGCGTCGATGATGCCGGTTCCCAGCGTCTCCGCCACGTGGAGACCGAAGAACATGAAGGCGATGAAATTGAAGAAGGCCGCCCAGAACACCGCATAATGCGGCCGCAGCACCCTGGTGGAGACGATGGTGGCGATGGAGTTGGCGGCATCGTGCAGGCCGTTGAGGAAATCGAAGAACAGCGCGACGACGACAAGGCCGACCAGCACGGGAAAGGTTATCGCGGCTTCCACTATACGTTCTCGATGACGATGCCGCTGATTTCGTTGGCAACGTCCTCGAAGCGGTCGACCACCTTCTCCAGCTGGCCGTAGATCTCGCTGCCGATCAGATAGGCCATCGGGTCGCTGCGGCCATGCCGCTTGAACAGGTCCTTCAAGCCTTGCTCGTGCAGGTCGTCGGCCCGGCCTTCGGCGCGCATGACTTCCTCGGCGATGGCATTGAGGCGCACCGTGTGCGCCCCGACCTTGCCGAGCAGCGGGATCGCCTCGGCCACCAACTTGGCGGCCTCGACGATGACGCCTCCCATTTCCTGCATCAGCGGGTCGAATTCCTTCTTCTCGAACAGCCTTACCGTCTTGACGGTCTTGTGCATCATGTCGATGGCATCATCCATCGACTGGATCAGGTCCTTGATGTCGCCGCGATCGAAGGGCGTGATGAAGGAGCGCCGCACCGCAAGCAGCACCTCCGCGGTGATCTGATCGGCTTCGTCCTCGAGATCGATGATCGTCTGACACCAGCGGTCGATGTCGTTGCCCTGCAGAAGCTGCTGCAGTGCCTCGGCGCCACCGACCACGGTGCGGGAATGCCGCTCGAACAGGTCGAAGAAGCGATCTTCGCGCGGCAAAAGCTTGCGGAACCAGCCCAGCATGTTCGGTCTCCCGTCCTGTCCAGTCCACGACCCCGTCTGATCCACATAGCGCCGCATTCCATTGCGGGAAACAGTAAGCCGGCTGAAAGATGTGGATGCGGACGATTTACACAGGCGGCTTGCGGCCGAAGGCGATTTCCACGACCTTGCGCGCTACGATAGGACATATCGTCCGTGACAGGCTCCCGACGGCATGATCGACAAGCTGGAATTCTTCATAGCACTTGCCAAGGAAGAGCATTTCGGCCGGGCGGCCGAAGTATGCGGCGTCACCCAGCCGACACTTTCGGCCGGCATTAAGCAGCTGGAGGGCCAGCTCGGCGTGATGCTGGTGCTGCGCGGCTCGCGTTTCCAGGGACTGACGCCGGAAGGCAAACAGGTGCTGGTGTGGGCGCGCCGCATCGTCGGCGATAGCAGGACCATGCGCGAGGAGATGCGGGCGGCGCGTCACGGCCTGTCAGGGCGTATCCGCATCGCGGCGATCCCGACGGCGCTGGCCATGGTGGCGCGATTGACGACGCCGTTTCGGGCAAAACACCCCGGCGTCACCTTCTCGGTGCTGTCGCGGACCTCGATCGAGGTGCTGTCGCTGCTCGGCAATTTCGATATCGACGCCGGCATCACCTATCTCGACAACGAGCCGCTCGGACGCGTCACCAGCGTGCCGCTCTACGACGAGCGCTATCAGCTGATCACCGCCGTCGGGAACCCGTATTTCGACCGCGACAAAGTGACATGGGCCGAGCTCAGTCAGCTGCCGCTCTGCCTGCTGACGCCGGACATGCAGAACCGCCGCATCATCGACCAGCATCTGGCCGAAGCCGGCGTGCAGGTGCGGCCGACATTGGAATCCAACTCGATGATCGTGCTGTTCTCGCATATCCGCACCGGCAAATGGTCGTCCATCATGCCGCTTAACCTTGCGGAAACATTCGGCTTTTCCGAGCCGATCCGGGCTATCCCGATCGTCGAGCCGGATGCCAGCCACACCGTCGGGCTGGTGGCGGCGCCGCGCGAACCGCACACACCGCTGGTCTCGGCGCTGTTGGACGAGGCAATGGCGCTGGCGGACGATTTCCGCACCCGTCGCTAGGCTAGACAATGCTGGCGATCGCGAACGATAGAAAATTTCTATCGAGCAACGGATCGGCTTTATTGATTTAGCGGGTTTCCTCTGATTTCCTAAGCACTTAGCGGAAGACCGCCACGACCAGGGAGGGCGCTGCATGACGATGCAGCCTGCAAGTACCGAGATCGCATCGCGCACCGCGGCGATCATCCACGAGTTGAAAGGCCTCGAAGGCCCGCTGTTGCCGATCCTGCACGGCATACAGGAAGAGTTCGGCCATGTGCCGCAGGACGCGCTGCCGGTCATCGCCGAGGCGCTGAACATCTCCAGGGCCGAGGTGCATGGCGTCGTCACCTTCTATCACGATTATCGCTGCCAGCCGGCCGGCCGGCATGTGCTGAAGCTCTGCCAGGCGGAAGCCTGCCAGTCGATGGGTTCGGATGCGATTGCCGCCAGGCTCAAATCGTTGCTGGGCATAGGCTTCCACGAGACAACCCGCGACGGTTCGGTGACGCTGGAGCCGGTCTATTGCCTCGGCCTTTGCGCCTGCTCGCCGTCGGCGATGCTGGACGGCGAGGTGATCGGGCGGCTCGACGACGAAAAGCTCAATGAAATCGTTGCTGAGGTGCGCTCATGATCCCGCGTATCTATATTCCCGGCGATTCCGGCGCGCTGGCGCTGGGCGCGGAAAAGGTCGCCAAAGCGGTTCGGGCGGAATTGGCCGAGCGCGGCATCGAGGCCAAGATCGTGCGCAACGGCTCGCGCGGCGCCTATTTCCTCGAGCCGATGGTCGAGGTGGCAACGGCCAATGGCCGTATCGCCTATGGGCCGGTGAAGCCATCCGACGTCAAAAGCCTGTTCGACTGCGGCTTCCTCACCGGCGGTCACCACAAGCGCTGGCTCGGCGCTCCCGACAAGATCCCATTCCTGGCCAGGCAGACGCGGTTGACCTTTGCGCGCTGCGGCGTCACCGATCCGCTGTCGCTCGATCACTACAAGGCGCATGGCGGGCTGAACGGCTTGCAGAATGCAGTGGCGATGACGCCGGCCGACATCGTCAAGCAGGTGACCGAGTCCGGGCTGCGCGGTCGTGGCGGCGCCGGCTTCCCGACCGGCATCAAATGGAAGACGGTGCTCGATACGTCGGCCGACCGCAAATACATCGTCTGCAATGCCGATGAAGGCGATTCCGGCACGTTCGCCGACCGCATGATCATGGAAGGCGACCCTTTCGTGCTGATCGAAGGCATGGCGATCGCCGGCATCGCCACCGGCGCGACGAAGGGGTTCATCTATATCCGCTCCGAATATCCGCATGCGGTGGCGGTGATGCAGAAGGCCGTCGAGATCGCCCGCAAGGCCGGCGTGCTCGGCGTCAATGTGCTCGGCTCGGCCAATTCATTCGACATGGAAGTCCGCGTCGGCGCCGGCGCCTATGTTTGCGGCGAGGAGACGGCGCTGCTCGACAGCCTCGAAGGCAAGCGCGGACAGGTGCGGGCCAAACCGCCACTGCCGGCGCACAAGGGCCTGTTCGGCAAGCCGACGGTGATCAACAACGTCATCTCGCTGGCCTCGGTGCCGGTGATCATGGACAAGGGCGCCGCCTTCTACAAGGATTTCGGCACGGGCCGTTCGCGCGGCACCATCCCGATCCAGATTGCCGGCAACGTCAAATATCCCGGTCTCTACGAGGCGGCGTTCGGCATGACGCTGGGTGAGATCGTCGACGATATCGGCGGCGGCACGGCGACCGGGCGTCCGGTCAAGGCGGTGCAAGTGGGTGGCCCGCTCGGCGCCTATTTCCCGCGTGCCCTGTTCGACACGCCGTTCGACTACGAAGCGTTTGCCGCCAAGGACGGGCTGATCGGCCATGCCGGCATCGTCGTTTTCGACGACAGCGCCGACATGCTGAAGCAGGCACGCTTTGCCATGGAATTCTGCGCTATCGAAAGCTGCGGCAAGTGCACGCCGTGCCGCATCGGCTCGACGCGCGGCGTCGAGGTGCTGGACCGGCTCGCCCAGAACATCGAACCGGAAAAGCAGATCGCGCTGGTCACCGACCTTTGCAACACGATGAAGTTCGGCTCGCTTTGCGCTCTCGGCGGCTTCACCCCATATCCAGTGATGAGTGCACTCAACCATTTCCCGGACGACTTTCGGCCGACGCCGGTCGCCGAAGCAGCGGAATAGGAGCGGACAGGCATGAACGCGGCATTCGACATCAAATCGCTGGTCCAGGAAATAGACTACGGCACACCCGCCTCCGAAGCCGAACAGCAGGTAACGCTGACAGTCGACGGCAAGTCGGTGACGGTGCCGGCGGGCACCTCGATCATGCGCGCTTCTATGGAAGCGGGCGTTGAAATCCCGAAGCTCTGCGCAACCGACATGCTGGATTCGTTTGGCTCCTGCCGGGTCTGCCTCGTCGAGATCGACGGGCGCGGCGGCACGCCGGCCTCGTGCACGACGCCGGTCGGCGAGGGCATGGTCGTGCACACACACAGCGACCGGCTGAACGCCATTCGCCGCGGCGTGATGGAACTCTACGTCTCTGACCACCCGGTGGCGTGGGGCGAGAAGGCCGGCACCGGCGCCAGCGAGTTCGACAAGGTCGTCAGGACGGTCGGCCTGACCGAGAACCGCTATGGCGTGGACGGGCGCAACCACGTCAAGCAGGAAAACGGCGTGGCGCCCGGCCATGGCTCCCTGACCATCGACTATATCGCCCGCGATGAATCCAACCCCTATTTCACCTACGATCCGGCGCAATGCATCGTCTGCTCGCGCTGCGTGCGCGCCTGCGAGGAGGTACAGGGCACGTTCGCGCTGACCATCGAGGGCCGCGGCTTCGAATCCAGGGTCTCGGCCGGCATGCACGAGGCGTTCGTCGATTCCGAGTGCGTGTCGTGCGGGGCCTGCGTGCAGGCCTGCCCGACCGATGCGCTGAGGGAGAAGACCGTACTGGCGAAAGGCCTGCCCGAGCGCTCGACCGTCACCACCTGCGCCTATTGCGGCGTCGGCTGCTCGTTCAAGGCCGAGGTCAAGGGCGACGAGGTCATTCGCATGATGCCCTACAAGGCAGGCAAGGCCAACCACGGCCACTCCTGCGTCAAGGGCCGCTTCGCCTATGGCTATGCGACGCACAAGGACCGGATCCTGAAGCCGATGATCCGCGAGCGGGTCAGCGATCCGTGGCGCGAAGTGTCGTGGGAAGAGGCGCTCACCCACACGGCGAACGAATTCCGCCGCATCCAATACCAGTACGGCCGCACCTCGATCGGCGGCATCACCTCCTCGCGCTGCACCAACGAGGAGACCTACCTCGTCCAGAAGCTTGTCCGGCAGGGCTTCCGCAACAACAATGTCGACACCTGCGCCCGGGTCTGCCATTCGCCGACCGGCTATGGTCTCGGCCAGACCTTCGGCACCTCAGCCGGCACGCAGGACTTCGATTCGATCGAGCAGACGGACGTCATCCTGCTGATCGGCGCCAATCCGACCGATGCGCATCCGGTGTTCGCTTCGCGCATGAAAAAGCGCATGCGCCAGGGCGCCAAGCTGATCGTGCTCGATCCGCGCCGCACCGACATCGTACGCTCGGCCCATGTCGAGGCTCAGTACCATCTACCACTGAAGCCGGGCACCAACGTCGCCATGCTGACGGCACTTGCCCATGTCATCGTCACCGAAGGCCTGTTCGATGGGGCCTTCATCCGCGAGCGCTGCGACTGGGACGAGTTCCAGGACTGGGCGTCGTTCGTGGCACTGCCGGAAAACAGCCCGGAGGTCGTCGGCCAGCTTGCCAATGTCGATCCCGACGACATACGCGGCGCGGCCCGGCTCTACGCCCGCGGCGGCAACGGCGCGATCTATTACGGCCTCGGCGTGACCGAGCACAGCCAGGGCTCGACCACCGTCATCGCCATTGCCAACCTCGCCATGGCGACCGGCAATATCGGCCGGCCGGGCGTCGGCGTGAACCCGCTGCGCGGCCAGAACAATGTGCAGGGCTCCTGCGATATGGGCTCGTTCCCGCACGAGCTTCCCGGCTATCGCCACATTTCAGGCGACGCGGTGCGCGCGATCTATGAGAGCCTGTGGGGCGTCAAGCTCGACGACGAGCCTGGCCTGCGCATCCCCAATATGCTGGATGCAGCCGTCGACGGTTCGTTCAAGGGGCTCTATGTGCAGGGCGAGGATATCCTGCAGTCCGACCCCGACACCAAGCATGTCGCCGCCGGACTGGCGGCGATGGAATGCGTGGTCGTGCACGATCTCTTCCTCAACGAGACGGCCAATTACGCGCATGTCTTCCTGCCCGGCTCGACCTTCCTCGAGAAGGATGGCACCTTCACCAATGCCGAGCGCCGCATCAACATGGTGCGCAAGGTGATGGAGCCGAAATGCGGCTATGCCGACTGGGAAACGACGCAGGAGCTCGCCAAGGCGCTCGGCCTCGGCTGGACCTACACGCATCCGTCGCAGATCATGGACGAGATCGCCAAGACGACGCCGAGCTTCGCCGGCGTTTCCTTCGACCTCCTCGACAGAGTGGGCTCGGTGCAGTGGCCCTGCAACGAGAAGTCGCCGGAGGGCACGCCGATCATGCATATTGGCGGCTTCGTGCGCGGCAAAGGCAAGTTCATCCGCACCGAATACGTCGCGACCGACGAAAGGACCGGGCCGCGCTTCCCGCTGCTGCTGACCACCGGCCGCATCCTGTCGCAATACAATGTCGGCGCGCAGACCCGGCGTACCGAGAACGTGGTCTGGCATAGCGAGGACCGGCTGGAGATCCATCCGCACGATGCCGAAAATCGCGGCCTGCGCGACGGCGACTGGGTGCGGCTGACCAGCCGCTCCGGCGAGACGACGCTGCGCGCGCTGATCACCGAGCGGGTGTCGCCAGGCGTCGTCTATACGACCTTCCACCATCCCGACACCCAGGCCAACGTCATCACCACCGACTTCTCCGACTGGGCGACCAACTGCCCGGAATACAAGGTGACCGCAGTGCAGGTGGGCGCGTCCAACGGCCCGTCGGAATGGCAGCGCGACTATGACGAGCAGGCAAAGCAAAGCCGCCGTATCGCGAAGTTGGAAGCGGCGGAGTAGTCCTTGACCGCGCGCCGCAAAGCCATTGCGCAGATCTCGCGGCTGGCGCGCCGCGCGGGCGGCACCGCGGCCGCCAACCGGATGGTGCCGGAAGAGACGCCGGTGGCGTTCTCCTTTGCCGGCACCACGCATGCGGTGATGATGGCAAGCCCGGCCGATTTCGAGGATTTCGCGCTCGGCTTCTCGCTGACCGAAGGCATCATTGCCTCGCCGGACGAAATCGAAGCCATCGAGGTCGAGGATCACGGCGCCGGCATCGACATCCAGATCCGGCTGAAGGACCAGGCCAACACCCGCTTCGAAGCGCGGCGCAGACGGCTGGCCGGCCCGGTCGGCTGCGGGTTGTGCGGCATCGAATCGATCGAGGAGGCGATGCGCTCGGTAAACTCGGTCGGTGCGTCAACACTTACGCTTCAGGCCAACGACATCGTCCGTTCGGTCAAGCTGCTGTCGAAGGTGCAGCCGCTGCACGCCGAAACCGGTGCCGTCCACGCCGCCGGTTTTTACCTTCCCGACAAGGGCGTCGTCATGGCGCGCGAGGATGTCGGCCGCCACAATGCGCTGGACAAGCTGGCCGGCGCGCTGGCCAGGGCCGGTATCGACGGCGCCAGCGGTGCCGTCGTCGTCACGTCGCGCGTTTCGGTCGAGATGGTGCAGAAGACTGCGGCGATCGGTTCGGCCGTCATCATCGCCGTCTCGGCGCCGACCGCACTTGCCATCCGCACCGCGGACGAGGCCGGCATGACGCTGGTGGCGCTGGTGCGCGGCGACGATTTCGATATTTTCACCCATCCTGACCGCGTGGTTTCCGGAGTTGCCAAGCATGTCGCATGACGAAGGCCACCTCATGAGCACCAGCGAAAAGCTGGTTCGCATGGCCAACCAGATCGCCGCCTTTTTCCACTCCAAGCCGCGCGAGCAAGGCATTGCCGGCGTCGCCGAGCACATCAACAAGTTCTGGGAGCCGAGAATGCGCCGGCAATTGTTCGAGATGCTTGACAGCGGCGGCGAAGGTTTCAACGAGCTTGTCGTCGCGGCCGCGCCGCACATCAAGCGGCCGGGCGCGCCGGAGGGCTCAGGTTTTAGCGTCGGCGGAGCGAACACCGAGACCGCCGCGTCACAGAAGTAGCGTCGCGGGCCCACATTCACTCGCGCTAAAGTTTCATCTGCCGCAAGCTGCGTGGCTCTGCTATGATCGCCGACAAGAAATCGTCGGGTCGGGCGGACAACTCGTGAGGCCGATCGAAACTCGCTACGCGCTCAGCGGCGACGTGCGGATCGCCTATCAGGTGGTCGGCCAGGGATCGCTCGATCTCGTCTTCGTGCCGGGTTTCATTTCCAATCTCGACCTGCACTGGGAAGACGAGGGCTACAGCCGGCTGTTGAGGCGGCTTTCCGCGTTCTCACGGCTGATCCTGTTCGACAAGCGCGGCACCGGCCTGTCCGACCGCGTCGATGTCCACCACCTGCCCAGCCTCGAAACCCGCATGGACGATGTGCGCGCCGTGATGGATGCGACCGGCAGCGGCCGCGCCGCCTTGCTCGGCGCTTCGGAAGGCGCGCCGATGGCAATGCTGTTCGCCGCCACCTACCCGGAGCGGACGCGGGCGCTGGCGCTTTATGGCGGCTATGCCCATTTCCACAAATGGGTGATGCCGCCGGAACGCCTCGAGGCCTTCATCGCGACGGCGGAGACCGCATGGGGCACCGGCGCCACCCTGCCGCATTTCGCGCCTGGTCGCGTCGACGATCCGCGTTTCGCCACTTGGTGGGCGCGCTTCGAGCGGCTGTCGGCGAGCCCGACGGCGGCAATCGCCCTGGCCCGCATGAATGCAGCAATCGACGTGCGCGGCGTGCTGGCGGCGATCAGCGCGCCGACGCTGCTGGTCCACCGCCGAAACGATGCACGCGTCGACCCGGAGGCCAGCCGCTTCCTGGCAAGGAAGATCCCGAATTCGCGATTGGTCGAGGTGCCCGGGCGCGACCACCCGATCTGGACCGGCGATGTCGACCGGGTGGCCGATGTGATCGAGGAATTCCTGACCGGAGCGCGCGCCGTTGCCGAGGCCGAGCGCGTGCTGGCTGCACTGCTCGTCACCCGGATCTACGACACGGCGCGGCTTGGCGACCGCATGTGGGGCGAGCGCAGCCAGCGTTTTCAGGAAACATGGCGCCTGCTGGTCGGGCGCCATGGCGGCCGCCCGGCCGGCACGCATGGCGAGCTGATGATGGCGCGCTTCGACGGCCCGGCGCGGGCCGTACGCTGCGCGGCGGCGCTGCGCGATGCGGCGCAGGAAATCGGCGTCGCCAGCGCGCAGGGCGTGCATGTCGGCGAGGTCGAGTTGCGTGGGCCGCCGACGGGATTGACTGCGCGCGTGACGATGCAGCTTGCCGCCCATGCCGGGCGCGACGACATAATCGCATCGCGGCTGGTCGCCGACCTCGCGGCCGGTTCAGGCCTTCATTTCAATGACGCCGAACGCATCGCACTTGACGAGCTGGATGAGCCGCTGGCGTTGGTGCAGGCGACCTCGGAACAGCATCTGGAGCCGACCTTCCGGCCGAAGGCCAAGGCTGCCGAGCCGGCCGCACTGACGGCGCGCGAAAGCGAGGTGGTGAACCTTATTGCCGACGGCAAGAGCAATGCCGCAATCGCCGCCGAACTCGGGCTGAGCGAACACACGGTCAAGCGCCACGTCGCCAATATTCTGCTCAAGCTGGACCTGCCGTCGCGGGCGGCGGCAGCGGCGTTCTCGGCCCGGCACGCTGGCCCGCACGGGCCATAGAAGCCATGGCACTTTCGGGCGAAGCGGTTGGGCATGCCTGAGCGCTATCACTTCGTCCCATGCAGGCCAGGCGGATATCGCCGGGAAAGGCGCTGCGAAGGGAGTAATAAAATGCTGAAGTCGACACTCAAATCGCTGGTGCTGGCGGCAGGCGTTGGCGCGCTGCTGGCGATAGTTCCTGCCAAGGCCGAGGACGCCTCGGCGACGGCCGCCTACAAGGATATCCAGGCCACGCTCGGCTCGGTGCCGGACATGTTCAAGACGCTGCCGGACGTCGCTGTCGCCGGCGCCTGGGCCGAGATCAAGGGCGTGCAGCTCAACCCGAAAACCGCGCTCGACGGCAAGACCAAGGAATTGATGGGCCTCGCCGTCGCCTCGCAGATCCCCTGCCAGTACTGCATCTATTTCCACACGCAGGCGGCCAAGCTCAATGGCGCCAGCGACGAGGAAATCAAGGAGGCGGTGGCGATGGCCGCGATCGTGCGCCACTGGTCGACGATGCTCAACGGCAGCCAGATCGATCTCGCCACCTTCAAGAAGCAGTCCGATGAGGTGTTCGCGGCCGTCAAGGCGAAGTCGCAGTGAAAAACCGCTGCCCGGCGGCGAGCGCCGGGCAGCGGCTGATCAAGCAACCGCCCGATCGTCAAGACGGGCCCATGGAGGACAAAATGCTGACCAAGACACAGGCGGTAGACGGCGCGGCGATCAAGAAGGCAATCGAGGGCCGTGATGGAAAATTGCTGGCGAGCTTCTATACCGACGACGCATTGGTGCGGGTGATCGACCGCAACAACCCGCCGAGCAAGCCGCGCGAGATCCGCGGGCGCGCGGCGATCACCACGTTCTGGGATGACATCTGCAGCCGGGCGATGACCCACAAGGTCGACACCACCATCGCCGACGGCAACAATCTCGCCTTCACCCAGGCGTGCGCTTATCCGGACGGGACCAAGGTGTTCTGCGCGGCGATGCTGGAGCTGAAGAACGGCCAGATCGCGCGGCAGACCGTCGTGCAGGCGTGGGACGAGTGAGGCGGCCATGTTCGGTACCAGATGGGCATTTTCCAGGCCGCGTACCCCACCCCTAACCCCTCCCCACAAGGGGGAGGGAGACGATGCCGCTGCTGTTTCGGCTAGAATTGTCGAAGTTAATGCTAAGTGGCGCTGCCGCTGCGAAGTTCCCCTCCCCCTTGTGGGGAGGGGCTAGGGGTGGGGGTCTTCGTCGCAAGAATCCGCTGCGGTGCACGGGAGCAGGTTGCGGCAGCCGGGTAGCGCAACCCTCCATTACGGCGAACGAAATCCTACTCGCTTTCACCCTCCAGCGCCGGCACCGACACACCGGCAAGTTCCGCCGCCAGCAGCCGCGCGGCACCGGCGCGCGCGATCCTCAGCATCAGCGCCTTGCGTGTTGCCGCCGCCATGCGGTGCTCGGGCGCATCGCGCAAAATCTCGGCACCATAGCCGTCGGAGAGAATGAAGCCGCATTCTTCCGGAAAGATTTCCTGGGGTACGCCGGGATGGGTGGCGAAGAACAAGCGGTCGGAATGCACCCGGTAGTCCGGCCATTTGCGGTCGACCCTGAAATCCTCGAGCGAGGATTTGATCTCGATGATCCAGATGTCGCCCTGGCGGGTCAGCGCCACGAGATCGGCGCGCCGCCCGGTGGCCAGCGACAGTTCGGGCAAGACATGCGCGCCCATGTCCTTGAGCAGACGCTGCACGCCACGCCTGACCAGCATGGCACGCTCCGACTGGCGGCCGTCGATGAGCGGGTTGAGGGGAATCGGTGAGATGATCGGCATGGCCGCACCATGCCAGATTTTGTTCACGGTTTGAACCCGGTTTTTCGGGGCGATTATATGGTTGACAAACCCAAACCAGAGAGGTAGAAAGATTCCAACAACTTAGGAACTTTCTCCATGTCCGTCCTGTCCCGCCCCGAATTCCACGACGAAGCCAAGGCTTTCGAGCACGTCGAGGCGATCTTGTGGCCGAATGGTCCGGTTTGCCCGAAGTGCGGTTCCGTGGACAAGCACTACAAATTGAAGGGCGTCCGCACCAAGCCGTCCAAGAAAAATCCGAACGGCGTTGAGCGTCACGGTCTCTATAAATGCGGCGCTTGTCGTTCGCAGTTCACAGTCCGCATGGGTTCGATCTTCGAGGAAAGCCATTTGCCACTGACCAAGTGGCTACAGGCTATTCATCTCATGTGCGCCTCTAAGAAGGGTATCAGTGCCCATCAGATGCACCGCATACTCGAATGCACCTATGAAGCCGCTTGGTTCCTGTGCCACCGCATTCGCCTTGCAATGGCTTCTGGCGATCTCTCCCCGCTTGGCGGCAACGGCAAGACCGTCGAGGTTGACGAAACCTACACCGGTCGCCTGTCTGGCACGACCGTTAAGCGCGGCGGCGGCGCTCACAAGAACACTGTCGTTACGCTTGTCGAGCGTGGTGGCCGCGCCCGCTCCTTCCACGTCGATACCGCCCGCATTGGTACGGTCATGCCAATCGTTCGCGCCAACATCGCCAAGGAAAGCGCCTTGATGACTGACGAGGCTGGTATGTATCGCCGCGTGGGCCAGGAATTCGCCTCGCACGATGTCGTCACGCATTCCAAAGACGAATACGTTCGCTACGAAGGCGAAAAGACCATCCACACCAACACGGTCGAAGGCTTCTATTCAATCTTCAAGCGCGGCATGAAGGGCGTCTATCAGCATTGCGCCGAACACCATCTGCATCGCTACCTTGCCGAATTCGACTTCCGCTATTCGAACCGGATTGCGATGGGCGTTGATGACGGCACCCGCGCGTTCATCGCCTTGAGGGGCGCCGCTGGCAAGCGCCTGACTTATCATAGACCTGCTTGACGACAAGCGGCGGCATTTCCGCAGGGCGGTTCAGCTAGAACTTCCGCTATGGCGCTACCGACGGCGTTAACCACACAAGCCTTTGGCAATACAGGCTTCTGCCTTTCCAGAATCAAGTTCTGTGAATTCGTTCTGCCATTCTGGTTCTGGCTATTGACGCTGCGCCAGAGTCGCAGTATGCCGGACAGAACCAGAAAAGGTTCCTGTTATGTCCGATTCTCTCCTTGCCGCGGCAGAAGCCGAAGAGACAGACCTCTTGAAGGAGTTGGAGTCCAATCCAACCTTTCTTAGGTTGCGTACTGTTCGGCAGGTTATCGCTCTACTGCGCGGATCGCCGAAAGAGAGTGAAGAATACAATGCGCCGGTCCGATTCCCTCCTAGGGTTCGGGCTCGTCTTTCAAAGCGCGAGGATGTGGAGCGTGCTGTCTGGCGTCATTTAAGTGACACTGGCCGTCGTGCTTCGTCTGGTGAACTGTTCGCCATAGTGGAGAAGGCTGGCATCGTGATTGGCGGCGCTGTGCCATCGAAGGCGTTGGCATCTACGCTAAGCACTTCTGACCGCTTCAATAACATTCGCGAGCTTGGAGGATATGGCTTGGCGGAATGGGGTGACAGCGCCGGACCCTCTGTGGAAATGAAAAAAGACGTGACCGATGATAGGTCGGCCACGTCTTCGCAAATCACCGGAGAACCCGACAGTTCTCCAATCGAGACTCATGATCCCATCCCTTGGGAATCATGAGTGAACTTCCGCTTGATACGGCGGCCAGACCCGGTACTGGTAGTTCCCGGGGGACTGGAGTTTCCATGCTCCACCTTGAACCGCACGCGGCGGGCTATTCGCGACCGCGTGCCATAAGATAGAGTTTGGGCGGGGAGTGATCCCCGCCCATTCGTTTAGCATGCGCACGACTCGGAGTCTATATTCCTATGCCTAAGCCAGTGGACAAGACGCAGATCGAGAAGTTTCGCGAAGCGGCACGGGAACTGAAAACCGATCAGTCCGACGCCGCTTTCGAAGCCGTGGTGCAGAAGATCGCCAAAGCCAAGAAACTCACGCCCGAACAGATAAAAGAGTTTGTGCGGCGCGAGCGTGAGCAGTCTAAGGACTAGGCGCGGGGGACCGACCGAAAGGGCGAGATAACGCGCAAGCGGCGGTCGAAGTACTCGATCATGTATGGTGATAGCTCTTCGCTCTGATCGTTGCCGGGGTAGACAACATAGAACCCGTCCTTGGATACCATCTTGGTCACGGGGACCATGCCGATATCCTGGTCCGCTTGAAGCCGGAACGACAGGTTCCACCACCTTGAGACTTCAGCCAGAACATGTACTGGCCGAGGGTTGCCACCCGTTACGCGACCATCTTCTGTTCGCGGCTGACCACGCGGTCCTCGTAAAGGACCCGAACAGTCTCAGGCGCTGGTCCTAGGTCGAGCAAGTTGCGGCCATCGGCTTTCGCATCGCGGGCTTCCGCATTTAGCGCGATATCAAGGCGGCGCGAAGCCTCCTCCGGGGTAATTCCTTGAGCCGCGATATCGACCTCTAAGGCTTGGGCAATATAGTGATCCCCGTCCTTAAAGACGACGATCCGAATAGTGGTCTTGTCCATCATTAACGCTCCTTCTCCGACGTTCGGCCGGGGAAGTCCTCCCTTGCGTTTATCGTCGGAGTGTATGCGAACATCGTATCGCGCACAATATGGGGGATTTTGTGCATCGCAGCAAACATTTTCGCAACTGCGAATGAGCGACATGCTGCCATATCCATGCTTACGAAACCGTGAAGTCTCTCACAGGTTCCATCCGCGAACACAGTATCGCTGTTGAGTTGCCGGCCTGTCAGGCATACATTCCTATTTCCCGTTGGGTTTGTCAACCAGATAATCGCCTTTTTCGGGGTGATTTATCCAATTGACAAGCCCGGCTTAACTAACCGGCATCAAGCCCTCCAGGGCAATGATCCTCGTCTTTGCGCAGCGTTCGCGGATGGCTTTGAGGCGGCCGTATTCTGGAGAGTCGTACCATGCCAGGAGGGAAGCCATGTCCGGGAATTCGACAATGACGAGGCGGTGAGGTTCCCAATCGCCTTCCAGAACCTTGGTGGCCCCGCCGCGAGCGATGTACCTCCCCCCATAGCGGGCTTCGGTTGCCGGCACATCCCGGCGGTATTCCTCGAAAACGGCGGCGTCGGTTATATCTACATCAGCAATGAGATATGCGGCCATTGACCTTACTCCCCTTGGGAAGGCAATTGAAACAGGTCTATTAGCGGCCCCGCAACTAAGCCAGCGGTACTACGCCTCGGAAACGACTCGCGTTCTCCCGAATTGGGGCGCTTAACTGTCTTCGTTGGGGGCAGCTCTGGGAGGAGACGAACCATGCCGATGTATCTCACGCGATTCAGCTACAGGCCCGAAACCTGGGCGCGCTTGATGGATAATCCCGAGGATAGACGCGAGGCTGCCCGTTCCTACATCGAGTCGGTCGGCGGAAAGCTGCACGGGTTCTGGTATGCCTTCGGAGAGTACGATGGCTGGAACCTGTGGGAGGCGCCGGACAACGTGTCGATGGCATCGGTCATGCTGGCCATCGGTGCGGGAGGCGCACTCAGCTCATACGAGACCACCGTGCTGCTAAGTGTCGAAGAGACGATGGAAGCGCTTGGGAAAGCGAAGTCTATCCGGTATCGCCCACCGGGATCGTGACCGCCGCCCGCGCTTTGCGTAGTGTGGAAGGCTAAGTAACGCTTGCTCGCGAACGGCGCCCGTCGCTAAACTTTTGCGCAAAATCCGCTGCGGCTCTTGGCAGCGCCGGCAGCTTGCGCTTTCAATGTCGACCACGGATTCTACGAGGAGCATTAGATGACGGAAGATGACGTCCGGAAATCAGCGACGCCGGAGGAAATCCGCTCAGCCATCAGAGGATGGGCGGTGCTTGGGGCAATCATCGTTGCCGTGTTTGGTGCCGCTTACGTCATGATCGATAGTTGAATGGCCGACGATCCTGGTCGCCCCGATGGACTGCCTGAAACGATCGGCACGGTCCTTGGCGCATTGGTGGTGATTGGCACGTTCGGGCTTCTGGCTTGGACCGTGCTTCGCGGCGTCCTTTATTGAACCCGGCCCGTCAGGATTATCTCCTGCAGCGGCCGCGTCTCAGGCCGATCTCCTCGTAGCAACGTATGGTCTTGGCCGCAGGCCGGAGCGCCAGGCAGCGTCACCGACATTCACGGTGATGTCCTCGTCTCCTGGTTCTTGTTCTTGGCCCATTGATTTTGCAACATAATCCTGCGGGGGCTGTTGCCGAAATACCATAGTCGCAGGTTTACCAGCACGCAAGCCCAAGGATATAGGCATCGCCCGCTTGGCAAGCAAAGCAAATGCCAGCATGAATGAAGATGAAAAAGCGGCCGACTCGAGCCGCTGTAGTTTGGGCAGGGCATCGGACCTTTTCATGCGCATGAAGTCACTTGCAATCGTCGCGGCCCTGGCGCTGTCGACGGCTGTCGCCGGTTGCAGCACCATCGGCTCGCAGATCTTCACTAACAATTACGGCGCGGTGACCGATGCCGGCTATCACCTGCCGCGCGTTCCGATCGAAAAGGTGCCGTTCAAATACCGCCGGCAGATCGTCGACTACGACACCAAGGAAAAGCCGGGCACCATTATCGTCGATACGCAGAACAAGTTTCTCTACTTCGTCATGGGCGACGGCCAGGCGATGCGCTACGGCATCGGCGTCGGCCGTGAGGGTTTCGAATGGCACGGCACCGCCCGTATCGCGCTGAAGCGCGAATGGCCGACCTGGACACCGCCTTCGCAGATGATCAAGCGGCAGCCGGAGTTGGCCAAGTTCGCCGGCGGCATGGAGCCGGGGTTGAAGAACCCGCTCGGCGCGCGCGCCATGTACCTGTTCAACAAAGGCGGCGACATGGGCTACCGCCTGCATGGCAGCCCGGAATGGAATTCGATCGGCAAGGCGATGTCGTCGGGCTGCATCCGGCTAATGAACCAGGACATTATCGACCTCTACGACCGCACCTCGGTCGGCGCCAAGGTCATCGTTCTGTAAGACCATGATCCCGAAAAGTGGGATTTCGGACAAAACCATGGTCAAACAAGAAGAGCTTTATACGCGGACCGTCTAGGCAACACACAGACGTCGCAAACAGAAAACCGGGCATTTTTGCCCGGTTTTTTGTTGTCTATCGATGTTGACGATGGAACGGCGCGTCAGGAGACCTGTTCGACGTGCTGCACTTCCGGCACAAAGTGCCGGAGCAGGTTCTGGATGCCGTGCTTCAGCGTCGCCGTGGACGACGGGCAGCCGGCGCAGGCGCCCTTCATGTGCAGGAACACTGTGCCGTTCTCGAAGCCACGGAAGGTGATGTCGCCGCCATCCTGGGCCACGGCCGGGCGCACCCGCGTGTCGAGCAGCTCCTTGATGGTGACGACCAGCTCCTCGTCGGCCTTGTCGTAGAATTCGCCGGTCTGGCTGGTCTCGGCGGCGGGCCCGGCCTTGGCCATCACCGGGGCGCCGGACATGAAATGCTCCATAATGGCGCCGAGGATAGCCGGCTTCAGATGCTGCCAGTCGGGGCCGTCCTTGGTCACAGTGATGAAATCATAGCCGAAGAAGACGCCGGTGACGCCGGGAATCTCGAACAGCCGGCCGGCCAGCGGCGAAGCCGTCGCGGCACTGTCGGCATCGCGGAAATCGGCGGTGCCTTCTTGCAGCACTTCCTTGCCGGGCAGGAATTTCAGCGTCGCCGGGTTTGGCGTCGACTCGGTCTGGATGAACATGGCCGTCTCCGTGCCCATTTCGGGCAGCTAGTTTGGAATAGTTCTAATTAGGCTTTATCCGCCCGACATTCAAGCGAAAGCCATCGCCGGGAACGGCTGGCTGGCGGAATGTTTTGCTAGCGCCCTGAAACGCTTGGAGATGTGTTGAGATTCAGGTCAGGCCGAGCCGAAAATGGTGGGTTCCGAGAACCGGAGCGGAGCGTACTTTGGTACGTGAGCACCGGAAGCGCAGGAAGCCGCCAATTGCAGGCCGGCCTCACCTGAATATCAGCGCATCTCAGGCGAGGCTGTCGATCTCTTCGTCCGACAGGTTCTGCGGCACAACCGTGACGGGAATCGGAAAGGCGGCGCCCTTGCCGGCAACCGCGCCGACCAGCGGCCCGGGCCCCTCCTTGCCGGCGCCTGCCGCCAGCACCAGGATGGCGATGTCCTGGTCTTCCTCGATCAACTTGTGAATCTCTTCGGTCGGCTTGCCTTCGCGCACCACCAGTTCCGGCTCGATGCCGAGCTTCTGGCGCACCTTGTTGGCATAGCTGTCGAGTGCGGCACGCGCCGTGGCGGTCGCCTCCTCGCGCATGATCTTCTCGACGCCCAGCCAGTGCTGAAAATCATCCGGCTCGATGACATAGAGCAGCACAAGCACGCCGCCCGTGCTTTGCGCCCGCTTCGAGGCGTAGGCGACGGCGCGCTCGCATTCCGGCGTGTCGTCGATGATCGCCAGGAATTTGCGGCGATGACCGGCTTCCCGGCTGAGGCGTTTGGAGACCATATTCACCCTGTTCGATGGTTTCGGTCGCAATCTGCCACCGCCACAGCCCGCCCGCAAGCGACAGGCGGCGGTGGCGATATTGGTGCGGCTTGAAGCGCGTCGCGTTCGACCAGCGACGCGCTTCAGGTTCTTGTTTTATGCATGTCGTTATCGCAAACCGCTGCACACTTTGCGCGACATGCATCAGCCTTGCAGCAGGCCGATAATGTCGCGCACGGTCTTCATGGTCGCTTCGGCCAATGTGCCGGCACGCTCGCCGCCATCCCGCAGCACCGCGTCGACATAGGCGCGGTCGCCGGAGATGCGGCGCATCTCACCGGCGATCGGCGCCAGCTTTTCCACGGCGAGATCGGCAAGCGCCGGCTTGAACACCGAAAACTGCTGGCCGCCGAACTCTTGCAGCACCGCCTCTTTCGATATTTCGGCGAGGCCGGCATAGATGCCGACGAGGTTCTCCGCTTCCGGCCGGCCGGCAAGGCCGTCCAGTTCGCCGGGCAAAGCCTCCGGGTCGGTCTTGGCCTTGCGGATCTTCTTCGAGATGGCGTCGGCATCGTCAGTCAGGTTGATGCGCGACAGGTCCGACGGATCGGATTTCGACATCTTCTTCGAACCGTCGCGCAGCGACATGATGCGCGCTGCCGGGCCGCCGATGACCGGCTCGGTCAGCGGGAAATAGCCGTTCACCGTCTCTTCGCCGACCTGCATCTCGACGCCGACGCCAAGCGCTGCGATGCGGTCCGAAAAGTCGTTGTTGAATTTCTGCGCGATGTCGCGGGTCAGCTCCAGATGCTGCTTCTGGTCGTCGCCGACCGGGACGTGGGTGGCGCGGTAGACGAGGATATCGGCGGCCATCAGGGAGGGATAGGCGAGCAGGCCGAGCGAGGCGTTCTCGCGGTCCTTGCCGGCCTTGTCCTTGAACTGCGTCATGCGGTTCATCCAACCGATGCGCGCCACGCAGTTGAATATCCAGGCAAGCTCGGCGTGCTGCATCACCCGCGACTGGTTGAAGACGATGTGCTTGGTCGGGTCGATGCCGGAGGCGAGAAACGCCGCGGTGATCGACCGCGTCTGGTCCTGCAGATCCTCATGGACGAGCTGTGCGGTC
The DNA here is from genome assembly GCF_040323385.1 of Mesorhizobium sp. M0045. Taxonomy (NCBI): domain Bacteria; kingdom Pseudomonadati; phylum Pseudomonadota; class Alphaproteobacteria; order Hyphomicrobiales; family Phyllobacteriaceae; genus Mesorhizobium; species Mesorhizobium sp. M0045. The sequence goes on from NZ_JAMYUY010000002.1 coordinate 442,411, forward strand.
AGCGAATGCAGGTCGACGACGCAGTAGATGCAGTCGGAGGTGTCCTGCAGGGCGACGAATTTCTTGATGGCGCCGAGATAATTGCCGAGATGCAGATTGCCGGTTGGCTGGACTCCGGAAAAGACGAGCGGTTTGAAGGCGGGCTGATCGGTCATGGTGTTTCCCTGGCTTGTGGAGGGCCGTTTCGCGCGCGGCGAAAGTCTTGCGACGGCGCGCTTATGGACGAGAGCGAGGAGACGATCAAGAGGGGCGTTGGCCAGGGCGCGCAGGCTTTGACGTCGGCCGAACAGAAGGCTGTTTGAGGGATGGCGCCGACCAGAATAAAAACCCGCCTCGGTGGGCGGGTCGTTGGAGCCAATTAGCACCATACCGAGATTAGTAGCATAGCTGCCGGCACAAAGCAAGAACAAAATTGGCGCTGATGAATTTTCCCCCTCACGGATCCGGAGATTGCTCCTTGACCGGCTGGGACGCCTTCCGCCCGATATTGCGGCGGATCATGCCGAAGTCGGCGCCGCCGGTGGCGAAAGCGGTGACGAAGTAAAGCAGCGCCCCGCCGGCGATGAGCGCAAGCAGGGTTACCGCCTTGATCACCAGCGGCGAGCCGGAGCCGAGACTTGCGGCGAACCAGCGTTCGGCAAAATAGAGCGCCGCGGCCATCACCGCCGCCGACAGCACCAGCCGCGGGATGCGTTTCATGAGCGGCACGTCGCGGCCCCAATGGCCGCGCCGGATCAGCACGGCGAGCAGCATCGCCGCATTGACCCAGCCGGCGACAGCGGAGGCAACGGCAATGCCGGGCGCGCCCATGATCGGAAACAGCGTCAGCGCCGTCGTAATGTTAACCGCCACCGAGATGGCGGCAAAAATCATGGGCGTGCGCGTGTCCTCGCGGGCGAAATAGCCGGGGGTGAACGCCTTGATCAGCACGAAGGCCGGCAAGCCGAGGCCGAAGATCGCCAGGATTGCCGCGACCGTCGGCGTCGAATTGTTGGCGGCGAAGGCGCCGCGCTCATAGACCAGCCGCACGATCGGCTCGGACATGACCAGCAGCGCGGCCGCCGCCGGCAAGGTCATGAACAAGGTGAACTCGACCGAGCGGTTCTGCAGATTGGCGGCCTCGACCAGATTGCCCGATTTCAGCGCCCGCGACAGTTCCGGCAGAAGCACGATGGCGACGGCGACGCCGACGACGCCCAACGGCAGCTGGTAAACGCGGTCGGCATAGGCCAGCGACGACACCGCGCTGTCCTGCGCCGATGCGATCGCCGTGCCGATCAGCTGGTTGATCTGGGTGATGCCGCCGGTGATCGCCGCCGGCAGTGCCAGGATCAGCAGCCGCTTGACGTTCGGCGTCATCTTCGGCCGGCGGAAGCCGATCGAGATGCCGGCATGGCGCACCGCCGCCCAGACGATCGCCAGCTGCACCAAGCCGGCCGCCAGCACGCCCCAGGCCAGACCGAAACCGACGGTGCGGGCGTCCGAACCCTTGTACCAGGCATAGGCGAGCACGGCGATAAGGATGACGTTGAGGAACACCGGTGCCACCGCGGCGGCGAAATAGCGGCGCAGCGAGTTCAGCATGCCGGCCATCATGGCGCCGAGCGACATGCAGATCAGGTAGGGGAACATGACGGTCGCCAGCGCCACCGTCGTTTCGAATTTTCCCGGCGTATCCGCAAAGCCCGGCGCCACCAGGTAGCGCACGATCAGCGGCATCGCCAGTTCCATGGCGATGGTCAGTGCCAGAAGCGCCGTGAACAAGACGCCGAACACCTCTTCGGAAAAACGCTTGGCGCCGTCGGTGCCGTGCGTCTCGATCTCCTTGGCGAACAGCGGCACGAAGGCGGCGTTGAAGGCGCCTTCGGCGAACAGTCGGCGAAAGGTGTTGGGGAACTGGAAGGCGGCGTTGAAGGCGTCGGCGATCGGCCCGGTGCCGAGTGCGGCGGCCATCAGCATCTCGCGGCCGAAGCCGAGAGCCCGGCTCATCAGCGTGCCGGAAGCGACCGTGGCGAATTTCTTGACAAGGCTCATGCGCTGGAAGACTGCCTGTGGGATTGGGGCAAATGGAAGGTAACAGTCACTCGGCGGCCGTTTTGGTCTTGCCGCGCTCGGACGCCGTGCCCTCGAGCACCGCGATCAGCCTGTTGCGGATGGTCGCCGTACGCGACGGGCTGTCGATCTTCTGGCCGGTGAGATCGGTGACGTAGAACGTGTCGATGACCTTTTCGCCGAAGGTGGTGATGTGGGCCGAGGCGATGTCGAGCGACAGGTCCGACAACATGCCGGTGATCTCCGACAGAAGCCCCGGCCTGTCCAGCCCCTCGACCTCGATCACCGAGAACCGGTTCGACAGCGTGTTGCGGATCTCGGCGCGTGGCGGGATGCGGAAAACCTTGGCGCCGCGACGCGGCTTGGTGCGCTTCTCGATCATTTCAGGCAGCCAGCTCTTGCCCGACAGCACGTCCTCGATCAGCCGGCCGACGCGCTCGGCGCGGCGGCGCTCGTCTTCGTCGCGGTCGAACTCCCTCGAGATCAGGATGGTGTCGAGCGCGCGGCCATCCGAGGTGGTGAAGATCTGCGCGTCGACGATGTTGCCGCCGGCCGCGGCACAGGCGCCGGCAATCACCGAGAGCAGGCGCGGATGGTCCTGCGCCAGCACGGTGATCTCGGTCACCGCCTCGAACTGGTGGGCTTTCACCATGGTGGCGAGCTTCTTGCCGGCATGGTCGGCTTCGCGGATGAATTCGGCATGGCGGAGCTGGTCGGGAAGATCGACCGCCAGCAGATAGTTCTCGTAGTGCTGGCCGACATAACGCTTGCGGGCCTTTTCCGGCCAGTCGGCAAGCGCCTCGGCCAGTTGTTCGCGCGCCGCCGCCGTCCGTTTGGCGCGCGACACCTCCGAAAACCCGCCGGTCAACAAAAGCTCGGTCTCGTAGTAGAGCGTGCGCAGCAACTGGCCCTTCCAGCCATTCCAGACACCAGGCCCGACGCCACGGATATCGCAGACGGTGAGCACCAAAAGCATCTTCAGCCGTTCGACCGACTGCACGATGGCGGCAAAGTCCTCGATCGTCTTGCGGTCGTTGAGATCGCGGGTCTGCGCCGTCATCGACATAACGAGGTGGTTCTCGACCAGCCAAGCAACCGTTTCGGTGTCGGCCGGCGAGAGCCCCATATGCGGGCAGATGCGCCGGGCGATCCTGGCGCCGGCTTGCGAATGGTCCTCCGGCCTGCCTTTGGCGATGTCGTGCAGCAGCACAGCGACATAGAGCGCCTCGCGGCTCTTCTTCAGCCCCGGCATCAGCGAGTGGGAGAGCGGATGGACCTTTTCGCCGTCGCCGCGTTCGATCTCGGCCAGCACGCCGATGCAGCGGATCAAATGCTCGTCCACCGTGTAGTGGTGGTACATCGAGAACTGCATCATGGCGACGATCTTGCCGAAGTCCGGGATTAGCTTAGCAAGCAATCCGGCCTCGTTCATGCGCCGCAAGTTGAGCTCGGCGTTGCGGTCCGAGGTCAAGATGTCGAGGAACAGCCGGTTGGCCTCCTCGTCGCGCCTAAGCGCCTTGCCGACGAGGCCGAGCGAACGCGTGAGAAGCTTCAGCGCATCGGGGTGGAATTCCAGGCCGTGCCTGTCGGCAAACCAGAACAGCCTGAGCAGGTTGACCGGATCGCGCTCGAACACGTCGTCGTCGGCAATGTTGATGCGGTGGTTGTCGACGATGAAATCGGCCGTGCCGGCGAGCTTGCGTTTGCGCCGCGAGAAGGTGAGGAAAATGCGGTTGAAGCCCGGCACATGCTTGGCCTGCTCCTCCTCGAGCGCGGCGCAGAAAATGCGGGTCAGGTCACCGACGTCCTTGGCGACGAGGAAGTAGTGCTTCATGAAGCGCTCGACCGCCGACAGGCCGGGATGGGTGGTGTAGCCGAGCCGCTCGGCAATGTCGCGCTGGATGTCGAAATGCAGCCGCTCCTCGGCCTTGCCGGTGAGGAAATGCATGTGGCAGCGCACCGCCCACAGGAAGTCCTCGGCCTTCTGAAATTCCCTGTATTCGGCGTCGGTGAAGACACCCTTGTCGACCAGTTCCTCGCCGGTGCGCACCCGGTAGAAATATTTGCCGATCCAAAACAGCGTCTGCAGGTCGCGCAGGCCGCCCTTGCCGTCCTTGACGTTGGGTTCGACCAGATAGCGGCTCTCGCCGGCCTTGGCGTGGCGCTCGTCGCGTTCGGCGAGCTTGGCCTGGACATATTCGGGGCCGGTGGTGCGCACCACTTCGTGGTCGAAGCGCTGCAAAAGCTCGTCATAGAGTTTTTGCTCGCCCCATAGGAAGCGCGCTTCCAGGATCGAGGTGCGGATGGTGACGTCGGTGCGCGACAGCCTGAGGCATTCGTCGATATTGCGCGTGGCGTGGCCGACCTTCAGCCCCAGATCCCACAGCATGTAGAGCATGTATTCGACAATCTGCTCGCCCCACGGCGTCTGCTTGTAGGGCAGCAGGAACAGGAGATCGATGTCGGAGCCGGGCGCCAGCGTGCCGCGGCCGTAGCCGCCGACGGCGACGACCGCCATGCGCTCGGCGGATGACGGGTTTTTCACGCGATAGACGTGGGTGGCGGCGAAATCGTAGAGCGCGCGGATGATCTCGTCCATCAGATGCGACAGCCGGGCGGCGCAGGCGGTGCCGCTGCCGTCGTCCATCAGCATGCGTTCGGCGACCGTGCGGCCGTCGGCGAGTTGGCTTTTGAGGAGCTTGAGAACACCGCTGCGCGCGGCCTTGCCCGAACCGTCGCCTGCCGTGGCCGCGGTCACTTCGGTCATCTCGCGACGCAAGGCCTCGCCGTCGACCAATTCCTCGAGCTTCAGTGATATTCTTGCCATAGATGCCGTTCGGCCTCGCCGTTTCGGCGGCGTCTATAGCGCGTTTTCGCGGCGCTGGGTATGGGGCTGACGGACGCGTTCTCCGCAGCGGTGGAACTGGACGATCGTCTCGTGCCCGCAGCCGGTTCGGTTTGGGATTGGCCGCGAAAAATCGAAAATCGGCCCTTGACCTTCCAGTTACTGGAAGCACTACCTCCGCCGCAACATCGAAATACAGGGGCTTTCGGCATGACGCATTCCGACCACCATCATCACGCCCATGGCAGCTGTTGCTCGGCAAAAGGCGCCACCTCTGCTGCGGACGCCGTCGCCCGCGATCCGGTCTGCGGCATGACCGTCGATCGGGCTGCCGGCAAGCCGACGGCCGAGCATGGCGGCCATCGCTATCATTTCTGCAGCGAAAGCTGCCGCTCGAAGTTCGTCGCCGAACCGGAAAAATACCTGACGGCCAGCGATCCCGTCTGCGGCATGAGCGTCGACCGCGCCACAGCCAGGTACTTTTTGCGGCACGAGGGCCAGGGTTTTTATTTCTGCTCCGCCGCTTGCCAGGCGAAGTTCGAGGCCGAGCCGGCAAAGTATCTCGGCGACAGGCCGGCGCCGCAGGCGATGCCGAAAGGCACGCAATACACCTGCCCGATGCACCCGGAAATCATCCGCGACAAGCCCGGCTCCTGCCCGATCTGCGGCATGGCGCTGGAGCCGATGGGGGTGCCTACCGGCGACGAGGGTCCGAACCCGGAACTGGTCGACTTCACCAGGCGCTTCTGGGTGAGCGCAGTGCTGTCCGTGCCGTTGCTGGTCATCGCCATGGCACCGATGCTCGGCCTGACGTTCCAGGCTTTCATCGACGACGGTGCGAAGGTCTGGCTGGAACTGGCGCTGGCCAGTCCCGTGGTGCTGTGGGCGGCATTCCCGTTCTTCCACCGCGGCTTGGATTCGATCCTGAACCGCAGCCCCAATATGTGGACGCTGATTTCGCTCGGCGTCGGTGCCGCCTATCTCTACAGCGTCGTCGCCACCCTGTTTCCGGGCCTCTTTCCGCACCAGTTCCGCGGCCATGACGGCACCGTGCCGGTCTATTTCGAGGCGGCGGCGGTGATCGTCGCGCTGGTATTCCTCGGCCAGGTGCTGGAATTGCGCGCCCGTGAGAAAACCGGGTCGGCGATCCGTGCGCTGCTCGACCTGGCGCCGAAGACGGCGCGGCTCATCGGCGCGGACGGTTCCGAAAACGACGTGCCGCTCGATACGATCAAGGCCGGCGACCGCTTGCGCATCCGCCCCGGCGATGCCGTGCCGGTCGACGGCATTGTGCTCGAAGGACGCTCCTCCATCGACGAATCGATGATCACGGGCGAGCCGCTGCCGGTCGAAAAGACCGAAGGCGACGACCTCACCGGCGGCACGCTCAACAAGAACGGCTCCCTGGTCATGCGCGCCGAAAAGATCGGCGCCGAGACGACGCTGGCACGCATCGTCGAGCTGGTCGCCAAGGCGCAGCGTTCACGCGCACCGATCCAGGGGCTGGCCGACCGCGTGTCGTTCTACTTCGTCCCGGCTGTCGTGCTGGTCGCGATCATTGCGTTCGTCGCCTGGGCGGTCATCGGACCGCAACCCAGCCTGGTCTTTGCCGTCGTCGCGGCGGTCTCGGTGCTGATCATTGCCTGTCCGTGCGCACTGGGCCTCGCGACACCAATGTCGATCATGACCGCCACCGGGCGCGGCGCGCATGCCGGCGTGCTGATCAAGGAAGCGGCGGCGCTCGAACGTTTTGCCTCGGTCGACACGCTGATCGTCGACAAGACGGGAACGCTGACGGAAGGCCGGCCGCGACTGACCGACGTCGTCGCCGTCGAAGGCATGGCACAAGACGATCTGCTGGCGCTCGCCGCCGGGCTGGAAAAAGGCTCGGAGCATCCGCTGGCCGAGGCTATCGTCGACGGCGCCCACGAACGCGACGTGAAGGTCCCCGACGCGAGCGGCTTCGAGGCCGTCACCGGCAAGGGCGTTTCCGGCACGGTCTCGGGACAGAAGGTGGCGCTCGGCAACGCCGCGATGATGGCCGATCTCGGCATCGACACGGCATCGGTCCTGGCCAGTGCCGAGGCGCTGCAGGCCGATGGCAAGACCGCGATGTTCGTCGCTGTCGCAGGCAAGCTCGCCGGCCTCGTTGCCGTCGCCGATCCGATCAAGGCGACGACCGCCGAGGCGATCAAGGCGCTGCATGACAGCGGGCTGAAGATCGTCATGGCGACCGGCGACAATGAGCGCACCGCCAAGGCCATCGCCGCCAAGCTCGGCATCGACGCGGTGCGTGCCGGGCTTTTGCCCGAACAGAAGAACGCGCTGGTCGAGGAATTGCGTGCCGGCGGTGCGGGCGTCGCCATGGCCGGCGATGGCGTCAACGATGCGCCCGCACTTGCCGCCGCCGATGTCGGCATCGCGATGGGCACAGGCGCCGATGTTGCGGTCGAAAGCGCGGGAATAACGCTGGTCAAGGGCGATCTCAACGGCATCGTCAGGGCCAGGACGCTGGCCCGCGCGACGATCCGCAACATCCGCCAGAACCTGTTTTTCGCTTTCCTCTACAATGTGCTTGGCGTGCCGGTCGCTGCCGGCGTGCTCTATCCGCTCACCGGCACGCTGTTGTCGCCGATGCTCGCGGCGGCGGCGATGAGCCTGTCTTCGGTTTCGGTCATCGCCAACGCATTGCGGCTCAGGACGTTGAAACTCTGAGTAAAACTTCCAGATAGACCCTGTTCAAAAAGGAGACGATGAATGACCTTGGCCAAGAAGATCGTGCTGCTGATGATGGCGGCGGGAATGCTGCTTGCTGTTTTCCTCGAAAGCGTTCCGGCACAAGCCGAGGAGATGAAGCACGACATGGGCGCAATGGGCGCGCAGAGCCCCTCGACCGAGGGCTACAAGGCGGCGATGGACAAGATGCATACCGACATGATGGCAATCGAATATTCCGGCAATGCCGATGTCGATTTCGCCCGCGGCATGATCCCGCATCACCAGGCGGCCATCGATATGGCCAAGATCGAGCTCGCCAATGGCAAGGATCCGGAAATCCGCAAGCTGGCGGAAGCAGTGATCGCCGCGCAGCAAGCCGAGATCAAGCAGATGCAGGACTGGCTCGCCGCCCATCCGGTGAAGTAGGCGTCACGCTGTCGGGGAATCCGGGCGAGAGGCTTCACCTGGATTTCTGCTTCACCTGGATTTCCCTTGGCGGCTATGGTGCTATCCGGGCCTCGGACTGGAGCATGCCATGGCATCGACGATAAGAACGACCACCCTGCCCTGCGGCGAAGCCGTGCCGGTGCTCGGCCAGGGCACCTGGAAGATGGGCGAGGACGGCCGCCGCCGCGCCGACGAGGCCAATGCCCTGAAGCTCGGGCTGGATCTCGGCATGACGCTGATCGACACCGCCGAAATGTATGCCAGCGGCGGTGCCGAGCAGGTGGTGGCGGAGGCCATCGCCGGGCACCGCGACGAGGTTTTCCTGGTCTCCAAAGTGCTGCCGTCCAATGCCTCGCGCGCCGGCGTGAAACGGGCCTGCGAGAACAGCCTGAGGCATCTCGCCACCGACCGCATCGATCTCTATCTCTTGCATTGGCCGGGCAGCGTTCCTTTGATGGAAACGGTAGAGGCGTTCGAAGCGTTGAAGGCGGCCGGCAAGATCCGCCATTGGGGCGTCAGCAATTTCGATACCGATGAGATGGAAGAGCTGGTTCGGTTGCCGGCCGGCGGCAACGTCCAGACCAACCAGGTGCTCTACAATCTGTCGCAGCGCGGCGTCGAGTTCGATCTCGCCCCGTGGAGCCGGCAACGCGGCATGCCGCTGATGGCCTATTCGCCGGTCGATCAGGGGGTATTGGCGCGCAACGCCAGGTTAGATGCCATCGCCGCCCGCCACGGTGCGACGCCGGCGCAGATCGCACTTGCATGGGTGATGGCGCAGGAGGGCGTGATCGCGATTCCCAAAGCTAGCCGCGCGGAGCATGTCCGGCAGAATGTCGCGGCGTTGGAGATCGAGCTCACGAGCGAAGATTTCGCCGAAATTGACCGCGCCTTCCCACCGCCGAGGCGGAAGTCGGGCTTGGCGATGATTTGAGGGTGAAGCTGCCAATCTCCCCCCTCGTGGGTCCCTCGAGGGGGAGATTGGCGGTTTCGCCGACGCCGCTCCGATTGCAGAAGCCCTACTTCGCCAGCATCCCCTTCAATCTGTACAGCGCCTCCAGCGCCTCCCTTGGCGTCATCTCGTCGGGATTGATCTCCGCTAGCGCCAAACCCAGCCCATCACTCTTCGCCGGCTTCGACGCTTCCCGCTGCGCCGCCACCGAAAACAGCGGCAGGTCGTCGACCAGACGGTTGGCCTTGCCCGAGACCTCGCCGGCTTCGAGCTGGTGCAGCACTTCCTTGGCCCGGCCGACGACGGCTTCCGGCAGGCCGGCCAGCCGCGCCACCTGGACGCCGTAGGAACGGTCGGCCGCACCCTTGCCGACCTCGTGCAGGAAAACCACGTCGCCTTCCCATTCCTTGACCCGCATGGTGACGTTGTGGAGCCGTGCAAGTTTCCCGGCCAGCGCCGTCATTTCGTGGAAATGCGTGGCGAAGATCGCCCGGCAGCGGTTCTTCTCGTGCAGATATTCGACCGCCGCCCAGGCAATCGACAGGCCGTCGAAAGTGGCGGTGCCGCGGCCGATCTCGTCGAGGATGACCAGTGCGCGCTCGCCTGCCTGGTTGAGGATCGCCGCCGTCTCGACCATCTCGACCATGAAAGTCGAGCGGCCGCGCGCCAGGTCGTCGGAGGCGCCGACCCGCGAAAACAACCGATCGACGACGCCGATATGGGCTGATGCCGCGGGCACGAAAGAGCCGGTCTGGGCAAGGATGGCAATCAGCGCGTTTTGCCTGAGGAAGGTCGACTTGCCGCCCATATTGGGGCCGGTCAGCAGCCAGATCGCGCCGGTCTTGGCATCGCCTTGCGGCGACAGATCGCAATCATTGGCGACGAACGGGCCTTCGCCGGAACGCCGCAGCGCCTGTTCGACCACCGGGTGGCGTCCGCCCGAAATCTCGAAGGCAAGGCTCGCATCGACCAACGGCCGGCACCAGGCCTCGCTCTCGGAAAGCAAGGCAAGTGCGGCCGAAACGTCGAGCACGGCGAGCGCTTCGGCGCCGGCACGGATCCTGTCGGCGTGGCCGACCACTTGCGCCGTCAGCGCCTCGAAAGCGGCAAGCTCGATCGCCAGCGCCCGGTCGGCCGCATTGGCGATCTTGGTTTCCAGCTCGGCGAGTTCGGTGGTGGTGAAGCGCATGGCGTTGGCCATGGTCTGGCGATGGATGAAGCGCGCCCTGGCGCCGTCGCTGCCGGTCATCAGCGCATGATGATTGGCGGTGACTTCGATATAATAGCCCAGCACATTGTTGTGCCTGATCTTCAGCGAGCGGATGCCGGTCTCGTCGATCAGCGAGCGCTCCAGCCCGGCGATCACTTTTCGCGACTCGTCGCGCAACGCCCGCATCTCGTCGAGTTCGGCGTGGTAGCCGCCGCGGACGAAGCCGCCGTCACGCTTGAGCAACGGCAGCTCGTCGCTCAGCGCCTGCGCCAGATGCGCCGCCAGTTCATTGGGCAGCGTCTTGATAGCTCCCAACGCCGCGGCCAGTTCGCCCGGCAAGGCGATTTGGCCGAACAGTTCGGCGATGGCGCCGGCCGCTTCGAAACCGGCGCGCAGCGCGCCGAGGTCGCGCGGGCCGCCGCGGTTGAGCGCCAGCCTGGACAGCGCGCGCGGCATGTCGGCAACGCTTTTCAGGCTTGCCCGCACCGCCTGGCAAAGGCGCGTCTCGGAGCGGAAGAACGACACCGAGTCCAGCCTTGCAGCGATTGCCGCCGGATCGGTCAGCGGCGCCATCAGCCGGTCGGCGAGCAGCCTTGCCCCGCCGCCGGTCACCGTGCGGTCGATCGCCTTGAACAGCGATCCGTCGCGGCTGCCGGACAGCGTGTGCAGCAGTTCCAGGTTGGCGCGCGTCGCCGGGTCGATGAACAGCGTCGAGCCCTGCTCCTCGCGCTCCGGTCGCGACAGCGGCGGCCGCTCGGCTTTCTGCGTCTTTTCGACATAGGCGATGACGCCAGAGATCGCCGACAGCTCGGCGCGCGAAAACGAGCCGAAACTGTCGGGGGTCGCCACCTCGAAGAAGCGGGCGATGCGGCCGGCGGCCGAAGCCGAATCGAACAGCGACGGCGGCTGCGGGCTGGCGACGCGGCCGAGCACGTCGAAGACCGGTTTCAGCTCCGGGTCGTAAAACACCGGCTCGGCGACGATCAGCTCGCGCGGGTCGACGCGGAAGACATCGGCGAGCAGCCGGTCGGCGGTGGTCTCGGCGACGCGGAAGACACCGGTCGAGATCTCGATCCAAGCCAAGGCAAAGGAATGCTCGACCCCGCCCTTGACCCGTCCCAGCGCCATCAGAAAACTCGATTCCGACGGCGCCAGCAATTTGTCTTCGGTGATGGTGCCGGGCGTTACCAGCCGCACCACGTCGCGGCGCACCACCGATTTGCCGCCGCGCTTCCTGGCCTCCGCCGGATCCTCGATCTGCTCGCAGACGGCGACGCGGAACCCCTGTCCGATCAGCTTCTGCAGATAATCGTCGGCGGCATGCACCGGCACGCCGCACATCGGGATGTCGAGCCCCTGGTGCTTGCCGCGCTTGGTCAGCACGATACCGAGCGCCCGGCTTGCTTTCTCGGCGTCGTCGAAGAACAGCTCGTAGAAATCGCCCATGCGGTAGAACAGCAGCGAATCCGGGTTCGCCGCTTTGATCTCGATATACTGCTCCATCATCGGCGTCGCCGGCGCGAAGGCCGGCGTGGCATTGTCGCTTCGAATGGGCGTCTCGTCGTTCAAGAAGCTGCTTCCAAAATTTTCCAGGCCATGCTTGGCGGTTTACAGCGGCGAAGTGTAGCCTTAATCCCGAACCTTCCACAAAAGAAAGCATGCGCACCCATCCCAAGCGGTGCCGTACGGGCGAGGAACCGAAAGCATCATGGCCAAGAAATCCGAAAGCAACGGGCCCTCCGTCAGCGCCCAGGAGGCATTGGAATTTCATGCCATGGGGCGTCCGGGCAAGCTGGAGATCGTCGCCACAAAACCGATGGCGACGCAGCGCGATCTCAGCCTCGCCTATTCGCCGGGCGTTGCCGTGCCCGTTCTCGCCATCGCCGAGGATCCGAGCCGCGCCTTCGACTATACGGTTCGCGGCAACATGGTCGCCGTCATCTCCAACGGTACCGCCATCCTTGGCCTCGGCAATCTCGGCGCGCTTGCTTCGAAGCCGGTGATGGAAGGCAAGGCGGTGCTGTTCAAGCGCTTCGCCGATGTCGATTCCATCGATCTCGAGGTCGACACCGAGGATGCCGACGAATTCATCAACTGCGTGCGTTTTCTCGGCCCCTCCTTCGGCGGCATCAACCTTGAGGACATCAAGGCACCGGAGTGTTTCATCATCGAGCAGCGGCTGCGCGAGCTGATGGACATACCGGTCTTCCATGACGACCAGCACGGCACCGCCATCATTTCGGCCGCCGGCCTGATCAACGCGCTGGAAATCACCGGCCGCGACATGAAGACCACGAAAATGGTCTGCAACGGCGCCGGCGCTGCCGGCATCGCCTGCATCGAACTGATGAAGGCGATGGGCTTTGCGCCAGAAAATATCATCCTGTGCGACACCAAGGGCGTGGTCTTCCAGGGCCGCACCGAAGGCATGAACCAGTGGAAATCGGCGCACGCCGTGAAAACCGGTGCGCGCTCGCTGGCCGAAGCGCTGGACGGCGCCGACGTGTTCCTCGGCCTCTCGGCCAAGGGCACGCTGACCACCAGGATGGTGCAGTCGATGGCCAAGAACCCGATCATCTTCGCCATGGCCAATCCCGACCCCGAGATCACGCCGGAGGAGGTCGCCGAGATCCGCACCGACGCCATCATGGCGACGGGGCGGTCCGACTATCCCAACCAGGTCAACAACGTGCTTGGCTTCCCCTACATTTTCCGCGGCGCGCTCGATGTGCGGGCGACCACCATCAACGACGACATGAAGATCGCCGCGGCCAAAGCGCTCGCCGAACTGGCGCGCCAGGACGTGCCCGACGACGTCGCCGCCGCCTATCAGGGCATGCGGCCGAAATTCGGTCCAAACTACATCATCCCGGTGCCGTTCGATCCGCGCCTGATCTCGGCGATCCCGATCGCGGTCGCCAAGGCGGCGATGGACTCCGGCGTCGCCCGCAAGCCGATCCTCGATCTGGACCGCTACGCGCAGGAGCTTTCCGCCCGCCGCGACCCGATCGCATCGACGCTGCAGCGCATCTACGACCGGGTGCGCCGCCAGCCCAAGCGCATCGTCTTTGCCGAGGGCGAGGAGGAGCAGGTGATGCGCGCCGCCGTCTCCTATGTGAACCAGCGGCTCGGCACCGCCATCCTGCTCGGCCGCGACGACATCATCAAGGAAAACGCGCGCAACGCCGGCATCGACCTCGGCAAGCAAGGCATCGAGATCATCAATGCGCGGCTGTCGCGGCGCAACTCGGTCTACGCCGACTATCTCTACGAGCGCATGCAGCGCAAAGGCTTCCTGTTCCGCGACTGCCAGCGGCTGATCAACAACGACCGCAACCATTTCGCCGCCTGCATGGTGGCGCTGGGCGATGCCGACGGCATCGTCACCGGCGTCACCCGCAACTATTCGACGGCCCTCGACGATATCCGCCGCGTCATCGACGCAAGGCCCGGGCACTGCGTCATCGGCGTGTCGATCGTGCTGGCGCGGGGCCGCACCGTCCTCGTTGCCGACACCGCCGTGCACGACATGCCGAATGCTGAACAGATCGCCGACATCGCCGAGGAGGCCGCCGGCTTTGCCCGCCGCATGGGCTACGAGCCGAGGCTCGCCATGCTCGCCTATTCGACTTTCGGCCATCCGCAGGGCGAGCGCTCCGAGCGCGTCCAGGAAGCGGTGCGCATCCTCGACAAGCGCCGCGTCGATTTCGAGTATGACGGCGAGATGGCCGCCGACGTGGCGCTCAACGCCCGTGCCATGGCGCAGTACCCGTTCATCCGCCTCACCGGTCCGGCCAATGTGCTGATCATGCCGGCTTTCCACTCGGCCTCGATCTCGACCAAGATGCTGCAGGAGCTCGGCGGCTCGACCGTCATCGGCCCGCTGCTGGTCGGCCTGAACAAGCCGGTTCAGATCGTCTCGCTCAATGCCAAGGATTCGGACATCGTCAATATGGCGGCGATCGCGGCGTATAGCGCGGGAGCTTGAGGAGCGCCTAGCGGCAGCGTCTCTTCCTTCTCCCCTTGCTTCTTGTGGGAGAAGGTGTCGCCGAAGGCGACGGATGAGGGGTGCTCCAGCTTGGCTCGGACGGCATTCCTTCCAACACCCCTCATCCGTCTCGGCGCTGCGCGCCGATGCACCTTCTCCCACAAGGGGCCTGTTGCGCAGTAACCGGGGGATGTTTAGATGGGGCGGGATCGCAGGGATTTCGCTCGTCTTTGTGAGCTCCGCCCCCTTGTTTGGGCTTTCGGCGGCGGTTTCGGCCCGGGCGGGGCTGCGGGCGCACCTATCCCGTGATGGCGGCCCATCGGCGCATGTTGAAGGCGATCGCCGCCAATGTCACCTGGGCGGTGGCCTTCGCCAGTCCGACATAGCGGATATTGGTCAGCTTCATCCGGTTCTTGAGCGTGGCGAAAGTGGTCTCCACCGCCGCTCGCCGTCTGGCGATCAGGCGGTTGTAATGTTTGAGCCGCGGCGGCAGCGCATGGTGCTTGTTGGGGCGGCGCGCGATGCGCACCTTCTTGCCCTCGGCCTTGAGCCGGGCGTGGCGGGCATGGGTGTCGTAGGCGGCGTCCGCCCACACCGTCTTCTCGTCGCCGCAGATCAAGTTATCGGCCATCACCGTGTCGTTGACGTTGGCTGGCGTGGTAATCACCGTGCGGATCAGGCCAGAGCCCTCATCCACCCCGACCTGGGCTTTGTAGCCAAAGGTGAAGCCGCCCTTGCCCTTTCGCGCGGTGAGCCGGGCATCCGTATCCTTCGAAGTCCGCTCGTCCG